>JBEKKN010000068.1:0-14382 GCA_050010675.1 Verrucomicrobiota bacterium | reverse complement strand
ACATGTATTTCCGGGAACTCAACCTCGCCGCCCGAACCACCTTGCCGTTCATTTATCCAGTCAGCGAAGTCAACGGCCACCTGTTACCGATGTCTTGACAACTCTACAGCAGCGCGCCGTCCCTACCTGGGACAGTGTCAAGCTGCACCCCGCCAGCAGTCTCATCGCCGATTTATCACAATTCACACCCTTGCTTTTCAACATTTGTCCTCTTAATTTCTGCCCGCCTTGAAGAAAACCGGCACAGTCATTCCGCGCAAGACGATCTATCGTCTGTCGATTTATCTCCGCTGCCTGGCACGGCTGCGGGAGAACGGCATCGGCACCGTTTCCAGCGAGGCGCTCGCCAAGGCCGCCGGCGTCAAATCCACGCAGCTGCGCAAGGACCTCGCCTATTTCGGCACCTTCGGCACGCGCGGTCTGGGTTATGACGTGGCCGAGTTGTCAAAAAAAATCGCCGATGAACTCGGCACGTCGCGCCTGCAGCCGGTCATCCTGGTCGGGGCCGGGCATCTCGGGCTGGCGCTGCTGTCGTATCGTGGTTTCGGCAAGGAAGGATTTGAAATCGTGGCCGCCTTTGACGCCGATCCCCGCCGCCATCGCGACAAAAAAGTCGGCCAGCCGATCCTGGGGATGAACAAACTCGTGGAATTTGTCCGTCAGCACCGCATCAAAATGTCCATCCTGACGGTGCCTGCCGCCGCGGCCCAGGAAGTCGCGAACCAGCTCGTGGCTGCCGGTGTCACGGGCATTTTGAACTTTGCGCCCATCGCCCTTTCCGTACCGGAAGAAATCATGGTGAGCAATGTCAACCTGGCCATCGAACTCGAAAACCTGAGCTATTTTATTCAGGAATGACGGGAGACTGACCGCCACCGTTGCCGCGCCCGTCGTTGACCCGGTCAAACCACCAGCACGGATTTTTTGGACTTGCGGGTCTTCTTCACCGGCTTCGGGCTGGCGGTGGGTGCCGCGGGAACCGCTTCCGTCTCGGGCGCCAGATAAAGATACCGGCCGCAACTCTCACAGAGTTGAATGTCCTCTCCGTGCTTGAGCGACATGATGGCGCCGATGGGCACGCGCATGTGACAACCCGTGCAAACCTGATCGCGAACCAAGGTGATGCCCTTTTTGCCTTTCACGACAATGCGGTCATAGTGGGCGAGAATTTGTGACGGGATTTTGGCGCGCAATTCCGTCATGGCGGCTTCGGTCTTCTTGTCGTCGCTCCCGCCAAATTCGAGGGACTGAAGTTTGATCAAATTTTGAAGTAATTCATTCACTGCATTCATAAAATCATCCAAGTATAGTCATGGCATAATCGGCAAAAATCAGCAAGCCGAATCCATCCGCCCCAAGAGACGCAACAATCCGTCCAGGATCGTGATCGGATGCGGTGGACAGCCGGGAATGTAAAGGTCCACCGGCAACATGCCGTCCGCACCGTTCCGCTGCTCGGCGTGGCCCGCGTAAGGTCCGCCCGCAATCGCGCACGCGCCCACCGCAATCACCAGCTTCGGCGATGGCACGGCCTCGTAGGTCTGGCGCAGGGCCTCGGCCATGTTTTGCGTCACCGGCCCGGTGATGAGCAATCCGTCGGCATGACGCGGTGACGCGACAAATTGAATGCCGAACCGGCCCAGATCGAACACCACCGTGTTGAGCACGTTCACGTCGGCCTCACACCCGTTGCAACCGCCGGCGCTCACCTGGCGCAGCTTCAGCGAATGGCCAAACAGTTTGCGCGCCTTCCCGTCCAACGCCCGGGCCAGTTGAAATTCCTGGTCGCCCAGGACCAGTGCTTCGCGGGTGGAAGCGGCCAGGCGATGTTCCGTCGTGAACTGAATGGCGCCTTCCGGACAGGCCCGCTCGCATTCGGGGCAAAACAGGCAGCGGCCCAGATCCAGCCGCACCCCCTTCGCATCCACGGTGATGGCATCGGTCGGGCAAACCTCGGCGCACACCCGGCAGCCGTCCGGACATTTTGCGGCGTCAATCCGCGGACGCCCGCGCAGCCGGTCGGGCAGCACCGGCGGTTGATCGGGAAAACCGATCGTGCGGTGTTTCTGATGAGCGCGTGCGAACAGAGCCTTCAACATAACGTCATTCCATTGAGGATTGGTGATTGGCAATTGACACGGCAACCCCGGACCGTTCGTAAATCGCAAATCGTAAATCGTAAATTTTCACAGGTCATGACCGCAATACGACAGGTTGAAACTTTTGTTGCATAACGGGAAATCGGAAATCTGCTGGTCGCGCAAGGCCATGGCCAATCCCATCCAATTGTGGAAGGACGGATCCACGATTTTGTAATGCGCAAATGTTCCCGCCGCATCGGTCAGGGCCACGTGGTTGATTTCGCCGCGCCAGCCCTCGACCAGCGACACCACGGCGCGACCCGCCGCCAGCGGCCCGGCTTCCGCGCGTACCGGCCCGTCCGGCAACGCCTTGAGTTGATCCAGGATAAACGCCAGCGAACGTTGAATCTCCATCCACCGCACATAAGCCCGCGCAAACACGTTGCCGGTGTGATACGACGACAACGGAATCTGGGCAAAACGGTAAAGGCCCGAGGGAAATTGCGTCCGCACGTCGCGTTCGATGCCGCTGGCCCGCGCCACCACGCCGACCAGTCCCAGCTCCAGCGCGGTCTCGCGCGACACCGGCCCCGCGTTTTCGAAACGTGAGCGGACCGAAGGCGCGTCCCAGAGCAGATTTACCGCATTCGTCACGTCCTGGCGCGCTTGTTCCAAACGTTCATCCAGTTGCGTTTGCCGGGCCGGGTCGAGATCGAACAGGACGCCGCCCGGCCGGACCAGGCCGCGTCCGAAACGGTTTCCGCAAATCAACGCCGTCAGGTTCAGAAAATCGCCGCGAATGCGGCCGCAAAAACTGGCGGTGGGCAGATAGCCGACATCACCGGCCATCGCGCCGAGGTCACCCGTATGATTGGCCAGCCGTTCCAGTTCCAAGGCGATGGCGCGCAACGCCTGCGCCCGGGCCGGTACGCGGCAGCCGGCCAGGGCCTCGACCGCCTCGCAATGTGCCAGCGTATGGCCGATGGTCGTGTCCCCGGCAACGGTTTCCAGGTAGGGAATCGTTCGCTTGTTCGGTCCGCCCACGAGCGCGCGTTCGACGCCGCGATGCTGGTAGCCGAGCGAAATTTCCAGGTGATAAACCTTTTCGCCGTGGCATTGAAAACGGAAATGTCCCGGCTCGATGATGCCCGCATGCACCGGCCCGACTGCAACTTCATGAATCTCGTCGCCCGTCATCTTGAAGAAATCCATCACTCCGGGCTGGATCGGCGCATCCGCGGCACGACCCCAGGCGTCGTGCCCCGCGCGATAGGAATGATGGAAACGAATCGGTTTCAACCACGGATGACCCTCCGGGCGAACACCCCATTGCTCCGCGATTTCACGCTCGAACCAGTGCGCCTGCGCGCAGGCCGGTGTCAATGCCGGATAACCGTCGGTCACTTCCGTTGAACACAACTCCAATTGTCCATCCGCGTCATGGGCCAGCACGGCGAACAGCCGGACGCGGTCCGTGCCGACGGGTTGCCCGAACAACGCCGCGATGCGCCCATGGTTTTCACAGGCTTGCAGAACCTGTTCCCGAAAATCATCAAGGCCGGGACCGGGAATCTCCGAAAGCGCCACGGCATCGCCGTTGCGAACGGGATTGGCGGCACCGGTTTTCATTGAGCGCCTCCCAGCGTTGTGGCGATTTGATGCAGCACGTCACTCAATCTTGCCGGCACGCACAGGCCCAGACACAACACCAGAAAACCGAGTATGGCGGGGGGCGCAATTTGCCACAACCGGTCTTCGCCGCGGTTGACCGTCTTCTCCGGTTCGCCCTGTGCCATGCCCAGAAACGCGGTCGTCATGCCGATGAAAATGACCGCGAACAAACCCAGCAGCACGACCAAAATCCACAAATGGCCGCCATCGAACGCAGCTTTCAAAATGGTGAATTTGCTCAGAAACAATCCAAACGGCGGCATGCCGGTGAGGGCCAGAAAACCCGCCAGCCAGAGCAGCCCGGTGGCCGGCGCGGCCACCAGCAATCCGCGCACTCGCGCGATGCTTTTGCTTTGGTACCGGGTCAGAATGTTTCCCGAAAGCAGAAACAGCATGGCTTTGACGAGCGAATGGTTCAGGGCCTGCAACATTGCGCCGAATGCCCCCGCACCGCCGAGTCCCACGCCCACCGCGACCAGGCCCATGTTCTCAACGCTGGAATACGCCAGCAACCGTTTGTAATCCGTCTGGCCGAGGATAAAGACCGCGCTCACCGCCACTGAAACCAACCCCAACGCCAGCCACACGTCCCTGCCAAATCCTCCCAGGCCGGCGGCCACGCAGATTTGCTGCACGCGGATCAGCCCCAGGAACGCGCAGTTCAACACCGCGCCGGAAAGCAGCGCCGATACCGCCGAGGGCGCCTCGCTGTGCGCATCGGGCAGCCAGGTGTGTAACGGCGCCAGACCCATTTTCGTGCCGTACCCGACAAAGAACAGCAGGCAGGCGGCCTTCAACCACGGCGTCTGCAATGCCTGCGCCTGCGTCACGAGCCCGGACAACACCATTGGAACACTGGCGCCCGTCGCCGGCGTCGCCGCCACGCCCAGAAAGAAATTCGCCAGCAACGCCAGGGCGATGCCCACCGAGCAGATGAGCAGATATTTCCAGGTCGCCTCGAGCGAGCGATGGTGCCGATGAAAATAAATCAACGGCGCGCTGGCCAGCGTGGTCGCTTCGATGCCCACCCAGAGCAATCCAAAATGCTGGCTCACCGTCACCAGCGTCATCGCCGACAGAAACAACAGCAGGCAGCCGATGAAAACCGCCTCCGGCGCGTTGTCGAACAGAAACCCTTCCTCCGGGTCGGTGGCCCGCCGGTTTGCCTCCTGGCCCAGATAACCCACGACATACCACGACACCATCAAAAACAAACCGCTGGTGATGCTCAGAAACAACAGCCCCGCCGCATCCAGCGCCAGCCAGCCGCCCAAGGCCGGGTCGGGCGTCTGTTCCCAGCACACGGCCACCAGCGTGGTGTGCACGAGCGCCGTCCCCACCAACAGACCACGCCGGAGGGCCGGGCGCGTCAAGACAAACGCCACCAGACCGGCCAGCAACGGAAGAATGATCAGGGCCAGGATCATTTTGAATGCGAAATGGAAAAGGATTGCCCGCAGGGAGCGCCGGCATCTTGCCGGCGTGCGGCGCGGCCTGCAACCCGGGAACCCGCCGGCAGGATGCCGGCGCTCCCGGAAAATTCGCGCACGGCGCGCGCAAGCGTAAATCGTAAATCGTAAATCATAAATCGCATCAGTCCTTCAACACGCTCAAGCGAGCGGTATCGATATGATCGAACTCGCGGTTGATGTGGAAGATGGTGATGCCCATGACGAACACCGCCACGAACACGTCCAGCAACACGCCGACTTCGACCAGGAAAGGCGTCCGCGCTGCCACGCCGACCCCGAACGTATAAATACCGTTCTCCAGGACGAGAAAACCCAGCACCTGGTTCACGGCGCGCTTGCGGCTCACGATCAGAAATAATCCGGCAAAAATGGAAAAAAACGATACCGGCGCCAGCCATGACGAGGCGATGTTTTCGGGGATGGGCAGTTTGGTGCACACCCAGAAGGACACGCCGAGGGCCACCGCGCCCGTCGCCAGTGACGCCGCGTAGCCGACGTACGGTTCAATTTCGCGTCCGATATCCGCCTCGCGGATCGCCCGAAAAAGAAACCACGGAAACACGACACCTTTGATGGCAATGGTCCCCACCGCCAGCAGCGCAAAGTGCAGGGACAACTCATGCCAATGGGCCAGTATCGGCAGCAACCCGAGCACCATGCCTTGCACGGCCACGACGCGAATCGAAGCGCCCAGCCGGCTGGAACCCAGCAGCTTCAGATTCGTCAGCAGCACGAGCACGAGGATGAGATTGGTGGTCAGCATAACGTTCAGGCCAGACCCAATAGAAACGCCACGGCGGCCAGTGCGCCGGCGCCCACCAGCAGTTGCGGCACAATCACGAGACGCAATCGTGCCATGATGGATTCAATCACGCCCACCATCACGGCCACCACCAACATGCCGCCCAGCGCCAACCCCAGGTCCGGCCACACGTTTCCGGTCTTCGGCAGCACCATCCCGACGATCAGCGCCGCAAACAACCACAGCTTGAGCGCCGCGCCGTAAAGGATGAACGCCAGGTCCGGCCCGCCGTGATCCAGCACCATCACTTCGTGAATCATCGTCAACTCGAGGTGGGTGTTCGGATCGTCCACGGGAATGCGCGCGTTTTCCGCCAGCAACACAATCATCAGGGCAATCACCAGCAGCACCAGCACCGGCCCGGAATGCTGCCAGTGGGCGCCGGACACCACCCCCAGCATGGTCGAGAGTGAAAGATTGTCCGCCTGTCGCGCCAGCGCCACCAACGCCACCAGCAACGCCGGTTCCCCAAGTGCGGAAAAAAACACTTCGCGGCTGGCGCCCATGCCTTCAAAACTTGATCCGGTGTCGAGCGCGGCCACCACGGTGAAAAATCGCATCACTCCAAACAAACCGGCCAGGAGCAGAAAGTCCCCCGGAAACGCAATGAGCGCCGGAAAATGTCCCAACGGCATCAGTATGGCCGCCGTCAATGCCGCCGCCAGCCCCAGGATCGGCCCGGCGCGGAACAGCCACGTGGTCGTGCGACTGTAAACCGCGCCTTTTTGCAGCAGCTTCCACAAATCAAAATAGGTTTGCAGCAGTGGCGGGCCGCGTCGCCCGGCAAAGAACGCCTTGGTGCGATTGATGATACCGAACAATAACGGCGACAATCCCAACGCCAGCAACAATGGAATAAAAGGGGTTGCGTTCATGGTCAGCGGAATTTCCAGACCAGCAGCACGATCAACGTCACGGCGATGTAAAGGATGTAAAGCTGGACGTTGCCGTGCTGCAACCAGCGCAGCCGCGCCAGCCATTCACCGGCGCGCTCGAACATCGGCCGGAACATTTCTTCGCGGGAAAGATCGGGCGTCTCCGTTTTCAACGCGGCTTCCACCGGAAAAAACCCGCGCGGCGCCAGAACCGCTTTCTTGGTGCCCAGTAATGGCCGGAACAATTCCATTAGCGGCTGGGCAAAGGATGAGGCGGTGTATCGGATTCGCGCCGTCGACCGCAGGTAACCGCAGCCCCACGTCACCCCCTGCTCCACCGGGCGATTGGCCAGCAGACCGCGCCGCACCAAAACCAGCATCGCCACCAACAGCAAAAATATCACCGACCCGATCACCACGAAGGTCAGCGGACTGGCGGCCATGGCAAGATTTTCACCGACCACTTCCGGTGGCTGCGCGGTCACGTTCGCCAAAACCGGCCGCAAACACCCGACCACGATCGGCGCAAACAAACCGATGCCGACGCACCCTGCCGCCAGCAACAGCATGGGCCATCGCATGGTCCAATCCGCCTCGTGCGCCCGCGCGACATGTTCGCTGCGCGGTTCACCCAGGAAAACAATGCCGAACGCCTTGGTAAAACAGGCCACCGCCAGACCGCCGATCAGCGCCAGGGCAATAATCAACGCCAGCAAAGGGACCGCAACGTCTCCCCCGGTCGAAATGCCGCCCTTGAACGCGCCCAGAAAAATCAGGAACTCGCTCACGAAACCGTTCAGCGGCGGCAAACCTGAAATCGCCACCGCGCCAATGAGAAAAGTCACCGCCGTCCACGGCATCCGTTTCAGCAGCCCGCCGAGCTGGTCGATTTCATGCGTGCCGGTGCCCTGCACCACCGCGCCCGCGCCGAGAAAGAGCAGCCCCTTGAACAGGGCGTGATTGAGCACGTGCAACAGCGCGCCACCGAAACCCAGCACGATCAACATCGGCGACGCCGTGCTCATCCCCAGCAGGCCGACGCCCAGGCCCAACGCAATGATGCCGATGTTTTCAACACTGTGATACGCCAGCAACCGCTTCAGATCGTGCTGGGCCAGCGCAAACAACACGCCCAGCACCCCCGAAGTCAGCCCAATAACGATGAGTGCCCACCCCCACCACAAGGGAGGCGTTCCCAGAAACGTGAACGTGCGCAACAATCCATAAATGCCCGTCTTGATCATCACGCCCGACATCAAGGCCGACACGTGGCTCGGCGCCGCCGGATGCGCCTCCGGCAGCCACACGTGCAGCGGCATGAATCCGGCCTTGGTGCCAAACCCGACCATCGCCAACAAAAACAGCACGCTGGCCAGTCCTTGCGTGTGAATTCCCTGTGTTGCCCAGACATCGAAATTCATGGAACCGGTCTCACGTCCCAGCAACAGGAAAAACGCCAGCAGAAACGCCGTGCCCAGATGGGTGGCCACCAGATAAATCCAGCCGGCTTCCCGGACGCTTTGGCGTTCGTGCTCGAACGTCACGAGGAAAAACGACGCCACCGCAATCACTTCCCAGGCAACCAGGAACAGCACGGCATTGCGCGCCAGCAATACGAGCATCATGCCCAGCACCAGCAAAGCGTAGAAAAACCAGATCGGACCCAGCGCACGCCTCCCTTGCCACGGCCGCAGATAACCGACACCATAAATCGCTGCGAGTGCCGAGAGCAGAAGGGTCGGCACCAGGAACCACGCCGAAAGGGGATCCAGTTCAATGAAAAACTCGCCGTACGGCACCGGCCAGGGCAATCGCAACTGCAAGACCGCACCGCCCAACAATACCTGAACTGCCGGAACGCAGCCGGCGATTGCCGCCACCACAACCGGGAACGCGCCCAGCCAGGAAAAATTCAGGCCCGGACGATTCATCAGCAACAACGCAACCACCGCGCCGTACAGCAGCACGACCATCGCTGTCAGCAGCAATGTCACCGGGCCGCCTCTTTCTTTGTATTCGCCGATGATGCCCGCAGGCCGTCACTGATCTTTTTAACGGCGGCGAGAATCTCGTCACGACTCGCCTGCCGGACGATGAGCGCCTTGAAATCGGGATTGCGCAAGGCGAACGCCAGGCGCGACAGCAAATGCAGGTGCGCCTTGACGGTGGGACTGATGAGCGTGAACAACGTTTGCACCGGCTGGCCATCCAACGCCCCGAAAGCCACCGGCGCTTCCAAAAAACACAACGTCACCACCGGCTGCGGCACGTGCAGCACAATCGGGTTCCGGACATGCGGAATGGCGATGCCGTCGCCGATGGCCGTGGATTCCAATGCCTCACGCGCCAGCAAAACCTGGAGCAGAAACTCGCGGTCCACCTTGTCGGGCAAGCGCAACACCTCCACCACACTGCGCAGCACGGCTGGCTTGTCCTTGCCGGCCAGCCGATAGAAAATTCCCCCCACCTCCAAGGCGTCGGACAATTCCGGAAGCGGCGTCGAGCCGTTTTCCGGTTCTTCAAAAATCCGAGGCGAAACGTTGATGCGATTGGCTGTGGCCCATTCCAGCAGTTCGGCGCGATTGAACCGATATTGTCCACTGAGGCGGTAACCGGGCAGTTTTCGCTCATCAATCCAGCGATAAACCGTCTTTTCCGAGATATTCAACAACCCGGCAACATCTTTGACAGTCAGTTGCATCTGTTCGCGATATCCAACCTGCGAAATGCACTTTGGACAACTTTGGACATTGTCAGCCCAGTGCACACCAATGTCAAGCACTCCTTAGCGCCGTAGGCGCAACTTCTTTATAGAACCACAAATCAAAGCAAAAATCTCCCGGTGGGGCGAGGCTACTGACGAGCCGGTCTTTGCAAACGGCCACCATCAAACTGAGGCCCTACGCCTCTGCGGTTAACATCCCGCGAGCCGTCCGAAAAAGAATACGGAGTCAACCGCCAAGACGCCAAGGTAGGGTCGGCGCGCCGAGCCGACCGGACATCGCAGCGCGATGGAAGCCTTTTACGCGGCATTTTTCCGGCAGTCAACCGGCAGCCCTAAACAGATCGGAAGGGCGGCAGGCCGGTGTACGTGCCGCCGCCCGCCGCACTAAAACCAACGTACGGAATCGTCGATGACAAGCTTGTTTCTTGGGTCATTGCCCCCGCCGGGCGGGGTTGGAGTGCTAACAACGCGCTGGAGCCAAAGGCCACTGGGCCTTGAGTTTTCGGTTGAGCCATGAGATTTGAGAGTCCAGATTGCATTCAGAACTTGGCCGCTGGTGGCCTCGGCTCAGCTTTGGAACGTTAGGCAGCGTCACGCGCTATGAAAAAGCTACGTTCACTGCATTTGTATCTCGGATGTATTTTCGCGCCGATGTTGTTGTTTTTCGCCGTCTCCGGCATATGGCAGACGTTTGGCCTGCATTTCCATTCGGATATTCTGGCTCGATTATCCACGATTCACATGTCACGCGGATTGAAGAATGGCAGCGGATTTTCCAGTATTTATATGATGATATTTGTGCTGCTGATGGCAGTGAGCTTTATTATTTCCGTCATTTTGGGAGTTGTTATGGCGCTGAAGTATGGAGGGAGCAAGCGAGCGGCATTTTATTGTCTCGCCGCCGGCGTCGTGGTTCCATTTGCTATTATTGTGATTACAGCTTGGATACGATGATGCTGCCTAGGCGGCTTACGCGATTATGGAGCTTCATGAAATTAGAAGTGATGACGACGCCAAGACATATTCGGCCGAACGAAAGGCACGTTGCAAATACTACAAGCCGCTTTTAGAAGCGCGAGTCATATATTGGTTCGAGCATCTCACATCATGCCAACAGTTACCATCGGAGAGATAGTAGCGATATGCGATTCTACGGGAGCCCACATCGGAGACTTCAAAATTTACGATTCCCGAATTGGCGCGTGGCTTGGTACGTTTTGCCCCACGCTCGCATACGACCGCGTCCGCCATTTGTTCACGAAGCAAGCCGAGCTTGGCGCCACGCCGGGTTTGGGTTTGATTGACGAGGTTAAAGCGAAGATTGGAGCCCTTGGTCTTTCGGCGCGCATTGGCGATGACAAATTTGAAATCCGTGATGTCCGGCTTTATGAAGATGCGAACGGTATTGGCGGCAGCTTCCGGCTTGTGGCCTGACAATTCGCCGGAGCCGACGCCGATTGCGCCTTCTGTCACGCATCCGCGGTTGACATCATTGGTGGCGCGGCTCAGCTTTCTACGTTAGGCCAAAATCACACACCATGAAAAACACCATTGCACTGATGTTCGCGGCCAGCACTTTGTTGCTGACCGGATGGCGCCGTCCAATTTGCCGGGGCGCACCGCCGTTGGCGCTCTTTTTTTCCGACCAGTCGGGAGTCACGTCACGAGTCGGCGGCGGCTCAGCTTTTTTCGTTAGGCGGCAACTTCTACCAGCCACGGTGTTCAATCTGATTATGAAAACAACCATTGTACTTTGCGTTGCATCCTTCTCGTTGTTCGCTGCTGTTTTTCAAACGAAGGCCGACATCATTGCCGGCCCGATTAAAAATCCAACAAACGGGAATTATTATTATTTGCTTTCGCCAAACATTTGGACGGCTTCAGAAGCGGAAGCTGAAAGTATTGGCGGCACTTTGGCCATCATCAAGAATGCCGACGAACAAAAATGGGTATTCAGCACGTTTAACGCTTATGACGGTGTAAACCACGTCGGGATTTGGATTGGTTTGCACCGAACTACTCTTGGTGGTCCGTTTGCTTGGGTAACGGGTGCAACATTGGATTATACGAACTGGAATCAAGGCGAACCGAACAATGTCGGCGGAATCGAAAATTGTGTTCACATGTGCAGTGGAGATTCCACCGCCCCTGGTACGTGGAACGATTTGCCGGACAACACTTTTAACGATCGCAAGTATGGCGTGGTAGAATTATCCGGGAACGCAGATGGCAAAACACTGTCCAAGGAGGAGCGGGCCTTGATTGGCACATGGTATGAGGGCGGCAAGTTAGAACGACCCTGTTGGATTGCGGGCACAGACAACGTGCTTTTTGTCATACCAAACAACCGATTTGCAGGACGAGCTAGTTTGTGTACCGATGGCTCTTTGTTCGTGCCTAAATTCCAGAATGGATTGCTAACGGAAGGACACATTTTTGGCGGCTATTATCCTTTACCACAACGCGCTAGGACCCAAATGGGAATGCGCGGTGAAATCGTTCAAGAAAGAATCTTGTGGAGTGATGGCACTTGGTGGTCAAGAAGGCCCTCAAATTAAGCATACAATTAAGGATTAAAATTAACTCGATAGCCGTCACCGTGCTGCCGTTCAGTTTCACGTTCGAAGTGCGACAAAAGAGTTTATAGTAGGCCTCGTTCGGGGTCTCGAAACCAAGTCGCAGTCTGGGGCGGCCCTCCGCCGCCCAAAATAATAATAACTGCCCCCTCTTTCTTTGACGTCTTCGCGTTCTTCGCGCGACCTTTTTTCCACCAACACAGGCCAGCGGCCTGCGCCACTATTCCTTTTTCGCCACTTTGACTTCAATGTGCAGGTCGCGCAGTTGGCGGGGTGAAACGGCGGCGGGCGAATCGGTCATTAGATCCGTGCCCTTGGCGGTCTTGGGGAAGGCAATCACGTCGCGGATGCTCGTTGTGCCGCAGAGAATCGCGCAAAGACGGTCGAACCCGAGAGCAATGCCGCCGTGCGGCGGCGCACCGTAACGAAACGCTTCGAGCATGTAACCGAATCTCAACTGGGTCTCTTCCGGCGGAATCTGCAGCACTTCCTCGAAGACCGTTTTCTGGACGTCGGGCTGATGAATACGAATCGAGCCGCCGCCGAGTTCCACGCCGTTTACCACCACGTCGTAGTGCTGGCCGCGAACTTTTTTAGGATCGGTCTTGAGCAGGGCGATGTCCTCCGCCACCGGCGCGGTGAAGGGATGATGGCTCGAATACCAGCGGTTCTGTTCCTTGTCGAAACTGAGCAGCGGAAAATCCACCACCCAAAGAAAATCAAACCGGTCGGCAGGAATCGTCAGCTTCCCCTGCCCTTTCAAAACGTCGGCGCAATACAACCGGATCTTGCCCAGGATTTCGCATGCGTTCAGCCATTGATCGGCGGCGAACAAAATCAAATCACCTTCCTCGATTTTCAATTTTTGCGCGAGCGCGGCCTTTTCGGCGTCGTTGAAAAACTTCACGATGGGCGACTTCCATTCGACGGTGGCACCATCCGCCCCTTTTTCGACCTTGATAAACGCCAGCCCTTTCGCGCCGAAACTTTTGGCGTAGTCGGTCATGGTTTCGATCTGGCCCTGCGTGGCGCCGGCCATGCCTTTGGCATTGAGCGCCTTCACCACGCCGCCGGCGGCAACTGCGCCGCTAAATACCTTGAATTTGCTGGCGCGGAATTCCTCGGTAAAATCCACCAGTTCCATCCCGAACCGCATGTCCGGCTTGTCAATGCCCCAGCGATTCAGCGCTTCCTCGAAGGAAATCCGCTTGAACGGCGTCGGCACGTCCAGGTTCAGCGCAATTTTCCAGACGCGTTTCAACAAACCTTCGATGAGCGCGTAAATGTCTTCGCGTTCGATGAACGACATTTCGATGTCCACCTGGGTGAACTCCGGCTGGCGGTCGGCGCGCAAATCCTCGTCACGATAACAACGCGCGAGCTGGAAATACTTTTCCACGCCACCAACCATCAAGATCTGTTTGAACTGTTGTGGCGATTGCGGCAGCGCGTAAAATTCTCCAGGGTTCACGCGGCTCGGCACCAGAAATTCGCGCGCGCCTTCGGGCGTGGACTTGAACAGCGTGGGCGTCTCGATTTCGAGAAAGCCCTGTTCGTCCATGTATTGCCGCGTGGCGATGGCGACTTTGCTGCGCAGGCGGAGATTGCGCGCCATTTCCGGCCGGCGCAAATCCAGGTAGCGATATTTCAGGCGCAATTCCTCATTCACCTTGCTGGCGACTTCGGGGTCGTCCACCGGAAACGGCAGCACATCGGCCACGTTCAGCACTTCGAGTTCCTTCACCATCACCTCGACTTCGCCGGTGGGGATCTTGGGATTGTTCGTGCCTTCCGGCCGCTGCCGGACCTTGCCGGTCACACGGATGACGCATTCGCTGCGCAAAGCGGCGGCGCGATCAAACAGCTCCTTCGGCAAATCGGACGGGTCGAAAACGGTCTGGGTGCGGCCTTCGCGGTCGCGGACATCAATAAAAATCAGACCGCCGAGATCGCGGCGGGAATGGACCCAGCCGGTCAGGGTGACCATCTGCCCGATGTGTGCCGGGCGCAGTTCATTGCAATGATGCGTGCGTTTCATGTTAAAATCTTTGGGAAGGTTGGCGTGTCGCCGACCCAAAATTCAGGGACGGCGTCACGCCGTCCCTCCCGGAAAAGCGAACACGGATTCTGGCCAAGAAAGCGGCGGATTTCAAAGGAATTATTCTCGGTTCCAGCGGGCG
>JBEKKN010000067.1:0-21138 GCA_050010675.1 Verrucomicrobiota bacterium | reverse complement strand
TATTTCCGGGAACTCAACCTCGCCGCCCGAACCACCTTGCCGTTCATTTATCCAGTCAGCGAAGTCAACGGCCACCTGTTACCGATGTCTTGACAACTCTACAGCAGCGCGCCGTCCGCGCCCCAAGCGGGCGCAACTTCCTGCGTGAACCTTGGACATTCGTTCCGCCCGCTCCTGCGGGCGGGGACATCACAGCGCGATGTCCCTACCCACACTATTGCGCCTCCGCCTTTACACATTCTACAAAAGGAAACGATCAAAATGTGGCAGATTGATCGAGCGGTTCCATTTGTGGACGATTGTGGCAAACGGTGTTTGGCCGTCGCGGAGCGACGCGATGACAATAGCCCGGCATTTCAATGCCGGGTTGGCCGTGAAATCAACACAAGTCCCGGAGGGACGACCGAGGTTCGCCGGATGAAATGGAGGGACATGGTCGGAACATTGTGGCGTTCGTTCTGCCGTCCCTGCGGGACTCGTGCTGATGCCAACGATGACCCGGCGTTGAAACGCCGGGCTATTGTCGGGTTGTCCCTTTGGGACGAGCACAGGCGAACGGGGCACACCCGCAAACAGGACGAACTATTCGCGCCGACCTGTCACGGCGAAGCTTTGCGAAGACGGAAATCAGAAGCAGCGGTATTGAGACAGGATTGCAGGATGGTCAGGATGATTCTGTTCTGTCTCAATCCTGTAAATCCTGTGCATCCTGTTTTACCCGACATTGACAACTCCCCCGCCCTGCGACACTCTGCGCGCATGGCCAAACCTGCTTTGGGACGCGGCCTCGGCGCGTTGTTGGGCGGCAGCCCGGTTTTGACCCAGCCCGCCCAGGCGCCGGCCGTTCCGTCCCCCGCTCCCATCCCGGCTCCCGCGCCCGACCTGCGCGAGCGCGTGCAACGCGTGCCGCTGGATCGCCTCCGTCCCTGCCCGCTCCAGCCGCGCAAAGATTTCTCCGCCGAAGCGCTCCGCGAACTGGCCGATTCCATTCGCGAACAAGGCATCGTCCAACCGCTCATCGTCCGCGAACGCGATGGTTATTTCGAATTGATCGCCGGTGAACGCCGCTGGCGCGCCGCACAGCTCCTGCAACTACCGGAAGTCCCCATCATCGTCCGCCAGGCCGATGACCGCGCCGTCCTCGAACTCGCGCTCATCGAGAATCTCCAGCGCGAGAACCTCAACGCCCTCGAGGAAGCGCACGGCTACGCACAACTCGCCGAACAATTCCAGCTCACCCAGGAGGAAATCGCCGCCAAGGTCGGCAAAAGCCGGGCCGCGGTGGCGAATGCCCTGCGCCTGCTGAAACTATCGTTGCCCCTCCAAAATTTCATCCGCGACGGTCGCCTCTCTGTCGGCCATGCCAAGGTCATTCTGGGTCTCGTCAACGAGAAGGACCAAAAACTGGTCGCGGAGCGCGTCATCAAGGAAGGCCTGAATGTGCGCCAGACCGAAGGGCTGCTGGCCCGGTTGCAACGGCGCGGTTCGCGCCCGGCAACGCCCCGGCCGGAAACCGTCGCGGGAGCCGCCGGCGACCCGCACGTGGCGGACCTCGAAAGTCGGTTGCGCGAAGTGTTTGCCACCAAGGTGCAACTCCACTACGCGGCAGGCAAAGGCACCCTGGAAATCTCCTTTTTCAGCGACGAGGAGTTGGAACGGATTTTACAGATTCTGGGCGTGGCCGCCGATTAAAAATTGCCTGCGCGCCCGGTTTCTGCAAGCTTTCAAAACGAATGAACACATCTGAACTACGCGAACAATGCGCTCAACGATTGCTCGCCGGCGCCGCCAACGCCGGTCGCATGACGGCCTTTGTCGGATTGGACGGCTTCGTGGATGAAATCCTCCACGTCGTGGACAAACGCGACAGTGCCGTTTCGTTCCAACGGTTGGCAACCATTTCCCAACTGGCCGGGCGCGTGGCGGCGGCGGCGGGCAAAAGCACCAATATCGAAACCGTCAACCTCGTCACCAAGCTCGGCGGCAATGGACCCATCATGGCCAACGCCCTCGCCAGCTTCGGCCTCAAGGTCACCTACCTCGGCAACCTCGGCTGGCCCAACCTGCATCCCGTCTTCGCCGACTTCGCCAAACACGCCGACGTTCATTCCATCGCTGAACCCGGCCACACTGACGCCCTCGAATTCGATGACGGCAAGGTCATGATTGGCAAGATTTCGTCCCTCAACGACGTCAACTGGGCGAACATCCAATCGCGTTATGGCCGCGACAAATTTGCCGCCCAACTCACCGGCGCGGATCTGGTCGGCTTTGTGAACTGGACCATGCTCACCTATATGGGTCAGATCTGGGAGGCGACCCTCCGGGAAATCTGCCCCGCCATCAAAGGCAGACGGCGCGTCATGTTTTTTGACCTGGCCGATCCCGAAAAACGCAAACCCGAGGACATCCGGCAGGCCCTCAAAACCATCGCCGAATTTGGAAAATTCTTTGACGTCATCCTGGGATTGAACGAAAAGGAAGGCTACGAGATCGGCGAAGTGCTGGGCTTGGACACGCACGACCATTCGCCGGACGGGCTGGGCAGGCTGGCGGTGGAAATCAACCGCCGCGTTCCGGTGGGCACGCTCGTCATCCATCCCGTCAGCTATGCGCTGGCCGTGAGCCAGGGTGTGGTTTCCCTCGTGGAAGGCCCGTTCACACCCAAACCCGTCATCACTACCGGCGCCGGCGACCATTTTAATTCCGGCTTCTGCCTCGGCAAGCTGCTGGGCCTGGACAATGCGCAATCCGTCCTGACCGGTGTCACCACCAGCGGCCATTACGTCCGTACCGCCCAAAGCCCCGCCATTCCGGACCTCGCCAAGATGCTCCGTGCCTGGCCGCCCAGGAGTGACGGGTGACGCGTGGCGAGTGGCGTGATCAAAAACAGAAAGTGACAGGTGACTAGTGACAGGTGACAGGAAATCAACCAAACCGGCGGACGCAGATCGGCTTGAGTCGTTTGGCATCTATCAACTTGCCCGCTGGCTTTTCGATGATTTTTGGAGCGACTCGGAAATTTTAAGCCGGGACTATCGCGGACGCGAGCTGAGCAAGCAACAAATCCGCAGCCTGGATTCCATCTGCGCCAACATGGAGGAAGGCTTTGGCCGGGGTTTCGGCAAGGAACTGCCGCAACACCTGAAAATTTCACGGCGCGAAGCCCGGGAAAGTCGCGGACGTTACGAACGTTGCAATCACCTGCTCCCCTCCGAAACCATCGCCCAACGTGTTTCCGCGCTCACGCATATTATTGGCGGCTTGAGCAAGACCATCCAAACCATTGAGAACCGTGCTCGCGCGAAGTCCTGATCCTGTCACCTGTCACTTGCCACTTGCCCGCCATGCCGAAGCTTCTGGGCGAAGGCTGGTCACTCGTCACCCGTCACCCGCCTGCCGAGCCGAAGCTTCTGAGCGAAGGCTGGCCACCTTCAGATGATTTTAGACATCGTTAAATACGGCCATCCCGTTCTGCGCAAAAAAGGCGAGCGCATCGAACGCCTCACCCCGGAAATCAAAAGGCTGATCGCCGACATGCTCGAAACCATGCACGCCAGCAACGGCGTCGGCCTGGCCGCGCAACAAATCGGCCGCGCCTTGCACCTGACCGTGCTCGATGTGCGCGAAGCCAAGGAACGCCCCTCATGGCTCGAACTCGATGGCCAGCCCGCGGAGGTGAACAGCCTCATGCCCCTCGTTTTGATCAATCCCGAAATAAAACCGCACGGCGACTCCGTCCTCGGCGGTGAAGGTTGCTTGAGTTTTCCGGAAATCTTTGGGGAAATCGCCCGGCCCGGGTCCGTGGACGTAAAGGCGTTGAACGAGAAAGGCAAGCCGGTCGAATTCCGTTGCGGCGGCCTGCTCGCGCGCGCCATCCAACACGAGGTGGACCATCTCAACGGCATTTTATTCATTGACCGGATGGACAAGGCCACCAAGGAGGAATTGCGCCCGCAACTCGACGCCCTGCAAGCCGCCACCAAGGCCGGCCTGCAAAAGAAATAATTTCCGCCCGCGTTTGTGAATACTGTGGGGCGAGGCTGCTGACGAGCCGCCTTCCAACCGATTCCACCAGGCAGGGCGTCCCGCATTGCGGGATGCGCGCCGCTTTGATTTTCCCCATCCTCGAACTCCCAGACCCAAAACGCCGGACCCCAGCTGCCAGACCCAAGACCCCAAACGCCAGTCCCTAAATGGCATCCAGCGGACTTTGCACTCCGATCCCTGGATCCGCCGTCACATGCGTATAAATCTGGGTGGTGCTGACGTCCTTGTGTCCCCGCGTAAAACCGCGTCGCCACGTGGCAAAGTTTAACGTGGCTTTACGCGGTCACGCGGCAGGCCGCAAAGGATGTTTTACAAAATGATGTCCCAATTGACTCCTCAAAAAAACGCCTGCCTCCGCCACTTTTCAGATAGCGCTCCCGGCCTAGCGCATCTTCTTCATACAAATAAGCCTCGTAGTAAATCAAACGCCAAGGCCCACGATACGAAGTGGCAAAAGATTTCCCTTGTTGGTGCTGCTTCAACCGTTGGCGCAAATCTTTCGAGAAGCCAATATAGAGACCATCGTCAGATTTAGATTGAAGAATATAAACGTAAAACATGTCTCTTGTTGTTTAAAAACGCGTGGCGTGCAGGGCCCGCAGGTTCCCGCGGAGGTAACGATCCAGATTCAAGGTCAATTCACGGGCATCGGTCTTGTCGATCACCACCCCTTTATGCTGCGGATCGAGCTTTTGCGGATGCACCACAATCGCGGTGACCCCAAGGGCCGTCAGTTGGCGGTGCAGGTGAAAGCCGCCGGGTCCGGCTTCATAAACCACAAAGACCTGGTCGGCCAGGGTGAGCTGTTTCTGCACGAAGGGCAGGAAGCGGGCCGGGGTGAACCGTTGGGCCGGCTGGGGCGATTGGCCGTCACACATCCGGGCCATCCGGAAGTGATCGGCGCGCCAATCCACCCCCAGCTTGAGCTGTTGGATACGGACTTGCGTTTCGACGGTTGGAGGCGTAGTTCTTTTCAAGGCATGGTTGAGTGTGTTTTTCATAGACAGGAGTTGTCGCCCGTCGCGACCTCCAACTCAACTCATGCCTTCTTTTGGTCGTTAGGCGGCAGAGAGCATTTAGCGATATGAACTCATCAAGCCATCCACCAGTTCCGGCTCGACCAATCTTCCGAGTGCTGGCGGGTTGCCTCTCATTACTCATGCTTGCTTTCGTGCCGGTGTGGATTTACTACGGTATTACCGAGGGCGCGTGGTTTGCTTGGCTACTCGGATTGAGTACACTTTTTGCAGGGGCGGGCTTCGCGGGTGGTGCCTTGACTGGTCATTGGTTTCAATTCCGAAGACGTGATGATAACACTGCCGTTCCCAAAGGGCTTCGGGCGCGGTGTCGATGACCACCGAGCGGCGTTGGCCGGTGGCGGTGGTGATGAGTTGTAAATCGGCCTTTTTATCCGAGCGATCCAGGCCGATGACCAGGTCATAAGGAGGTGAGTTGCTCATGATGTGGTGTTTGGGTGTTGGCCTCCCGCAATGGGCTTGACCCGGCGACGGCAATATAGAAAAGTCGTCATGCAATATAGAGACGCCCTCTTGAGTAGTCGTTAGAGGGTCAAGCCCCGCCCGACGGGCCGGCCGATAAAGCTCAAAGTCGTTAAAGCGACTGGACGTTAGCAGGCCTGGCCCGCCGGTGCGAGAAAACCAGAGCGAACCAATACCGAAATGAAACCCAAAGGCCAATCCGATACCGTCGCCGCCGGGTTCGCGGCGAAGTTATTCACCGGCTGGCGCGCGAGCTTTTCGCAGGGCTCGCTTCCAGCCCATGAATAACTTCGGATGACCTATATCTGGACGAGGCGTTCCGTAAATCAACCGACAAAATTATGCCTCTAATTAAATTCACCGACGACCAAATCGTTAAGCGGCTTCGCTGGGTAATGATGACCGTGATGCTTTTTAGCCTGTTCAATACGCTTTCCGGTCAGCCACAGAGTTTTTGGAATAATCCAGAAACGGCAATTCGTGGCGATGGATTATCCATTCACAACGAAACCAATCACACTTTTGAGTTTTTTTTAGGCCATGGTTGGCAGGCTTATCTCCCCGCCTGCGCAGGTTACTTTGCAGCAGCATTTTTAATCGTTTCGATTCTTCCGAGAACGGCCGCAATGATTGCCATTTTTTCTTTTATTCTAGGTCATTATTTTGGTGCCTCCAACTGGCTGGCGGTACGTTGGCATTTTGGCATGGCTGGCGCACCAATTTACGGCATTGTGCTGGGCGCAGTTGTGGCTTTCGCTGCCTTTCCGGAAGCTGAAAACATTGATCCAGCCATCAAGCGGTTGCGTTGGGTCATGATTGTCATGATTTTTTCGGATTTGACCGTCACGCTCGTTGGACAACCTGGCAGCTATTGGCACCATCCAGAAACAATGCATGAGGGCAATTCCGTAAGCCGACTGTTTTTGGGATACGGCTGGTGGGCGTTTTTTCTTTACGACGTGGTTTACGCTTGGGGTGCATTCCTATTGGTTTCCAAGCTTCCGAGAATGACCGCGCTGGTTTGTGCTTTCGCTTTCATCCTCGGCCATTTTAACGGCGTGTCCTGCTGGTTTTTCTACGAGTGGAGAATGGGCATGGAAGCGCCGGTTATCTATGCTGGTTTTTCTACGAGTGGAGAATGGGCATGGAAGCGCCGGTTATCTATGGCACCATACTTGGCGTTGTCATCGTTTTGCTGGCATTTTCCCGCAGCCGAACAACGAACAAAACGCCTAACAAATCGCTGCAGGCAACGTGGGATGGCGTCTCCAGTTCCGCTATCGCGGACGACGGTATCCGCCCCGCGTGTCTGAGCTTTTAACGTTAGGCGACTTAACGCATAAGACAATTCATGAATGTTCAAACCACGCTGAATTTCTACGGGCGCACTGAAAAAGCCGTCAAGTTCTATTGCAGGACGATTGAAGCTGAGACTCTCTTCATGATGCGGTTTCGCGACTGTCCAGACCCTTCCCAATTGAGGCCAGGTATGGAGGAGAAAATATTTCACGCAACATTTCGCATTGGTTCCACTGAGGTCATGGCGTCAGACTGCGGTTGCGAGAGGTCGCCAACCGAAACAACATTTGCTGGCTTCTCGCTTGCTCTCCGAGTTGAAACCCCGGAGAAAGCCGAACGCTTCTTCGCGGCTCTCAGCGATGGTGGTCAGATCCAAATCCCTTTGCTGAAAACATTTTTCGCAGAGCGATACGGAATCGTAATTGATCGCTTTGGCGTCTCCTGGAAGATAATGGTCGAGTCAAAAGCGCAAAAATGAGATAAAAATGAGGGTGACGTCGTCTGACAAGCCGCCGGAACCCACCGCCGTTGGCGCTTTTGTTTCCCAAGGCATCGGGATTCACGTCACGAGTCGGCGGTGGCTCAGATTTCATTGTTATCAGACAATAAACCAACGAAAAGAACACCGCTTATGTATGCAATCATGGGAATCACTGGTCAGATTGGAGGCGTCATCGCGCGCACTCTTCTCGCCACAAATCAGCCGGTTCGCGCCGTAGTGCGAGACGCGGGCAAGGGGCAGGTCTGGTCAGAGCACGGCTGCGAAGTGGCGCTGGCGAAAATCGAGGACGCGGCATCCTTGGCGGCGGCATTCCGGGGAGCGGAAGGCGTCTTTGTGCTCGTGCCGTCGAATTTCGACCCGTTGCCGGGGTTTCCTGAGGCCCGGGCCATAGGAAACACGCTGCGAACCGCGTTGGCGCAAGCGAATCCGGCGCGCGTGGTTTACCTTTCGACGATTGGGGCACAAGCAAGCGAGCCGAACCTGCTCACCCAGCACACGATCATCGAGAAAGCGATCGCCAGATTGCCAATGCCGGTAACGTTCCTGCGCCCGGCTTGGTTCATGGAAAACTCAAGTTGGGATGTAGCTCCGGCAAAGAATCAGGGGGTCATTCCGAGTTTCCTACAGCCGCTCGACAGGCCGGTGCCAATGGTAGCCACAGCGGACATTGGGCGGGTCGCGGCCGGACTGCTTCAGTTTGCGTGGAGCGGTCGTCGCGTGGTGGAACTGGAAGGGCCGCACCGTGTGACGCCGAATGATATTGCCGCCACTTTCGCGAAGCTCCTGGATCGTCCGGTGCGGATGGAAGCCGTGCCGCGCGAGTCGTGGGAGGCGTTGTTCAAGTCGCAGGGTATGAAGAATCCCGTTCCACGGATCAGGATGCTGGACGGTTTCAACGAAGGCTGGATTGATTTTGAGCGCGGGGAAGCCGGCTCGCAAAAAGGAAGCGTCACCTTGGAGACCGTTCTGAAAACCATTATCGCCGGCGCTCATTAGGCATTTCAACTTTTTGGCTCTCGTGGCACAAAGTCGTGCACGAAGAGCCGCAACGCCAGACAAGTCGCCGGCGTCAACTCCGATAAATCGCGCGCAGGCCGCCGTTGGCGCTTTTGTTTCCAGACGAGTCGGGATTCACGTCACGAGCCGCCGGTGGCCGAGGCCCGGCTTTGGAACGTCAGGCCACTTCACCATTAAATTTGAGAGTCAACGTGTGACCCAACATCATCATTCCATTGCTAGCCTGGCCGGCCGGTGGCTGTGCCTGAGCTTTTTACATTAGCCGGCATCGGGCGTTACACAAAAACATTAATCCCACGCCTTGTTCACACTCGAATCCGCCTTGGGTACGTAAGGCGTTTTCTTTTGCTCCACGCACCGGTCCAGTTCCGCCGCGTTGCAAAGAGGTCACCCATTTTGACCCCATTACGGATGTCTGCGGCTCCCAGGTTGACGCTTGCCGAGTTACGCTGAGGCAGACAGCTTTGGATCGTTGGACCACTGTTACCATTCGAGTAACCAAGGGGTGACTGCATCCGTCAATACGTTGATGCGTACGGTCTTGAAACCATCACAATCAGGAATCGCGCCGGGAACATGAGCTTTGAGAGTCCAGATGGCAAGCGCAAGGCGTCCACCAGTGGTGCCGAGCATTTTCTTTTTGCATGGTTTAGGATTTACCGCTGGATAAAGCAGTGTTTTTTGAATCAACCAGCCCAATCGAACGTGGAATATTCCTCATGGTATGAGGAGTTTTCCGCGAACCGGATAACTTTTGCCGCAAGTCTTGCCGCTCTTGCCGGAGCCTTGGTGCTGCACGTTGTCCTGCCGCCTGGAGTTTCGGAACCTCCCTTGGCCATATTTGGATGCGCGTTGCTGTCTCTAGTTGTGAACGGTCGTTGGGGAACGATTGCGGCGATAGGCTACTGCGTGATGGTCGTGGTCGTGAAAATTTACTTTCACGTTGCGCCGTTTGGAATGGCCGCATTGTTGTGGAATTTTATCATGCGCCTTCTCTTTTTGGAGGTCTATGTGCTGCTGTTTGACATGGTTCGTCGTCAGGCAGGTTCTTCGCCTGAGTAGTAAGCAGGGATGGTGATTACGAGAGCTTTGCGGCCCAACAGCGCGCTGGCCTTCGCCGGGACGAGGGGGCTTCGGCTCCGCAGGCTGGAGCCATTTGAGGAAAACAGATGAGAGATGAAGGTTGAGGGTTGAAAGTTGGATTCCAGTAAGATACGAAATGTGAGAGTCCAGATTGCCGTCGTGAGCCGGCATTGCGGGACACCGGCCGGTAATGTCGCGGCTTCGGTGGGTAGACGGAGGCTGCGGCTCCCAGGTTTGCGCTTGCCGAGTTACGCTGGGGCAGGCAGCTTTGGAACACATTAGATGCGGTTCGCATCCTTTGACAAACTTCAAACATGAAAAATAAACTTTGCTGGTTATTGATTGCCGTTATCGCCTTCGATTTTGGCATTACTATTTTTGGCCAGCCGTCCAGCTACTGGCATAATCCTCAAACCGCTGATGAAGGAAATCCCGTCTTTCGCTGGTTTATGTTTCAAGGCGCATTTTGTTATTTGGCATTCATTCTGGCTTACCTGGTTGGAGTTTTGGCCCTGGTTACCCGGTTACCGAGAGAGGCCGCGGTGGTTACCGGTCTGGTTTTTCTGCTCTCGCACTATTTCGCGGGGTCTACGTGGCTTTCGTATCACTTCCATCTAGGCATGGCGGGACCCATTATCTATGCGTTGGTGTTATCCGTCGCATTGATCATGATTTTACAATCCGGCGATTCGAATGTTTGCTTTATGGCGACCACGGATCAGGGAGAGAAGTAGACCCTAAGGCACCACTAATGGCCGCTGCGTGGTGTGCGTGTGACCGGATTGATGTTTTGGACACGTCATTGCAAATCGTGGGTGGACCCGATGTAGTATCGGCCTGACGAACCTCGTAGAATATAAACCCAAGCCATGATTCATGGTTGGTGCCCCGGCACGGACTCGAACCGTGAACCAATTGATTAAGAGTCAACTGCTCTACCAATTGAGCTACCGAGGCACTCAAAAAGAGGATGCGTAGCATCTCATAACCGCACGGTTTGTCAACTGCGGGTGAATCCAACTGACGCTTGAATATCGCTTGCAACCTTGCGTCCGAACGGACGCAAGGGAATCACATTTGAATGACCTGCCGGCTGCCCTGGTAGGTGATGACCTTGTCCGGATTTCCGGTGGTTTCCACACCCGTGCCGTGGCCCTGCCCTACCACGATGATGTCAAAAGTTCGTTCCGGCAACATGCCGGGAAACGATCCCTTCCGGTCATCAATGGTGAGCTGCCGTTTGGCATCATCCCAATGAAACGCGATGGTGGCATGGACGCCCTTCTCGTAATTGTAATTGTCATTCTCATCTTCATACAACGTGAAGCTCCCGTCTGCACCGGGATAGACGCGCAGCTCAATCGGGTCAGCCGGTTTTTCCGACGCGTATTGGACGAACGGACCCATGGGAATGATGGAGCCGCCCCGGACCAGCAGCGGGATTTTGTCAATGGGCGCGTCCGCCGTAATGGTCTGGCCACCCGCGAGGCTCCGGCCGGTCCAGAAATCAATCCATTGCGTTCCCGCCGGCAGATAGACCGGACGGGTTTGCGGCCGGTACTCAACCACCTTTTCCCGGGCAAATATTTCCGGGGTTTTCCAGAAGAGCTGGGCCCGGAAAGCGCCCAGGGTGTAATTGGCGGTCTCGCAAGCGAAGTCGTATTCTTTGCCGGCCTGGAGTTCGACGGGAACGGTCCAGCCCTCCGTGGAGACGCAATTATTGCTCAGTTCCATCCCATCCAGAAAAACCCGCTTTGGCCCGAAGGTCTTGAAATGGAAACGGTAGGTGCCCGTTTCGGTCGGAGTCAGTTTACCTTCCCAGCGCATGGAGAATTTGGGGCTGGCGATATATTTCGGCCATCCGGTGTACCAGAACAAATTGATGTTGGTCTCGACCTGTTCGTGCACCCGCTGGTGGTAATCTGAATCGGCATAGTATGTGGCGGCCAGACCCGGCTGGCCGTCCTTGGTCTTAAAAAACTCCGGCGCGATCGGGATGCTGTTCTCGGGCGGGCGGTGGAGCATGTATTCCGTCACCGGACAGACCATGATGGCCGGGCCGAACAGGTACTGATCGTCAATGCCGTAGGTTTTTTTGTCGGCGGTAAAATCCATGGGCAGGCCGCGCATGATGGAATAGCCCTGATCGGTCACCTGCCAGGCGAGCGAATAGATGTAGGGCATCAGGCGATAGCGCAGGTTGTCAAATTTGACGAGGACATTGGTGAACTCGCCGAACTGCCAGATTTCACGCGGGGTTTCCGAGCCGTGCGAGCGGAAGATGGGGCAAAAGGCGCCGAACTGAAACATGCGGGTGTAAAACTCCTGATAGGCGGGATCCTTGCCGCCGTTGGAAAACACGCCTTGATAGCTGCTGATGTTGAAGGCGCCGATGTCGAACGTCCAATACGGAACCCCGGCCATGGAATGATTCAGGCCGGCGGTGATTTGCCTTTTATAAACATCCCAGTTGGCGCCGATGTCGCCCGACCAGGTGGTGGCGGCGGCGCGTTGCTGGCCGGCGAAGGTTGAGCGGGTGAGGATATAAACCCGCTTCTGATCGTTTTCCTGCCGCTGATGCCGGTAAATGGATTCCGTGTCGAGCAGCGGATAGGTGTTGAGATAGCGGGCGAAGGAGCCGAGGTGATTGTTCTCGACGCGTTTCATTTCGTACTCCTCACCTTCCTTGGTCAGGGCGTTGACGATGTCCGGCTCGGTCGAGTCCATCCACCATCCGTCAATGCCCTTGGAAAACAAGCCTTTGCTCGCATATTGCCAGTACAGGTCATCGGCGGCGGGATTATAAACATCGAAATACCGAAACCCGGCCCAGCCGACCGGCGAGTAAAGATAACCGTGCTGGTCCATGTCGTGATAGATGGCCGTGGCCGGCCCCAGTCCGGCCCAGATGGAAATCATGAGATGAAAATGTTCCTGGTGCAGGATATCAATCATCTCCTTCGGATTCGGATAGGTCTTCTCGTCAAAGAACATGCTGCCCCAGTTGGTGTTGCCACCCCAGTAATCCCAGTCCTGAACGAGGCCGTCGATGGGGATTTGCAGGGCGCGGTATTTCTGCGCGATGTTCAGAAGATCGGTGCGATTCGTGTAATGCTCCTTGCTCTGCCAGTAACCGTAAGCCCACCGGCCATACATCGGCGCCTGCCCGGTCAGGTTCCGGTACCCGGCGATGGCGCCGTCCATGTTTTTGCCGCAGATGAAATAATAATCAACATTGTCAGCCACCTCGGACCAGACAGACAGGTGGTCCGGATTGTCGGCAAAGATGGTTTTGGAATAATTATCCCACAGCAGGCCGTAACCCAGGGTGGAAACCAGGAACGGTATGGCTGACTGGGTGTTGGCCTGCACGAGCTTGACGGTGCGTCCGCGATAATTCATGTACCCGGATTGATGCTGTCCCAGGCCGTATATCCCTTCGTCCGGCGTCAGTGTAAAATCCTGCTCAACGCTGAACGCCTTCGTTTCGTGCTTGATCCTGACCGGCGTAATCATGGCTCCGCCTTGTTCCTTCAAAATAATCTGGTTCCTGGCGTTGAGATATTGAATGGCGCCGTCGCTTTTGGAGAGCTCCAAGGTAATGTTTTCCGAAGACAGCGTGACTGTTCCCGCATCCACTTGAATATGGATGTTCAAATCCGGCAGGTTGGTTTGAATCACCACCAGGCTGGCCTTTTCCGGAATACCACCCGGACCCCACTTGAGCACCCGCACGGTGTCGTCCGCATAGAATTGCACCTTCACGTGCAGATTGCCGTTGTTCAACAACACGCCGTTCTGAAACCGTTGGACTTGCGCTGCCGGCGGCGCGGCGGGATGGGTGCAACAGGAAACGAGCAGCAGGCTCAGACAGCAAGCACTGAACAAACTTGTTATGCGAGGGAGGAAATATGGGAATTTCGTCATAATGCGATTATTTCGACGGTCTCTGTTGGCCAAATGCGTCTCAGAAGTTCGGTGTGAGGCTGACGGTTGTCCCGGGGGGGACAAACGATAATAGCCCGGCGTTTCAACGCCGGGTTCAGGTCCGATTTGCGTCACGTCCCGGAGGGACGGTTGAAGCACAATTCGATGTGCTCGTTCAGCCGTCCCGGCGGGACTCACTTGTCCGCGAAAAAACTCCCGGCGTTGAAACGCCGGGTTATTCTCATCCAATCCCTCTGGGATAAGCATTGGTTCAGCCTTCGAGCACGGCTTCGACGCGAACCGGTTTGGAACCCGGTGGACGCACCGGCAGGACGTTGCCCGCGATTTCCTTCCCGTTCACCAGCAGCTTTTTGACACCGCGCTGTTTGCCTTTGGGGTTTTTCACCTCGATGACGTAGGTGTTGCCGCGAAACCGGCGCGTGACGGTGAAGCCCTTCCATTTGGCCGGAATCACCGGGTCAACCCGCAGTCCGTCGTAATCGGTCCGGATACCGAGAATCCATTGGGTGATGGTGAAGTAGGTCCAGGCCGCAGTGCCGGTGAGCCAGGAATTCTTGGCCTCCCCGTGCGTGGGCGCGTCCTTGCCGGCAATCATTTGCGCGAAAACATACGGTTCGCAGCGGTGCAGGTCGCCGATCTTTTCGCGCGCGGACGGATTAATACGGGTGTAATAATCGAAAGCTCGATTGCCGTTGCCGACCATCGTCTCGGAGATGATGATCCATGGATTGTTATGGCAGAAGATGCCGGCGTTTTCCTTGTAGCCCGGCGGATACGAGGAGATCTCACCCATTTCAATGTAATACTTGGTAAAGGCCGGCTGCTGAAGCACAATGCCGTGCTTCGTGGCGAGGTGTTTGTTCACCGAGTTCAAGGCGCGCTTCGCTTTGCCATCCTTCAGACCGATGCCGGCCATGACGCACATGCCCTGCGATTCGATGAAAATTTTGCCCTCTTTGCAGACTTTCGAACCGATGGGCTTGCTGAAGTCGTCATAGGCGCGGATGAACCAGTCACCGTCCCAGCCGTGCTGATAGATGACCTTTTCCATTTTGGCCGTCTCCGCCAGGCAACGTTCGGCTTCCGTATTGGAGGTGGGGACGCCGCGCTGCGGCGTCCGGTCGGCGCAACGCGCCGACCCTACCTGATAGCGCTGCGCGATGGCCGCGAGTTCCTTCCCGGCCATGACAAACAGGCCGGCAATGAAGACGGACTCAGCCGTGGTGCCGTCCTTGTTGGTGGTGGTCTGGAACGACTGGCCCGGTGTGTCGGAAAAGCAGTTGAGATTCAGGCAATCATTCCAGTCAGCACGGCCGATGAGCGGCAGGCCGTGCGGGCCGATGCGTTCGAGCGTGTAATTGAAACTGCGGCGCAGGTGTTCGTAAAGCGGCTGTTCGGATCCGGGTTCATTCTCGAACTGCACCGGCTCGTCGAGGATGCCCCAGTCGCCGGTCTCCTTGAGATAGGCAGCGACGCCCAGGATGAGCCAGTGCGGGTCGTCGTTGAACCCGCTGCCGATGTCGTTGTTGCCGCGTTTGGTGAGCGGCTGATACTGATGGAACGCGCCGCCACTCTTGAGTTGCGTGGCTGCGATGTCCAGGATGCGTTCACGGGCGCGGGCGGGGACCATCTGGACAAAGCCGAGGAGGTCCTGGTTCGAATCGCGGAAGCCCAGGCCGCGGCCGATGCCGGATTCGTAGAACGACGCCGAGCGCGACATGTTGAACGTGGCCATGCACTGGTAGGCGTTCCAGATGTTGACCATGCGGTTGGCATGAACGTCGGGCGACTCCACCTGATAAACGCCGAGCAGGCCATCCCAGTTTTCGCGCAGGGTCTGGAAGGCCGCCGCGACATTCCTGGCATCCAGATATTTTGCGATGACAGGTTTGACGGTCTTTTTGTTGATGGTCTGGGAATCCGGCGGATCGAATTTTTTGTCCACCGGATTTTCATGGTAACCGAGGACAAAGATGATTTCCTTCGTCTCGCCCGGCTTCAAATTCACCTTGACGTGATGCGAGCCATGCGGCGCCCAGCCATGCGCGACCGAGTTGAAGGACTTCCCCTGCTCCACCGCCGCCGGGTTGTCCCAACTGCGGTAGGCGCCGAGGAACGTGTCGCGTTGCGTGTCGTAGCCGGCGAGCTTTTCCGAGCAGGCGAAATATGCGAAGTGATTGCGACGTTCGCGATATTCGGTCTTGTGGTAGATGACGCCATCCACGATCTCGACCTGGCCGGTGCTGAAATTGCGCTGGAAGTTGGTGGCATCATCCTGGGCGTCCCAGAGGCAGAACTCGATGCTGGAAAAGAGCGAGAGCCTGGCCGGTTTTTTGCGGCGGTTGGTCACCTGGAATTTCCAGATTTCGAGCGTTTCACCAAGCGGCACGAAATAGGTGGTTTGCGCCTCGATCTGGTTGCAGGTGGAGCCGATGGTGGTATAGCCCATGCCGTGGCGGCATTCGTACTTGTCCAGTTTGGTGCGCGTCGGCTGCCAGGACGGCGACCAGAATTTGCCGGTGTCGTTGTCGCGCAGGTAGAGGTAGCGCCCGCCGAAATCGAACGGCGCGTTGTTGTAGCGGTAGCGCGTCAGGCGGCGCAGTCGGGCGTCCCGGTAAAAGGAATAACCGCCGGCGGTGTTGGAGATGAGGCCGAAATACGATTCGCAGCCGAGGTAATTGATCCAGGGCAGCGGGGTGTTGGGTTGGGTGATGACGTATTCCCGTTGGCCGTCGTCGAAATGTCCAAAACGCATAGTTATGATCTTCGGGCAAAAGGTTAATGGACAATGGCCGCAGCTTCGCCCGGATGGTTCGGAACCTCAGGAACAGAATCGGGCGTGGGCGGCGGCAATTTGTCGTACCAGTTGAATTTCAAGATGATGGAGGTGACGACGAGCACGGCGAGCGTGATCAACATATTGCGGAAATGGCACGTCACCAGGAACATGGCCAGCACAATGAAACACGTCTGCCAGATGGTGCCGACCACGATATTGAACACGTCGCGGTAGAAATCCTTGTTCCGCTGAAAGGTGGGGTCTTCCTTGACCACCAGCGCGTGGATCCGTCCCCAGAAACCCCAGGGCCGCACCCGGCGGTAAAAGTCTTTCAAGACCTGCTCCTCTTCCGGCTGGGTCAGGTACGTTCCGAGGAAACAACCCACGAGCGAGAGGCCGAGGATCAGCGGAAACGAGGTGATGGGATGGCCGAGCAACACCATGACATTGGCCACATTGTTGCCACAATGCGATTCCACGAACGGCTGGAGATGGGGAATAATGGACGGCATGATCAGCGGCAGAGCCAAAGACGAGGCAATCCCGGTCACCATGCCCCAGAAATATCCCCAGCTGTTGAACCGCCACCAATACCACTTGAGAACGTTGGAAGCGGTATAGCCACCCCACAGACCGGACACAATCCATTGCACGACCGAGTTGATGGACTGCGTGAAGATGCCAAAGGTAAGTCCGACGACGACCACCGCAAAGGAGACGATGTAGCTCAGCCACACATAGCGCCTTTGAGAGGCATTGGGATTGATGTACCGCTTGTAAATATCGTTGACGAGATAGGCGGGCGCCGCGTTGACGGTCGCCGCAAAATTCGACATGAACGCCGCGATCAACCCCGCCATGGTCAGGCCGAGGATGCCGACCGGGACAAATTTCGCCAGGGCCAGCGGTAATATTTTTTCAACATCCAAATCTTTGCCCATCGCCGCCAGGTTCGGGGTATAGAAGGCGAGGGCCAAAACCGTCAGGCCCGTGATCAACATATACCGCGGGAAGAACAGCACCACATTGACGGTCGAACTCATCAATGCCGCTTCCCGGGGGCCTTTCGTCGCGAGCACACGCTGCATGTCGTAATTCGGCGCCGGACCCGCAGCGCTGATGAGGATTCCTTTGAAGAGCATCATCATGAAGAAAATTCCAAAGAGCGAATAACCATCCGACGCGATCCGGTTGTTGATTTCAGGAATGGTGGTCCAGTTCAGATTGAGGTTCCAGCCGAAGAACAGGTCATGCCAGCCGGACGGAATTACCTGGTTGAGCATGGCCGGGGCGACCTTGACCATGGCAATGATGCCGATGGCAATGGAGGCAATGGTCAGGATGCAAAACTGGACCACTTCGGTGAAAACCACGCTGAACATCCCGCCTTTGACGACATAGAACGTGGTGATCCCCATCAGGATCCACGCGTACGTATTATCCGAGAAATGCCCCGGCAGGAACTCACCGGCAAACTTGCCGATGCCTTTGGCCGCGTAGGCGAGGAAACCGATCACGCCCACCATCGCAAACACCACCACGCTGATGTGCGCCGCCGTGGCGCCCGGCCCTTTGCCGAACCGCGTCTGGATCCATTCCGCGCCGGTCATCACATTCGACCGCCGTAACCAGATGGACATATAAACCATCAGAAAAATCTGGTTGAACACCGGCCAAAGCCAGGGGAGCCACACGCCTTTCATTCCATACATGACCGTTATGGAAACGAGCCACATGGTGCCGGAGATATCGAACATCCCCGATGCATTCGAAACTCCCAGCATGTACCAGGGCAATTGATTTCCACCCAGAAAATAGTGCTTCATGCTCTGGGAAGCCCGCTTGGACACCCAGAAACCGACGAAGATGGTGGCGATCAAGTACAGAACGATGATGCCAATGTCGATCCAGTGAAGTTGCATATAAGTTAAATGTGGGGTTGGGTGGTTTGGGTTTACCGGTCGGAATAGGCTGGGCTGAGGTTAAAAGGGTTCTGAAGAAAAGATGGTCAGCCGGTGCATGGTGGAAATCATAATTTTATCCAGCCATGCGTCAAGGCACAAGTCGCTGAAAATCGGCGGCAGTGTCTTGATTTTGTGGTAGGGACATCGCGCTGCGATGTCCTCGCCCGCGCAGCAGCGGGCGAAATGAATCTCATCCACCACCCTCGTTCCACTTCTCATCCCCTTGCGCCGCTGAACGTCCACCCTCCGCAGTACCTGCTAAGGAGGACGGGCGGCGCGGACGGCGCAGCGCGCCGTCCCAATCTGTTTTTTGGACACTTCCAAAATCCGCGCGGACTGCTGCCTTTGCTGCTTGCCAGCGAATTCGGAAACCGGTTGACTCGGAGATATGACAACCCCGAGCCGGATATCGTCATTCTTCTCCAGTTTCCGTTCTAAAACTGACAGCACCCGGCAACCGGGCGGAAAGATTTATCTGATGGCTGTCATTCTGGCGATTTTCATGATGAATCCGGCCCGGGCGGTGGAATTGCTTTCCATCCGGCTCAACACCGTTGGCTATCTGCCGCTGGCAACAAAACAGGCTTCCATCGGCGTGCCTTGCACGAACTTTGCCGTGATTCGCATCGCCGATGGCAAAACAGTCTTCCAAGGTCAGGCCACCGGCCCGGTTTGGAATCCGGACACACAGGAACACGTTTATACCGCGGATTTTTCCAAGGTCAAAGAGCCTGGCGACTATCAACTCGAAGTGCCGGGCCTGGGTCAGTCAGCGCCGTTCCGCGTGGCAGCGGATGTTTATCGCGAACCGTTCTATTTGGTCATGCGCGGATTTTACCTGTGGCGTTGCGGCACCGCAGTCAGCGCCACGTATCTGGGGGAAACATTTGCGCACGCCGCCTGTCACACGAACGATGCCTGGCTGGATTATGTGGGCGGCGTACATACGAACCAGGACAGCACGAAAGGCTGGCACGACGCCGGTGATTACAACAAATACGTGGTCAACGCCGGTGTCACGGTGGGTTCCCTGTTTCGCGCCTGGGAAGATTTCGGGCCGCAAATCAAGACCGTCCGGCTGGACCTTCCGGAATCCGGCGGTCCGCTGCCGGATTTTCTGGCTGAAATCAAATGGGAAATGGATTGGGTGCTGACCATGCAGGCGCCGGACGGATCGGTGTATCACAAATTGAGCACCACCCACTTCGGTGCTTTTATTCCGCCGGAATTGGAAACGACGAACCGCTATTTCACCCCCTGGGGCAGCGAAGCCACGGCGGTCTTTGTGGCCATGACCGCGCAGGCGGCCCGGATTTTCCAGCCTTACGACCTGGCGTATGCCGACCGCTGTCTGAAGGCCGCCCAAAAAAGTTACGCATTTCTGCAAGCGCACCCGGAATATCATCCAGCCGACCAGACCGGCTTCCATACCGGCGCCTATGAAATCAATGAGCCCAACCACCGCCGGAACGGCCTTCCCCAAAACCGGTTGTGGGCCGCGGCGGAACTGTGGGAAACGACCGGCTCGCCCGACGCGTTGCATGACCTCGAGAGCCGGGTGCAGGCGGTAAATGGCCAGGTGACGGCTGATTTTGACTGGGATGAAACCAAGGACCTGGGGCTGCTCACGTATTTGTTTTCGGAACATCCCGGTCGCGACACGGCCCTGGTGAAACTGGTCCGTAAAAACCTGCTGGTGACGGCGGATGAAATCGTGCAGACCCGCAATCAGAACGCTTACGCCCGTCCTTTGGGATCGCTCTATTACTGGGGCGACAACGGCGGCGTGGCGCGCCAGGCCATCATTCTCATGGCCGCCGACCGTGCCGTCCGCCACAACATTTTCCGGTGGTCATCCAAAAGCGATTATCGCGACACCTGTCTGGATGCGTTGAACCACCTGTTCGGCCGCAATTATTACGGCCGGTCGTTTGTCACCGGCCTCGGTTTTCAACCACCGATGCACCCGCACGATCGTCGCGACAACGGCGACTACCTGAATCACCCCTGGCCCGGTTATCTCGTTGGGGGTCCCCATCCCAAAGCCACCGATTGGCATGATGAACAGGGGGATTACCGGACCAATGAAATCGCCATCAACTGGAATTCCGCGCTGGTTTATGCGCTGGCCCTATGCCTGAATGATTAAAACCGAAAAGAGGATCGACCACATGAAAAGTCGACACCATTGGCAGGTCTTCTATCCGATGAATGAAATTCAAAATGCGGGACTGACCCTTTACGAGATGAACCGTTCATATATCGGTTTGACTAAAGACAAAGCGACTTTGTCTTTAATTGCCCCGATATGGCAACGCAAAAATGGGGATTGTCGGCCGTGACGGACAGGCCAAACTTGGTCTAAGCCGTTGCCAGTAAAAGATTGACGAGGCTAGTTTTCGGCTTAAAGATTGCGCCATGAAGCCCAAAATCTCAAACAGGGCCAAGCAGCCGGGTTTGGGTGAATAATACTGTTAGGTGACTTCGACACATGAAAACATTCCTCTGGTTCTCGACCCTCGCGTTTGCAGTCGTATGCTTTAATTCTTGGGCGTTGTCGTCACTGGTCATGCGTTCTCTTTCGGACATGGGTCGTGATTTGTTGCCAGCTTTCACGGTCGCTTTGCTTCGCCCGAACGGTTGGATGTTGGTTTGTCCTCTACCGTGGATTATTTACGCAGCGATTTTGAGCTTTCGGCGAGAGCTTTCTTCTGGTGCGGTATTTTTGTTTGCCGGGACATTGATTTTCGCAGCTAGTGTATTCATCCGCGCAGTCGTGATTGCGGATGTTTTGCCGTGGCTTCCGATGAAGATTGGATTGAGCAAATGACATCACCTCCTGAGAAACAAGCGGGGTAAGTCATTGAGATTCAACTAGGCGATAGCCGAGGGCGGCGGCGGTGTTTTGGAGACGGGCGAGCTTCTTGCGGCGCAATTTCTCCTGCTCTTTGCGGAAGATTTCGGGGTTGAAGGGTTGGCGATGCTTGAGCAGATGCC
>JBEKKN010000066.1:0-25349 GCA_050010675.1 Verrucomicrobiota bacterium | reverse complement strand
GAAATGGCGGGGTGCGCGCCCCACCGGCACCTGGTTTGACGGCGGCGGCCCGCCCACGGACCCCTTGGCGCTGGCGGACATCGCGCGTCTGCAACAGACGGCCGTGAGTTCAAATTGATTGCCTGCCTTTGTATCAAGTAATTCCTCCACGCGCGCGATCGCCCATAAATTGCGCCTCGGCCCACGGAATCTCAAGGCCGCTTTTGCCGGAGGGACTGGCCGGATGGGCCGCGAACCAACGGACGATTGCGTCCGTCAATGGGTTCGTTTAGGTTCGCACCATGTCATTTGGAAATCGTTTCTGGTTCGGCGTATTCGCCGTTTGGCTCGGGGTCGCGCTGAGCGGCTGCCTGCCGTCGGATCAGAATCAGTCGGACGAGGAAAAGGAGCCGCATTTTGTCCTGGGCAAAAGCCGCATCAATGCGATGGACTATCAGGGGGCGGTCGAAGCCTTCGAGGAATCCTTGGAGGTCAATCCCCATTCGTCGGCGGCCCATTTTGAACTCGGCTGGCTTTACGACGAAAAGGAATCCGATCCGGCCGCGGCGATCTATCACTATCAACAATACCTGAAGTTGTGTCCGACCGCCGGCAACACCGAGGTCATCAAGCAACGCATTGAAAGTTGCAAACAAGAACTGGCCGCCGATGTGCTGCCGTTGCCGAGCACGCCCGCCGCGCAAACCCAAATCACCCAGTTGGTCGAGCAAAACCAGCAGTTGCAGGACGAAGTCAACAAATGGCGCGCGTATTTCGCGAGCCAGCAGGCGGCAAAAGACCAGGCTTCCGCCGCGCCGCTCGTAAATCCAGCTTCGCCGCAGCCGGTCCATAATGCCTCCACCACGGCGGGAGGTTCGGCTCCAGATCATCCGGTGCATTCGATCCCGGCAAAACCAATTTTAGGCACCCACACGGTCGCCGCCGGCGAAACCGCCGTCCGCATCGCCCGCCGGTACGGCATTACCCTGGACGCCTTGCTGGCGGCCAATCCGGGTTTGGAACCGCGGCGGATGCACGTTGGCCAGATCTTGAACATACCTGCCTCGTAAATCGCCGCATGATCCCGCGCCTCACTTTTCTGCTGATCACCGCCTTTTGGGTGGCGATGAACGTGCTGTTGTGGCGCGCGGTATACGATTCGCACGGGGTCGGGGTTCGCGTGCCCGTGGTGCTGGTCTGGCAGAAAATCTTAACCGCACCCGATATTTCCTCGTTGAATATCCTCGAGGACGGCCAGCGGACCGGCTTCTGTGAATTCTCCACCAGTGTGGAACAGGAAATGGCCACGCTGGACGAAGGCAAACCGGTGCCGCAGGGCCTCAATACCCGCGCGGGGTATCAGGTCCGATTCAACGGGAATACGGGACTGGGCGATTTTACCAACCGGCTTACTTTTAGCGGCCAGCTCGAATTCTCGCGAACGCGCGAATGGCGTAAATTGGAACTGAAGGTGTCTTCGCATTTTGCCACAATCGAAATTCATTCCCTGGCCGACGAACAAAGTGTCCATCTAACAATCACCGCGGACGGTGTCAGCACCGAAAATGTGTTCGCCTTTGACGATTTGAAAAATCCGAATGCATTATGGCGCGCGGTCGCGGGGAATTTGGGCGGCGAATGGGCCGCCGGGCTGGATTGGCCGGGGGTGCCCGAAATGCCCGGCAGGCTCGTACAGGACATTCATTGGGAGGCGCATCTAGACCACTTGGCCCTCCGCGGGGAGGCCGTGCCGGTGTATCGGTTGGAAACGCGCGTGCTGGACCATCCCCTGGTCATTTACGTCAGCATGGTCGGTGAACTGCTCCGCGTCGAACTGCCCGGAGGTGCGACCGCGGTGTTTGACCAATTTGGCAACCCTTGAGCCCACGCCGTGATTGAACTCATCCATCTTGTCAAGAAATTCGGCGACCTCGTCGCGGTCAACGACGTGACCCTGACCATCCCGCGCGGGGAATTTTTTGCGGTGCTCGGACCCAACGCCGCCGGCAAGACGACGATGCTGAAGATTCTCGCCGGATTGATGAAACCGAGTGCCGGCGGCGTGCGCGTTTGCGGTTTTGACGCGCAGGCCGTACCGATGGAAGCGCGCCGGCGCCTGGCCTATGTGCCGGATTTTCCCTTTCTCTACGACAAACTCACGGCCTGGGAATTCTTTCGCTTTATCGGACAATTATTTGGCATGACCGACACCCAAATCGAAACCGGCGCGAAGGAATTGATCGCTCGTTTTCATCTGGCCGACTTCGCCAATCTCCCGCTGGAAAGCCTTTCGCACGGCACCCGCCAGCGCGTGGCCATTGTGTCCGCCCTGTTGCACCAGCCGGAAGTTTTTGTGATCGATGAACCCATGGTGGGTCTCGATCCGCAACACGCCCGCGTCGTGAAGGATGTGTTCAAGGAACGGTCGCGCGCGGGAATGACCGTGTTGATGTCCACACACGAACTTAGCGTGGCCGAGGAAATGGCCGACCGCATCGGCATCATCAACCATGGGAAATTGATTGCCGTCGGTACCCGCGAAGAACTCCGCAAGTTGAGCGGCACGTCCGGCCCGCTTGAAGAGGTTTTTTTGGCACTGACGGCAGAAGTGAAATGATGTGCCATTAAAACCCTTGCACTTTGAACGCAGATTCTTAAAATGAGCCAAGTTGGCACGCCATCATGGATGGAGAATTGTCAGCTTTTGTTCAATATCTATGGCCAAATCCAGCTTTTTAGACAAGGTCTTGGGCCGCATCGGGCGACTGGATGCGGAAGGCCTGCAAACGGTGGTCAAGCGCCTGGCGCGCGAACGCAGTTTTCTTGAAACCCTGTTCAACACCATTGAAGACGGTGTCCTGGTGGTGGATGAGCAAGGCCGGATTATTTATTTCAATCAGGCGGTCACACGCCTGCTCGGCTTGCAGCCGGGAGTCGAAGGCCAGCACGTCAAGCGCTACCTGCCGGAAATTGAATGGGAAAATATTTTGCGTTTTGACAGTGAAGGCGGCGCACGTGTCGCGCGACACGAGTTTGAAGTGAATTATCCACGGCCGCGCTTTTTACGCCTCTACGCCGCGCCGCTCGACGGCCAGGCGGCCGGCAGTTCCGGCGTTGCGCTTATTTTGCATGATGCAACCGAAACGCGTCAGCAAACCTTCGAGGCCATCGAGAGCGAACGGGTTCAAGCGCTCACGTTGCTCGCGGCCAGCGTCGCGCATGAAATCGGGAATCCGCTCAACGCCCTGCACATTCACATGCAGCTGATGGAACGTGAATTGAAGAAAGCCGGTCGCGAGTCGAAGGTCGAAGGCCAGGGGCCCGACACGCGCCCGGCCGCTTCCGGCTCCCGGCCTCCGGCTCCCGACCTGCGACGCCTGGAACAATACCTCGAGGTGGCCAAGGGGGAAATCAACCGCCTCGATTACATCGTCACCCAATTTTTGCAGGCGATCCGCCCCGTGTCGCCACAATTAAAACTGGTTTCCTTGAACGGGGTGGTGGAGACAACGCTGGATTTGCTTAAACCCGAGTTAGACAACCGGGGATTGAACGTTCGGACAAGAATGGCGCCGCGGTTGCCGGCGGCGCCGGCGGACGCGACGCAGATGCAGCAGGTGTTGGTGAATCTGGTCAAGAACGCGATGCAGTCGATGTCCAAGGGCGGCACGCTGACGTTGCAGACCGGCGAAGGTGTGGCAGGGGTATGGGTCAGCGTGGCCGACACCGGCAGCGGCATTCCTCAAGAACAGATCAACCGCATTTTTGAGCCGTTTTTTACGACCAAGAAGCGGGGCACGGGATTGGGGTTGATGATCGTGCAACGCATCGTGCGCGCCCACGGCGGTAAGATCGAGCTGGAGAGCCACGCCGGTCGCGGGACCACCTTCCGCATCTGGCTGCCGCTGCACGAGCCGGGGCCGCGATTGCTTGAGGAGAAAACCGAGGCGACGGTTGAACCATGATGACGGAAAAACCGACCTTGTTGATTGTGGACGACGAGAAGCCGACGCGTGACGGTTTGCGCGCCGCCCTCGAGGATCGTTACGATGTCTATGTGGCGGAGGATGCGAAGGCGGCGACGGAATTGCTCGAACGTGAAAACTTTGACGTGTTGCTCACGGATTTCCGGCTGCCCGGCGAGGACGGCATGAAATTGATTTCACGCGCCAAGTCGCTCGCCCGGCCGCCGATCTGCATTTTGATGACGGCATACGGCTCGGAAGAAGTGGCGGTGGACGCCATGAAGCGCGGCGCGGACGATTATATTTCCAAAGGCCGCCTGCAAATCGATGAACTGGAAATGCGCATTGCGCGGGCCGTGCGCCGGCAGGGTCTGGAGACGGAAAATGTTGCGTTGCGCCGGCAGCTCGACAACAAATTCGGTCTGAAAAACGTCGTCGGTGAATCGCCGGCCATGAAGGAGATTTTTGAAATCGTTCAGCAGGTTGCGCCCTCACGCGCCACGGTCCTGCTGACCGGCGAGAGCGGCACGGGCAAGGAGCTCATTGCCCGGGCGATTCACCAACTCAGTCCCCGCGCCCGGCAGCCGCTGGTGATCGTCCACTGCGCGGCGCTGGCGCCCACGCTGCTGGAAAGCGAATTGTTCGGCCACGAAAAAGGCGCGTTCACCGGTGCGCATGAACGGCGCATCGGCCGTTTTGAACAGGCCCAGGGGGGCACCTTGTTTCTGGACGAAATCGGTGAAATTGACGCGACCCTCCAGGTGAAGTTGCTGCGTTTTCTGGGGGAACGGACGTTTGAACGGGTCGGGTCGAACAAGACCTTGACGGCGGATTTGCGGCTCGTCGCCGCGACGAACAAAAATCTGGAGGAACTGGTCAAGACCGGCGGTTTCCGCGAGGATTTGTTTTTCCGGCTGCGGGTGGTGGAAATCCACCTGCCGCCGCTGCGCGCCCGGCCGGTCGACATTCCGCTGCTGGCGCATCGGTTTTTGCGCGAATTTGCGCAGGAGAACGGCAAGCCCGTGAACGAGTTTACGCCGGATGCCCTGGAATGGCTGATGCATTACGCGTGGCCGGGCAATGTGCGCGAGCTGCGCACGGCCATCGAGCACGCAGTGGTCTTGTGCCGGGGTGAAAAGATTACGGCACGAGATTTGCCCCGCCAGCTTTGCGCTGGTGAACGCGGCGGCCCGGCCGGGCACACCGGCGAGGCGCCATTATTTGCACGAAATGATTTGACAGTAAAAGAGGCCGAGAAACAATTGATTATTCATGCTTTGAAAGAAACAAATGGCAATCGCACATTGGCCGCCAAAAGGGTCGGCATGAGCCGGCGGACATTTCACCGCAAATTGCACACTTATCATCTGGAGGAATTTTAATATGCCGTTCTTGCAAGACTGGATTCACAAGCTCGAAGAAGGAGTCTGGGCGCGTTATGTCAAAATCGCCGCCTTTTGCGTCGCGATTTTATTCCTGGTACTCACCTATGATTTCCGCGCGTATCGCAATTTTGCCACGCCGGAAGCGATGGACTCGGCGCAATTGGCGCGCAACCTCGCGGAAGGCAGGGGCTATACCACGCTGTTCATCCGTCCCTTCAGCCTCTACCTCGTGCAAAGCCACAGCCAGGCCCAGGCGGCGGACGCCCTGGCGAGCGCCGACACGGATTTCGCGGAAATCAAAACCGCACACCCGGATATTGCCAATCCGCCGGTGTATCCGCTCGCGTTGGCCGGCTTGATGAAAGTGCTGCCGTTCCAATACACGCCGAACCTGCGCACCGCCTTTTGGAGTGATAATGGAAATTTCTCGCGCTTTGAGCCGGATTTTCTGATTGCGTCGTTCAATGAAGCACTTTTGCTGGTGGTGGTGGTGTTGACGTTTTTTCTGGCGCAAAAATTGTTCGACACCAATGTCGCCTGGCTTTCTGCATTTTTGGTGCTGGGATGTGAACTGTTGTGGCGGTTCAGCGTCTCCGGGTTGTCCACGATGTTATTGATGATCATTTTCATCGGGCTGACGTGGTGCCTCCTGTGGATTGAAGAAGCGGCGGGGAACCCGCAGCCACAATTCCGCCGGCTCATGGGGCTCTCCCTCGCGGCCGGCGTGGTGGTGGGTGCGGGCGCGCTCACCCGATACGCTTTCGGCTGGGTCATCATTCCGGTGGCGGTCTATCTCGTTCTTTTTAGCGGGCCCAGAAGGGTGTGGCACCTGCTGGCGGCGTTGGGCGCCTTCGCCCTGGTGCTGGCGCCCTGGATCATTCGCAATTTTGCCGTCAGCGGGACGCCGTTCGGCACGGCGGGTTTTGCGGTGGTTGAGGGGACCACTGCCTTTCCCGGATTTCAACTGGAACGCTCGATACATCCCGATCTTTCATCCGCGTTGGGATTGGCGTTGTACACGCATAAGTTTCTGATCAATCTGCACTTCATCCTGCAAGACGCGCTGCCCAAACTGGGTGGTAGTTGGGTGAGCATGTTGTTTCTGGTGGGTCTGCTGCTGAACTTTCGCAGCCCGGTGGTGCGGCGGATGCGCTACTTTTTACTGATGTGTTTGGGGGTTTTGGTCGTGGTGCAGGCATTGGGCCGGACGCAACTTTCGGAGGAGTCACCCGAGATCAATTCTGAAAATCTTTTGGTGCTCCTGGTGCCGGTGGTGTTCATTTATGGCGTGAGTTTGTTTCTTATCTTGCTGGAGCAAATGGCGTTGCCGCTCCGGGAATTGCGTTATGTGGTCAAAACCGTCTTCGTCGTCCTATGCTGTGCGCCGATGATTTTTGCGCTCCTGCCACCCAGGACGGTCCCTGTGGTTTATCCGCCATATTATCCGCCTGAAATCCAGAGAATCGCCGGCTGGATGAAGCCAAGCGAGTTGATGATGAGCGACGTGCCGTGGGCGATGGCGTGGTATGGCCAGCGCCAATGTGTCTGGCTGACCATGAATTACCAGGACGATTTCTTTGCCATTAATGATTATCTGAAGCCAGTGCAGGCACTTTACCTCACGCCCGAAACGACGGACACCAAATTTGCGTTCGATTGGATACGGCTCGGCGAGCACACCTGGGGCAGCTTTGTTTTGCAAGTGGCAGCGCAGGGTAAAATTCCAGCCACCTTTCCTTTAACGCACGCACCCACGGGTCTTTTTCCTGAACGCCTGTTCCTGACCGATGCGGATCGCTGGAAACTGCAGAAATAGATTCCCCACCCCGTTGGAACTTACGCGGCGGCGCGCCGCAGCCGGTCGGAAATGGCCGACCATGCCGGCGCTTCCGGCGGCGCTTCCACCACGATCCATTCCGCGCCCGCGTCGTCACAGCGATGTAATTCCGCGTAAATGGCCCGCGCAAAGGCCTCGGCATCGTGTGGAATCACGCTCACCTGCGCGAGGCTTTCGCCCGAAGGAATTTTTGTGTGCGCGATGACGAAACAGGTGGCGGGGTGAGGGTTGATGGTGGCGAGTTGATGACGCAAATCGGCGTCGTCTTGCCAATGCAGCACGACCAGTTTTGCTTTCGGCGAATAATGTTTTTCCAACCGTCCCGGGCTACGCAGCAGGGCAGCCGGACTTTGGACTTTGGACTTTGGACTTTGGACCCCACCGCAAACGGCAGCAAGCGACTGGCCGTGAATCATGCCCGGGCGCAAAATTTCCGGCGGCGAAACCGTCAAATCCAGCACGGTGGATTCGATGCCCACCTGTGACTGACCGCCGTCAACAATCAGCTTAATTTTGTCTCCCAGTTGTTTATGTACGTGCCGGGCGTTCGTCGGCGAAACCCGGGTGGATAAATTCGCGCTCGGCGCGGCCAGGGGAAAACCACAGGCTCGGATGACCGCTTGGATCAAGGGATGGCTGGGCCAGCGCAAGCCCACCGTCGCGCCGCCGCCGGTGACCATATCGGGAATTTCCCGTGAACGCGGCAATACGAGCGTGAGCGGGCCGGGCCAAAACGCCTGTGCCAACCGGTTCGCGAGGTCCGGCCAATCGCCCACGCAACGCTTTGCCATTTCCAGGTCCGACACGTGAACGATGACGGGATTGTTTGCCGGCCGGCCTTTGATCTGGAAAATCCTGGCGACGGCCTTTTCGTCCAGCGCATTGGCGGCCAGGCCGTAAACGGTTTCCGTCGGCAACGCAATCACTTCGCCACCACGCAACCATTCCGCCGCGCGTTTCGTCGCCGCTTCAAACAACGCGGGCGTGTGCGTGGACAAAATTTCAGCCGTCACACGCTATTCATAGTGCAACGCGTCAATCGGGTCGAGCTTCGACGCTTTCCAAGCCGGGTAAAATCCGGAGATGATGCCGATGATGGCGCTGGAAACGAACGCAATGGCAATCCAGGCCACCGGCGTGACCGTGGGCATGTCTTTAAAGTAGGCGACAATTTCAGAAAAACTGACCCCGCCGACAATGCCGATGAAACCGCCAATTGCGCTGAGCGTGACCGCTTCAATCAAAAATTGCACGAGGATGTCCGCCGCGCGCGCGCCCACGGCCATGCGGATGCCGATTTCGCGCGTCCGTTCCGTCACGCTCACCAACATGATGTTCATGATGCCGATGCCGCCGACCACCAACGAGACCGCGGCGACGCCGGCCAGCAAAAAACCCATGGCGCGCTGCGTGGCCGTGACCGTCTGCATCAATTCCAACTGGTTGCGCACGGTGAAGTCCTGTTCCTTGCTCCGATGACGCACCAGCAGCAAATCTGTGATGTCATTTTGGACGCTGTCGATCACCTTGTCGTTGGCGGCCTGCACCAGAATGTCGTTCACAAAGGTGCGGGTGGTAATGCGGTGCATGTGGCTCGTATAAGGCACAACGACCGTATCATCCTGATCCTGTCCGAACAGGTTGAAGCCTTTGGGGGCCAGCACCCCGACAATCAGGAACGGGAGGTTCCGGATGCGGACGGTCTCGCCGACCGGGTTTTCGTTGGGAAACAACTGGTCGGCGACGGTCTGGCCGATCACGGCGGATTTGGCGAGGCTGCGCACGTCCTGATCGGTAAACATTGAGCCGCGGGCAACGCCCCAGTTGCGGATTTGCGGATAATCGGGCGATTCGCCCATCACCTGCGTGTTCCAGTTGAGACCGTTCGCCAACACCTGTTCCCGGTCGCGCACCTCGGGACTGACGGCTACCACGTTTTTCAACCCGGCAATCGCTTCGGCGTCGGCCACCGTTAACGTCGGCGCGCTGCCCCAGCCGCCGCGCATCGCGCCGCTGGTGAAATTGCCGGAAAAAACGGTGATCACGCTTTCGCCCAGGCTGCTGACCTGGTCCTCGACTTGTTTGGTGGCGCCGGAAGTCAAACTCACCGAGCCGATGACGGCGCCGACCCCGATGATGATGCCGAGCATGGTCAGCAGCGAACGCATCTTGTTCCGGAGCAGAGCGCGTCCGGCGATTTTTAATGAAGCAAAAATTCTCATGCCAGTTTGACCGCCTGTTGCGCTTCCCGCAGCTGGCGCAATTCGGCATCAGCGATGGATCGGTCGCGCACCGGTTCGTCCGTGACGATTTTCCCGTCGCGCAAAACCACCATGCGCTTCGTGTAACGCGCAATGTCCAGTTCGTGGGTGACCATGACGATGGTAATGCCCTGGTCGTTCAACTTTTGGAACACGCCCATGATTTCGATGCTCGTCTGGCTGTCCAAATTTCCCGTGGGTTCGTCCGCGAGGAGGAGTGACGGTTTGTTGACCAGCGCGCGGGCAATGGCGACGCGCTGCTGTTGGCCGCCGGAAAGCTGGTTGGGATGGTGATCGGCGCGCGAACCCAGGCCGACCAGTTCGAGCGCGTGCAAGGCACGTTCGCGCTGTTCATGCGACTGGATCCGGTGGCGGTTATAAAGCATCGGCATTTCGACATTTTCCAGTGCCGACGTTCGCGAAAGCAGGTTGAAACCCTGAAAGACGAAGCCAATCTTTTCGTTGCGGACATCCGCGAGGGCATCGCGGTCGAGCGTGGAAACGTCAATGCCATCAAGCAGATAATGACCGTCGCTGGGACGATCCAGCGCACCGATCATGTTCATCAATGTGCTTTTGCCGGAGCCGCTCGAACCCATGATGGACACAAATTCGCCCGGAAAAATCTCCAGCGAAATCCCGCGTACCGCATGAACGTCCACTTCACCGGTGTGATACACCTTGTGGATGTCCGCAAGCTTGATGACGGGATTGGTCTGCACGGCAATGGGGATCAACGCATTCTGGGGAAACCGCCAAGCGGGTTCGGGGTCGCGACGGCCCGCGTGCCGGTTGAGGCCGCGCCGGTCACAACCTGCGCGCCTTCGTCCAGTCCTGAAAGAACCTCGGTTGAAATACCGTCGCTGATGCCGGTCTTGATTTGCACCGCCCGCAGCTTTGCATCGCCGCCCGCGCCGGAAAGTACATAAACCGTGTGAAAAACCGGGCGTTCGCCGCGCGCATGGTTGCTCCCGCTGTTACGCCGTCCCTGCCTGCCCGTTCCACCGCGATCGCTGGCGTTGGTGACTTGAACAGCTTGAGGGGTGATGGCATCCAGGTTGGTGAGTACGACGGCCATGTCCGGCGGGCGAAAGCGCAGCGCGGAATTAGGAATCGTCAAAGCGCCCTCCCGTTGTGCGATCACAATGGAAACATTGGCTGTCATGCCGGGCTTCAATTTGTAATCCGAATTGGTCACGCTGATGACGCAGTCGTAGGTGACCACATTGTTGATGGTCGCCGGTGAATTTTGCACCTGCGTGACGACCCCATTGAAGTTCCGATAGGGATACGCATCCACCGTGAACTCCACTCGTTGGCCTTCGACGACACCGCCGACATCGGCCTCAGCGACACTGGAATCGATTTGCATTTTCGTCAGGTCGTTTGCGATTTGAAAAAGTGTGGGCGTGTTGAAGCTTGACGCCACCGTCTGGCCGAGATTCACCGCCCGCGAAATCACGATCCCATCCACCGGTGAACGGATTTTGCAGTAACCCAGATTTGCGTTCGCATTGTCGAGTGAAGCCTGGTCCAGTTGCACCATGGCTTCGGCCTCGTGCAACGTGGCAATGGCCGTGTCATTGTCGGAGCTGGAAACCAACTTGTTGGTGAATAGTTCAGCACTGCGATTGGCTTCCACCTGTTGCAATTCCAGGTTCGCTTTGGCGTTGGCGAGATTGGCTTGGACTTGCTTCACGGCAGCCTCATAGGTCGAAGGATCAATTTCCGCGATAACCTCGTCTTTTTTCACCAACGAATTGAAATCCACATAAAGCTTGGTGATGATGCCTGAAACTTGGCTGCCCACCGTCACGTTGGTCACCGGGTTCAGCGTGCCCGTGGCGGTGACGACCTGGGTCAAATCCCCGCGCTCGACCGTCGCCGTCTGATAATCCGTGGCATCCGCCTGCCCGTGATGAAAATACCAAACACCAGAACCAACGATGACGAAGACAACTGCGACAACGATTCCCCACGTCATCCAAGAAAGACTGCGCTTTTCTGCCATAAATTTTAATACCTTCGCTGTTTGGAAAATGAGACAGCGATAGCAAACGACAAGTTACGGAATTTTCAGTATTTGTCCATGTTTTCATCGATGGTTTTGGGCACAATCAATTGCACTTTCCGCTTTGAGCGGCCATTTTCCGTTCTTAGAATCGTTCCGTGCTCGAGACATTCACCCAACAGCTCGCCCAGGCCGACCCGCTCACGGAAGAGCAGGTCCGTCAGGCCGTGGACGAATTGGCTGACGAATCAATTCCGGCGGCCGTCAAAGCCGGCTTTTTGACCGTGCTGGCGCAAAAAGGCGAAACGCCCGGTGAAATTGCCGCATTCGCCCGCGCGCTGCGCGACAAATCCATTCCGCCCCCCATGGATTCCGCCTGGCGGGAAACCCGCGAAATCCTCGACGTGGTGGGCACTGGTGGCGACCGTCTGGGTACCTTCAACATTTCCACTGCCGCCGCACTGGTTTGCGCCGCCGCCGGCGTCACCGTTGCCAAACACGGTAACCGGGCGGTTACTTCGCAGGCCGGCAGCGCGGACGTCCTGGAGGCGCTGGGCGTGCGGATCGATTTGACCCCGGCGGAGGCCGTCCGTTCATTGCAGGAACGCCGGTTCGCCTTTTTCTTTGCGCCGGCCTGGCATCCGGCGTTTAAACACATTGCCCCCGCACGGAAACTCTGCGCCGAACGCGGTCAGCGGACGATATTCAATTATCTCGGTCCGCTGCTGAATCCGGCGCGTCCGTCCGCCATGCTCGTGGGCGTGCCGCGTCCTGAACTTTGCGAACCGCTGGCCCGGGTGCTCCAATCACTGGGTGTCCGGCGCGCCATGGTCGTGTCGGGAGCGGTCCCCAATCCAGCGTCCAACGTTCCCAGCGCCATTGACGAACTCTCCACCCTCGGTGAAAACGCCATCGCCGAGTTTTACCAGGAACGCGGTTTTGCGACTTCAACCTTGTCGCCGGAGGCATTCCCCCTGCAGACCGCGGCGTTGACGGATTTGATGGGCGGAGACCGGCAGGCGAACGCGGAAATCATCCGCCGTATTTTTCACGGTGAAGAGCGCGGTCCCAAGCGCGACGCGGTTGTGCTAAACAGCGCCGCCGCCCTGTTCGTGGCCGGTAAAACAAAGTCAATGGCCGAAGGCTGGGAGCTGGCCGGCCGGACCATTGACAGCGGACTGGTCCGGGCGAAGCTTGAGGAATTGGCGCGCTAACTTGCGGGTGTTGTGTTTTCCGGCGATTCCTCTTCGGCCGCCTCGGCGGATTCACCAACCTCCGGCTCTTTCAAGGAGGCGTAATGCAATCCCAGGTTGTGCTGGGCGGTTTTGTCGCCCTGCCGGGCGGCGCGGATGAACCATTTCATGGCTTCCTGCTGGTTTTGTTCCACCCCGCGTCCCGTCTGGTAGCAGAGGCCGAGGTTGCATTGGGCGGGCGCGCATTCCTGTTCGGCGGCCGCCCGGTACCATTTGACGGCTTCCGCAAAATTTTGCGGCACGACCTGACCGGTCTCGTAAAAAACGCCCAGGTTGAACTGCGCCACGGGATAACCGCGTTCCGCCGCTTCGCGGTACCATTTGACGGCTTCCGCAAAATTTTGCGCCACGCCCTGACCGGTCTCGTAAAGGACGCCCAGATTGAATTGCGCCGCAGGATCGCTCTGCTCCGCCGCCTCGCGCAGCCACTTGGCCGCCTCGCCGAATTCCTGTGGCACGCCTGCGCCATGCAGGTAGCACACGCCCAGGTAGCACTGTGCCACCGGATCGCCCTGCTCCGCCGCCCGTCGGAACCATCTCACCGCCTCCTGATGGTCCTGCGCCACACCCTGGCCGGTTTGAAAACACACGCCCAGATAACATTGCGCTTGCGGATTGCCCTCCTGGGCGGCCTGGCGCATTGCTTCAAACGAATCCCATGTCTGGCGGTTGCTGGACATCGCAAAACCAAAGTTAATGGCACTTTTGTGCTGCCCCTATCATAAATCTTCACCACACAAATTCAAGCCACGAATTAGCCCTGCGTTTTCACTTCCGTTCCACCAGACAGCCTGCTACAAAATTTTCATGGCAACCAATCTCACCATCGGTTTTCTCGGCGCGGGCAAAATGGCCACCGCGCTGGCCCGCGGTTTCATCCACGCTGAACTCGTCGGCCCCAAGGACATCGTGGCGGCGGATCCGGTCGCCGCGGCGCGGAAACATTTTGCCGATGAAATCGGCATTTCCCCCGTTGCCTCCAACCTGGCCGTGGCGAAAGCCGCCGCGGTCCTGATCCTCGCCGTAAAGCCGGACCAATGTCCCGGTGTATTGGCCGAATTGCGCAACAAATTCACAAACCGCCATCTGCTTGTTTCCATCGCCGCCGGGGTGACGCTCGCCAAACTGGAAGGCGCGCTGCCGGCGGGCGCGCGTGTCATTCGCGTCATGCCCAATACCCCGGCACTCGTCGGCGCGGGCGCCGCGGCGTTCGCGCTCGGCAAATCCGCAACCCTGTCCGATGGTGAACTGGCGAAAAAGCTGCTTTCCGCAGTGGGCATCGCATTACAGGTGAAAGAATCGCTGCTCGACGCGGTGACCGGCCTGAGCGGCAGCGGCCCGGCCTATGTTTATCAGTTCATCGAGGCGTTGAGCGATGGTGGCGTGGCGGCGGGTTTGCCGCGCGACGTGGCCACGAACCTCGCCGCGCAAACCGTCTTGGGCGCGGCCAAAATGGTCCTGGAAACCGGCCAGCATCCCGGCGCACTGAAGGACCAGGTCACCAGCCCCGGCGGTACGACCATTGAAGGCCTGCACGAATTGGAAAAAGGCCGGCTGCGCGCCATCGTGATGAGCGCCGTCCGCGCCGCAACGGAAAAATCGAAGAAACTGGGCAAGACCTGAAGCTTTCCCGCACTTCAATTTGTTAACTGGCCGCGCAGCTTCCGTACGTCGATGGCTTCCATTCCCGCGGCACGAATGGCCGTCAAACCAAGGCCCGCGGCACGAATGGCCGTCAAACCAAGGTCGGTGTCTTCGTAAGCCCGGCAGAATTTGGGCTCCACGCCAATCCGGCGGGCCGCCTCGAGAAAAATGTCCGGCGCGGGTTTCTGGTGCTTTACCATCTCGTTCGTCACAATCGCGTCAAAGAGATGACGGATTTTCAGATGGTCCAAAACCATGGTGATGATCGTTTGCGTGCCGCCGGAGGCGACGGCCATCGGGATTTTACCGTGGTTTGCCTTCGCGATTTCCACGACGGCATGGATGGGTTCAACCCGTGTCATCAGCGGCAGATAAGCTTCTTCCTTTTCATGCGCGATCGCGACAGCGTCCAGCGACCGGCCCTGTTCCTCGGCGAGTAATTTCAGAATGTCGCGCGAGGGCACGCCGCCAAAGGCGTAAAAGCGGTCCTCAGGAAAATGAAGGTTGTGGCGCTGCGTGACGATTTGCCAGGCGTGCCAGTGCAGCGGCATCGTGTCAGCCAACGTGCCATCGCAATCGAAAATAAGTCCTTTGATTTGCACAAAATGTTATCGCGCGGGCAAATAATTTATCATCAAGGCACCGATGGCATCATTGCAGGCTAATGCTGCCGGTTTGTTCCCGGTGCCTCCTTGATTGCAAATCACAATTACCGCAAAATTTATTTCCGGTGCGACCCAGGCTTCGGTATGCCAGAAACCGTTGTCACCAAGACTGGCAATCACCCGGCCGGTATCGCCCTGCCGATTGCCTTTGGCCCAAGGTCTTGTTCCAAGATACCAGCCTGCCTGATAACTTTTTTCCGAATTAGCGTGATGCAGAAAGGCAAAGGATTCGGATTTGAGTAACGCCTCGTGATGGTTTGGATTTGCGGGATCGCCGCACAAATGCAGCGAAATAAATTTCGCCCAATCTGTAATCGTCATGTGCGCGGCACCGCCGGGTCCGAAGAATAACGGCATGGAAAGGCGGGCCCAAAAGCCGTCAGGCTTGATGGGACAACCGTTGAATATCATTCCCCAATGTCCCCACGGCTCATTAATTGATTTTGAAATTCCCGGCGCTCCAAATTCGCCACTTGCGATTCCCAATGGCTGCCAAAGTCGTTCGCGAATTAAAGTTTCCCATGAATGGCCATATATTTTTTCAAGAATCGCGCCAACGATGATGTAATCCAAAGCGGTATATACATATTTTGTTCCCGGCGCATATTTGGGCGCGCGTGAAAGAATATTTTCCACAAAGGCGGCGCGTTTTTCCGCCGTCGTATGCCTGGAAAAATGGATGCGCAGCAGCGTCCAAAGGCATCCGCTTTCCGTCGGCACACCCGCGCGATGCTCCAGTAGTTGTGCGATTGTGACATTTTTCCAATCTGGATTCATTTGACGGATGCGTTCGGAAAAAATATCGCCCAGCGTTGTGGTGTAGGAAAGTTTGCCGTCTTCAGCTGCCATCGCGACGAGTGTCGCGGTCATCGCTTTGGTGCCCGAACACAGCAAAAATTGATCATTGATGGTAATACGATTCGTCGCGCCCGACTTTCGAACGCCTGCCGTTCCATCGGCGACAATTTCATCTCCTTTCAACACCACCGCCGCAAGTCCTGGCACGTGATGATGGCTGATAACATTTTCCAACGACGCACTGATGTCGCGCGGTGAATCGTTGGACGAGATATTAGATTCCGCAGTTGCCGTGCGAACCCAGAAAAACGCCGCAAGGACAAGTACGAGACAACGTATAGAAATCATAAACCAAGCGTAGCCAGACGCGTTTCCAAATCATTCGTCATCAGCGGGTCGATCAGCGGGTCGAGATCGCCTTCAATGAAGTTCGCCAGATTGTAAAGGGTCACCTCGATGCGGTGGTCGGTAACGCGGTTCTGCGGGAAATTGTAGGTGCGGATTTTTTCGCTGCGTTCGCCGGTGCCGACCTGGTCTTTGCGGTGGGCGGCGTATTTGGCGTTTTCTTCGGCAATCTTCCGGTCGAGCAGGCGTGAGCGCAGCACCGTCATTGCTTGAATCCGATTCTTTTGCTGCGAACGTTGGTCGGCACAACGGACAATCAGACCGGTCGGCTTGTGAATGATTTGCACGGCCGAATCCGTGGTGTTCACGCCCTGTCCGCCCTTGCCGGAGGCGCGGCAGACGTTGATTTCGATTTCGTCGGGCTTGATTTCGACGTCCACCTCCTCGGCCTCGGGCAACACCGCGACGGTGGCGGTGCTGGTGTGGATGCGGCCCTGGGCCTCGGTCGCCGGCACGCGCTGGACGCGGTGCACGCCGCTCTCGTATTTGAGCCGCTTGTAAACATCGGCGCCGCCGATCTGGAAAACGATTTCCTTGAAGCCGCCGAGGTCGGACGGGTTGGAATCGAGCGTCTCGACCTTCCAGCCGCGGGCTTCGGCGTAACGACAATACATCCGGTAAAGATCAGCAGCGAACAGCGCGGATTCCGAGCCGCCCGCGCCGGCCCGAATTTCGACGATGGTGTTACGCGAGTCGGTCGGATCCGGCGGTACCAGGCCGAATTGAATCCGCTGCGCGAGTTTTCTTTCGTCCGCTTCGAGCCGGGTGATTTCCTCTTTGGCCAGCGACGCCAGTTCAGATTCCGCCGGTTCGGATTTCAACAACGCGCGGTTTTGCCCCAAATCGGCGTGCGTCTTCAAATAAGCATCGCCCTGCGCGACCAGTTCCTTGAGCCGGGCGTATTCGCGGGACAATTCCTGCGCGCGCGGCGGGTTGTCGAAGGCCTTGGGATCGCTCAACGCGGTCTCCACCTCGGCGTAGCGGCGGCGGAACTTTTCGATGTGTGGACTTAGATTCATTCACGACTGGCGATTTACGATGGACGCGCCGTTGGGCGCGCGTCGCGTCCATTGTAAATCGTATGTCGTCAAGGTGGCGGACATGGTTGAAAAAGAAACCGCCTGCATTCTGCCAGGGCAGTTTGCAGGCGGATAAAATTCTGGCCGCTAAGCTCGCTTCTTCTTTTTCGTGGCGAACGCGGCCTGGGCGGCCTGCGTCTTGGCGGCGCGTTGCTGGAATTTATCCACGCGGCCGGCGGTGTCCACGAACTTCTGCTGGCCGGTGTAAAACGGATGGCAAACGTTGCAAATACCGACAATAACCACAGGCTTGGTGGAGCGGGTCTTGATCACATTGCCGCAAGCGCAACGAATCTCCGCATCCACATATTTCGGATGAATGTCCGTCTTCATAAAAAGGGGCGCTAAGTTACCATGAATGCGCCGGATGACAAGACGGAATTTGCGAGAATTAAACGCCGCCAATCCATTGGCGGTCGTCCCAAACGGCCTTGAGCGAAGTCAGGTTGCGCGAATCGAAGACGTGTTTGGCGGCTTTGACCAGCTGACCGCGTTTCAAGGCGTGCCACGCATCACTGGAGTTGATGGCAAAATATTGCAGCACGCTTGGATCCCGGTAACAATCGATCATACAACGGGTGCAACCATCGCGGATGAGCTTCGATTCATCCCATTCGTGGACTTTGCACATCGGTTTTTCCCAGAAATGACAGCGGTAAAGATCGAGGTTCCAGTCGAGGTAAAAATACTTGTGCCCGCCCAGACAGCCAAATTTTTCGGGTTCCCCGCGCAAATGCCGTTGCATCTCGGAGAGCGATTCCATGGGATTGACGACCGGGAACCCGCTGCGCTGTTTCATCTGTTTGATTTTCTCAAACACTTGCAGCAGTTCATCTTTCGAATAGTTCACCAGGCCGCTGTCGCTGAAACTCAAATAGCTGCTGGCCAGTGATGTGAGGGGATAACTGAACGTGCAGCTCTTGAACCCGAGCGTTTCGAGAAAGGTGGGCAGTTTATCGTACTCGTCAATCAACCGGCTGGCCGTGATGCTCGCCGTGGTTTGAATGCCGGCTGAATGGAAAAATTTGTTCGCCTGCTGGATCTTCCTGCAAACGTCCGGGAGGCCGCGGTTTTTTTCATGCTTCACCGCGTCATGCGCGTCAATGGACATGATGACGCTGCTTAAGCCGGCGTCGGCCAGTCCGCGCATGTTCTCCTCCGTCCAAAGCCCGCCATTGGTACAAATCATGGGGTGGATGCCGTGCTCCGTGGCGTAGCGCGTCATGGCGCATAACTCCCGATGCACCATGGGTTCGCCGCCAACAAACAGCAGATAGCCAATGCGGTTTTTGGCCGCGATGTCAATCGCAGTGCGCGCCTCCTGCAGCGTCACGCTGTGCCGGGCCTGGGGATTGAACTTGGAGCGTGCAAAGCCGCAAAAACCGCAGTCCGCATTGCAAATGTTGGTGATGGCAAATTGGAGATAGCCGGGCCCGCCGTGTTCCAGAACTTCGCCGATGAGCTTCAGCGTGCCCTTCTTTGGTCGCCGAATCGGTCCATCCCATGCGGCCATCGCTGGCGGCCTCGCTTCAGTGGCCGGCGGTTCTGGTGCAGCAAGTGTGTTGTCACTCATTTAAACTGTGATAATGTGCTGGCAAGCAGCGTTGCGGGCAAACTTTCTTTCACCGGCCGCGCCGGCCGCCGCCATTTTCGCTTTGCGCGGACGATGTGGAACGATTAGTTTCCGTGGGGTTTGTCCGATGGTGTAATGGTAACACAGCGCCCTTTGGAGGCGTTATTCATGGTTCGAATCCATGTCGGACAGCCAATCCACCACTCTATCCTTCAAGCTCAACTTCACAGGCGCCACTGGCGCCCGGATCCGATGCAGAATCATTTTTACCGTTGGCGATGGAATTGCGCTTCAGCCAAACCAGCAGGATTCCGATATCGGCGGGCGATACGCCGGAGATGCGGGCAGCCTGACCAATGGTCGCCGGCCTGATTCGGGTAAGCTTTTGCAAAGCTTCAAGGCGGAGACTCGGGACCGTGGAAAAATCAAACGTGTCAGGAATTCGCTTGTCTTCCATTTTCTTGAATTTTTCAACTTCCAGTTCCTGGCGATCTATGTACCCGGCATATTTGGCCGCAATTTCAACTTGTTGAACAACTTCATCAGACAAAGTTTCGTTCTTGCCAGGCAACGCTCTGTAGGCAATTTCATGGCGGCTCAAAATCTTTATTAATGTGTTTGAACCACAACGAGTTGTAATTAGCCTATTCAACTCATCGGCAATGGCTTGTTGCTTGACCCGAAATGTCTGGTAATGCCGTTCCGGCAAGAGCCCTATGTCATGGCCCAGTTCAGAAAGACGCAAGTCCGCGTTGTCTTGACGTAGTAGGAGACGATATTCCGCTCGTGAGGTGAACATGCGGTAAGGTTCGGTCGTGCCCTTTGTCACCAAATCGTCAATCAATACACCAATGTACGCCTGATCTCGTCGCAGAACGATTTGATCAAGTTCTTTAACCCGTCTTGCGGCATTAATTCCAGCCATAAGACCCTGAGCACCAGCCTCTTCGTATCCAGATGTCCCGTTAATCTGGCCGGCAAGAAACAGGTTGCGACAAATCTTTGTCTCCAAGGTCGGTAAGAGTTGAGTCGGATAAACGAGGTCGTATTCGACGGCGTAGGCCGGACGCATAATTTCTGCATTTTCGCACCCGATGATGGTTCGGACCAATTCCACCTGCACCTCAAATGGCAGGCTGGTCGAAAAGCCATTTACGTAGATCTCATCTGTTTCGATACCTTCAGGCTCAAGGAAGATCTGGTGCCGCTTCTTGTCGCTAAATCTTATGATTTTATCTTCGATTGATGGACAATACCTTGGACCAACTCCTTCAATGATACCAGAATACAACGGAGATTTATGAATGTTCTCTCGAACCAGTTTGGCTGTTTTTTGCGTTGTATAGGTGATGTGACAAGGCAATTGGCCGCCCAATCGTTCGAGAATTGATCCAAGTGGATAATTACCCCGTAAGGGGACTATTGTACCTGGGCTCCGATGATTTTGTTCCATGTGGAACAAATCGTTCTTCCAGTAGGTAAAATGGGGGACCGGTTGATCGCCTGGCTGGACCTCAGTTTTGGAGAAGTCAATCGAGCGACGAAGCAAGCGCGGCGGAGTGCCGGTTTTAAACCGGCCGAGTTCCAAGCCGAGTTCATGGAGAGACGACGAAAGGCTCATTGCGGCCACATCGCCAGCTCGGCCACCGGTTTGCTGATTTGATCCGATGTGCATTAAGCCCCTTAAGAATGTCCCTGTCGTCACCACAACTACGCTGCCATGGAACTGGACTTCCAAGGTCGTTTCAACGCCAAACGCCTTACCGTCCTTGTGGAGAATTTTAGCTGATTGACCTTGTCTAACGTCGAGATTGGGCTCTTTCTCGCATACCCATTTTAACCTGAATTGATAGGCCTTCTTGTCGCATTGGGCGCGCGGAGCCCAAACAGCAGGTCCCTTCTTGGTATTCAACATTCGGAATTGCAGACCAGTCAGGTCCGAGTTGATTCCCATCTCACCCCCTAGCGCATCAATCTCACGGGCCAGGTGACCTTTGGCCAATCCGCCTATCGCCGGGTTGCAGGACATCTGACCAATCGTATCCGCATTCATGGTCAGAAGAAGAGTCTGACATCCCATACGTGCGGCTGCCAGTGCGGCCTCAACTCCAGCATGACCGGCACCAACGACAATAACGTCGTATCGCTTTGGATAAATAAACATGGCAAAACTAGCTTAAACCATACTTTGAATCGAGCAAAGGCCGACCTGGAGTTTTCGAAATACCGTGACAGGCGTTTGCTGCTAAATGTTGAATAACTATTGATATCATATATATATATTATTTAAATACAAATACTTGTGAAATCTATGACGCTGTGAATAACTCTTCTGGTTTGGTAGAGATGTAGGTCAATATTTTCCTCTGGATTTCAATGATATGTCCAGCCGCCCTTTTGGCGGCCTCAACGCCAGGTTGGTGGTGGGTGTTGATATTAACCAACGACGCATAATATCCAACGGCGCGTTCAAAGAGTGCTGTCAACATCCCTGCGGTTCGTCCTGAAACGTCCGTTACGGTAATCGTCAGGGATCCCCGCTCCTTTTCTGCGAGCGCTTGTCGTGTGCCTGGGTAAAACCCATTAAGAAAAACTCCAGTCGTAACTTCATCTTCGACCATCAAGGCTGAGTTGTGGCCGCCGGTCAGCACATCGACGATAGTGAGAAAAAAGTTATTCAATCCAACCCTCAGTTGTTGGATGTAGGATTTCTGGTCTGTAGAGCCCTTGTTGCCGAGAACAGTTATTCCCTGACTCACAATGTTTTGATCAAAATCCAATTCCTTTCCCAACGATTCTATTACGAGCTGCTGAAGATACATGGAAAACAGCTCCAACTTGCCTTTATATGGTTGAACATACAGATTTTTAGTTTCATTATCGTTACCGAAAGCAAATCTGGCGGGTGGCAATTGCATTGCCTGATTATTTTTAACGTTTTCGGCTTTGGATTGTTTGTTAACGTTGCAAGTTACTGATAGAAAATATGTTATATATAAATCATCAAGCGCTGCTGGTATCAGGTCTACCTTAAATGGTTCGCTCGTTCTTTCTCTCACCCAATCCCACACCGGAAAGCGGGCCAGCCACAGATTCTGGATTGCGAATTTATCCAAGACACTTCCCATCATGGTCGTGGCAATGGGATGTGATCCAAAATCGAATCCTGCCTGTTCGTTCGTTGCCTTGGCAAACAACATCCCATTGCGCGTCTCCTTCGTGCCACCTGACTTCGAAATTACGATGCATGACGACGGATTTAAGTCGCTGCCAATCGTTGCCAGTACCCGGTCCATGCCGTCGGGCTTAGTGTAATTCATAAAATTTATTCCAGCAGAGGTGAATAAATTTGAAGGCCATCTCTGGCAAGACAATAGCGTAACAAGTTTACCGCAGCAGCGCCGGTCAGAATTAGTCTTCCCGCGCCAATAACAATGAGGCTTGCGGAGATCTACTGTACCGGCAGCGTGATCACAATGCCGGTACCGTGTTTCAGGCGGGATTTGATGCGGATGCTGCCCCGGTGCGTCTCAATGATACGACCGACGATGGCGAGACCGATGCCGGTACCCTTGGCTTTGGTGGTACTGAGCACTGCGGTGAAGGCGCGTTTCTGCAATTCCTCGCTCATGCCCTTGCCCGTATCCTTGAATTCCACGGAGACGTGTGTGGGCTTTTCACTTGCCCGCGGGAGGCGAACGGCCCGCGATTTGATCGCGAGCGTGCCACCTTCCGGCATGGCTTCGGCGGCATTGAGAATCAGGTTCAAAAAGGCCTGTTCCAGTTGCGGTGCGTCGCCCATGACCAGGGGTAAATCCGTCGCCAATTCGCGAACCAGCTTGATGTTTTGATTCGCGAGTTTATGGCGTACCAACAGGCCGAGTTCATCAATCAATTCATTCAGATTCACCGGGGCCAGTTGCGGTTCGGTGGTGCGCGCAAACGCCAGGATGCGCTCCACAATTTTGTTCAAATGTTCAATTTTTGCCTCAATCAGCCGGGCGTCCTTCATGCGCGGGTCGCCGTCGGAAAATTTAAGATTCAGCGAGTGATAGAGCAGCTTCATGACGGTGAGCGGATTCCGGATTTCGTGCGCCACTTCGGCCGCCAGCAGGCCGAGCGCGGAAAGTTTTTCGTTCTGCCGCAATTGCTCCTCCACGTCCACGATGCGCTCGTAAAGCCGCGCCTTTTCAATGGCAATGCCGGACAATTCCGCCAGCGCGCTTAAAATGCGGATTTCCTCGTTGGAAAAGTTGTAAGTCAGCCCGGTATAAACGCTCAACGTGCCAATGGCCTGGCCGGCAAACACCAGCGGCACGCTCAACAGGGAGACGAGGCCCTCGCGCCGCGCGACCTCGACGTTCTGATAACGGCTCGAAGTCTGGACGTTTTCCAGTTGCAACGGCTTTTTGCGGCGAGCAACAACGCCAAGCACGCTTTCCTCGACGCTCAGTCGCGGTTTTTTGAGATAAGCCGTGCCCGCGCCATAGCTGGCGCGCAAATCCAGCCATTCGCGGCTTTCATCCAGCATCATCAACGAACACATGCGTGCGCGCATGAGCACGCACGCCTCGCGCGTGATAACACGCAAGGCTTCGTCAAGATTCAGCGTGGAGTTGATGGTGCGGCTCACGCTGGCCAGCGATTCGAACAGGCGCGCCTTCAAGCGCAATTGTTCGTAGAGCCAGGTGTTTTGAATCACCTTGGTCGCCTGCACCGCCAGCTCCTGCAACAGCTCCTGGTCTTCGACGCTGAAGGCGTCCACCCGGTCCGAATCCACATTCAGCACGCCGCGCGTCTCACCGTTTACTTCCAGCGGCACGGCCAGCTCCGAGCGAACGCCGGAGCGGGCCGCGACATAACGCGCGTCCTTCGCCACGTCGCCGACGCGCGCGGGTTTGCCATAGCGCGCGACCCAGCCGGTGATGCCTTCGCCGGGCCGCAGTTGGAGTCGCGCAGCGCTGGAAGGCAGCCCTTGGGCGGCGTGAATTTCCAGGAAGCTCGAAGTGGGATTGATCAAAACCACCGAACCGCTGGAGGCACGCATGAGACGCACGGCCTCGCTCACGATCAATTGCAGCGCCTCCTGCGGCTCCAACGTCGAGTGGATGACGTTGCTCACCTGATAGAGCAGGTTTAAACGCTCGTAACGCGACATCAATCTGGCAATTTCGTCATTCACGGATTTTGGAAATCGGGTTCATCGCACACGCGCCATCAGCCACAGTCCGGTGGCGCCGAAAGCCAGATTGGGCAGCCAGGCCGCCAGCCACGCCGGCAAATATCCGCCCGTGCCCAGTGCCAGCCCGACCTGTTGAACCACGAAGTAAGTGAAGCAGATAAAGATGCTGCCCGCCACGCCGACAAACAGATTTCGCCGGCCTGAGGCCACGCCAAATGGGATCGCGATGAGCACCACCACGAGGCACGTCCATGGCGCCGCCAGCCGTCCGTCAAACTTGGTCCGCCATTGGGCCGCTTCGGCGGGCGGCAAATTCGGATGCCGGCGCAGGTAGTCCCACAGGACCGAGAGCGGAACGTTGAGTTTGCGCGAATGCAGGCTCTCATACTCGCCCATTTTGATTTCATTCTCAATTTCCGCTGGGGTTTCGTCAAACTCCGGCACGGTCAGTTGATTGGTCTGGAGAAGGGGAACCACCGGGGCCGCTTCCCCAGCCTGCTCAAACTCCTTCACGTTGAAAAACGTCCACCCCGGCCTGGTATATGTCGCCCGGTCGGCATACAACTTCCGGATGGACCCGTCCGGCAACGTCCAGTTCACCACGATGGAGCCGGACATCCCGGCCGTTTTGGGGTGATATTCGTTAAAAATCCAGATCCGGCTGGCGCGCGCGGTGGCAAAGCCGTGGAATTGATTTGGCGCGTCATCCGGCTTTGGCACATAACGGTTCAAAATGCGGTCTGCCCACGCCGTGCTCCGGGGCACGCCCATTTCATTCAGCGCAAACAGCGCAATGCTGGCCGCAAAGCCCACGAGAAAATAAGGCAGGCACAATCGCCACAGGCTCACCCCCGCGGCGCGCGGGGCGGTGATTTCATTGTGGCGCGCGTGGTGGGTGAGCGTGTAAAGGAGTGCCAACAGGAGCGCAATGGGCAACACCGTCACCAGACATTCCGGCGTCCAGGCGGCACACAGCTCGATGACATCCAGCAGATGCAATTTGGCCTCCTGCAAATCGTCCAATCGGGTGAACAGGTTGAAGGAAATCCAAAAAACGAGGAAGCCACCGAGGCAGTACCCCAGCGGCGTGAGCAGTTCGCGCAAAAAATATCGGTCAAGCAACCGCACCGGGGCAGGGTAAGCGGCGCGGGGAATTGAGCAAGTCTGGCCTGCCACCTGTACCCCCCGGTGAAGCGTGGTGGAGGCGGCGGGAGTTGAACCCGCGTCCCTGGCAAACAAACCAGCCGCGACTACATGCTTAGTCCGGAGAAGGTTTTCTGCTATGCGATGGCGTCCGAACTCGAATCGCACT
>JBEKKN010000065.1:0-14669 GCA_050010675.1 Verrucomicrobiota bacterium | reverse complement strand
AGTTTGTGGTTTGCAAGTTTCGCGCCGGCGAATTCCTCGGGCGTGAGCGTCGGCATCAACCGGTGTAATTGCTCCGGCGTCGTGATGCGATGTTTGAGCTGCCAGCGCCAGTCATTCCAATCGGCTTCCGAAACGTCATGCCAGAAACCACGGCCGGCGGACTGAAATGTTTTCAAAGCCTGTAGGCGGTCACCTGATGGCGGCTCCTCGCCATTCGCCGATAAACGGGTATCCTTCATTTTTTCAATGCGAACTATAGGTTGGAATCGCACCCTGTCAAGTTGACCCTTTCCCGCTGCCCGCGTTCAAGCGGAGCCGTTTACGGCCGCCAGATGTCCGGTTTGATGGAGGATTCGTCGGCGCGTCTTTGTGCGTCGAGGGCGTCCAGTTTTACCACGGTATCATTGGCGCCAACCTTGGATGGCGCCGTGGCCCATGCCTGCCGGCCCGGCGGCGGCGTGGGGACAACGTCCCGGCGCTGGCCCAGGTAATCAGCCAGTGCGGCACGGTATCCGGCGGCCAGATAATCCAACGGTGGGGCCATGCGGAGTTGCGCCAGTTCAAGGTCCTGCAATTTGGTTTGGAGGATGGCCATTTGTCGCCCGGAATCAAAGTTGCGGATCACGGCCTGCAGCGAAACTTCCGCGGGCACCGGCAGGGCATTTGATGCGTCGCGGAAATCCACGGCCACACTCAGAATCTGGTCGAGCTTTTCGCGGCTGACCGCAGGCGTCCAGGCCGGGCCGGGGCTGTTTACCACAAAACTGATCGCCTGCAACGACCACCATTTCTCCACGTCAAGCGGTTGCGCAAAATCAGCTTGAAAGGCCGTTTGAAAGGCCGTTTGCCAGTTTAAATAATTTGGCGCTGCCTGCAACATCACGCGCAAATGCGCCGGACCGTCATTCAATTTCAACAGATCGCTTACGAATAATTGCGCGCTGGCACGATAGACCCCGTCATCGGCGCCGGAGACCTGGGCCTCCGTCGGCCAGCTTAATTGTTCAAAGGTGAGCGCCGGATGGTCACGCAACACGCGTCGTGCATCGGCGAGCGGGTCAAGGCCGCGTTGATTCGTGTCGGTCCAGCTCGCCCACACACCGTTCACCGCCTTGCCCGGCGAGGACAACACCACGGCGACCGTGCCCGTCGCGAGCAACTGCTGTGACAAACCATCGATCAGCCAGGCGGGAATTTCCGCCGGACGCACACCGGCACCACGGTTGGCAAACTCGAGCAACGTCACGCTGGTCAGGGCGCGCAGGAACCGGGCACGGGGCAGTACATCCGGCAACGCGACGCGATACTCCCAACCGTCGGCGAAATGTTCGGAAACGACGGTGACGTCTTCATCCAGCGACCGGGCAGGGTGCAACACCAGAAATATTTTTCCGCGCCACGGCGCCGTCGCATCAACGCCCAGCGTACGCCAAAGCGTATGTTTGATGCGCTCGGCGGAGACCGCCAGCAGCGCCGGCTCCAGCTGGACAAAATCAGCGTTCGTCGCCACGGCGGGTGCGGTTGCGAGCGACGATCCCTGCCGGTCGCCGGTCACCAGGAACTGGCCGGAAACACTGCGCGTCAAATTCGCATCCGGCAACGATAATTGGGCGGATGTGCTTCCGCAGACGACGCTGACCAGGACGGCGGTGCAACCGAGGCCGCGCAGGCAACGCTTAGGAAACATGGTCAGGTTTTCGCCGATGTCGGCTTGGCAGGTTTGCTGTCGGGCTTGACGGCGGGTTTGGCGCCGGGCTTGGCGTCAGCCCCAGCCGATTTGGCCGGCAGGGAGTCCTTTTTAGCCGCCTGTTTATAACCCTCGCTGCGATAGTCGGTAATATAAAAGCCAGCACCCTTGAACAGGAGCCCGCCCCCGGCGCTGATCTTGCGTGTTACCTGTCCGCGGCCCCATTTTTTATGCGGGCAAAGTTCTTTCGGACACACTTTCAACGGCTGGGCGGAGATGGGCTGAAGCGTCTCAAACTCGTGCCTGCATTTTTTGCAGAGATATTCGTACGTCGGCATGGACAATTGAAAAACCGCCAGTTCCGAAGCCCATCAGGGCGAGGATGTATGGGTCGTGGCCGGGGCATTGGTCATCGTCGGAACGACCTGGACCGAACCATCAGAGCTGACTTCAACATTCAAATCGTAGTGCGCCGGTCCCACCACCCGGTTGGTGGCCGATCCGCGAGCCATGAGCAACTGCGCGCCCTTGCGCTGCTGGCTGGGATCGGTGCCATCGCGCATCCATTTCAACCGCTGCGCCATGAGCAAATCATCCCGCAATTTCCTGACCTGGGTCCGGACCTGGCTCAGGTTGTTAAATTTACTCTCCAGTTCGGCCTTTTGAGCCACCTGCCGCTTCAACTCGCCTTCCAGAAACGCGTCATTCGTTTCCGATTCAACCAGCTTCATCTGGGTATCGGAAATTTGCGTGGACAAATTGGAAATGGTGTTGGTCATCTCCGCAACCTGCTGATCCAATGCCTGATTTTGCGCCGCCAGATCGGTGATTTGATCCTGCGCCGTTTTGAGCGCAGCGGTGGTTTTGGAGAGAGAAACGGAAGTGGTGACATACTGGTTGCTGAGGACGGTCAACGTCTGTCGCGTGGCGTCCAGATCGTTGGTCAGCATGAGATTGACCTGGCGCAGTTCATCGAGATTGGCGCTGGCCGTGGTCAATTGGTTGGAAAAGTCGAGGATCGTGTCGGTGTCCTTCGTCTGCTGGGTATCCGCGCGCTTTTTCTCCGTCATCAAAGCCACGAGCATTCCCACGCACACCACGACGAGGATGAATATGCCTAACTGTGTTTTCATAACGCTCCTCAAAATGGAGCGGCCCAAGCGATTTGGCAAGCGCGGTTCAACTGCCCGCTACTTTACGCCGTCGGTTGCCGCCGGCGCGTTGGTATCGGACTCGCTGGCCTGCTCCAGGGCTTTCAAGTCCGGGTCAAGAATTTCCACCCCGCCCTGCTTTCTCAAAGTCGCCAGATAGGCCGGCGCCAGCTTGGCCGACTTTTGTTGGATGAGCGCCTTCTTCAGGTTGTCGGTCACCGAGGCAAAATCCAGCTTTTTAGCCGGCAGCTTCTCCAGCAATTTAATGACGTGATAACCACCCGTCGTGGTCACCACGTCGCTGATTTGATTGGTGTTCAATGAAAATGCCGCCGCCTCAAATTCCGGCAGCGTCTGGCCGCGGGCAATGGTGTAATCACCGCCTTTCGCCTTGGAGGTGGGGTCTTCGGAATATTGCATCACCAGTTGTTTGAAATCTTCGCCGGCCCGGGCGCGCTTCAGGATGTCTTCGAGTTGCTTTTTCTTGGCGGCCTTGTTGTCATCCGACAATTCCGTGCCGGTAATTGGATCGTGGATGCCCATGAAGATCTGCTCGATGTGAACCATTTCCGGCTGTTCGAACTCCGCCGGATGGTCGTCGTAAAATTGTCTGGCTTCGGCATCCGTCACCGTGATTTTCAATTGGCGCACGAGCGCCGCCTGCGCGGTGCCCTCCTGCACCAGGCGCTTACGCAACTGGTCCATGGACATGCCCAAGGCCATGAACTGGCGGTTTAACGCTTCCGGTGAGCCGGCGCGCTCCAAAAGTGTCTTCAATTGCAAATCAGCAAGCTGTTGCCCTTCGGCCCGGTCGGCATCGGTGGTTTGCTGCAGCAACAGCTGAACCTGAATGAGCCGGTTGAGCATCTCATTTTCAATCGTTCTCACCTGTTCGGGGGGAATGGACTGGTTGCGCATGGCCGCGGCCGCCTTGATGCCCGTCATCACCTCGTCCAAATCACTCTGCTTGATTTCAAATCCCTTGCCCCGGGCGATCACCGGATTGCCAAACAACGCCGTCATGGTGGCGTCCAGATTGACGTTGGTGTTCGCAGCGGCCGGCGTGGCGCTGGTGGATGCACCGGCCGTAGCCGCCTGGGCAGGCGGGCATGCCAGCAATACGGTTCCCAGCGCAATGGGAAAAATTATTTTCTCTTTTATGTTCATATTTCTTTGCTCTTCTTATCAACGATTGCCATTACAATTTTACCACTTTCACGTTGCTGATGTCAGTGTCTTTCTGAAGTTCTTCCAGCATCGCCGCCGGCGGGGCGCTGTCGAGGTTCAACACCGTCAACGCCAGCCCGCCCGCAGTGTCGCGCGTCAGGCTCATGTTGGCAATGTTCACTTTGTGTTTTCCCAGCAACGTGCCGAGATAACCGACGATGCCCGGCCGGTCTTTATTGTTGAGCAGCAACAAGGTGCCGCTGGTCGGTATCTCCACCGGCGTGCTGTACAACCGCACGATGCGCGGATTGTTGGGGGACCCAAAAAAGGTTCCGCCCGCCGAGATTAATTTTTGTCCGTTGCCGAAAACCTGCACGTGCAACCATTCGTTGAAGGTGACCGGCTCATCGGATTTTTTCTCCTCGACGGTGATGCCGATGCTGGCGGCGGCGGCCCGGACATTGACATTATTTACGTCCTTGATGGCGCTGCTGGCCAGAAAGCCCTGCAATACCGCGCGGGTGACCGGGTCCGTATTCGGCAATTCCCGCGCGTGGCCCCCGTAAGTCACGTAGATGCGATCGGCGGTGGCGGGTGAAAGTTGCGCCAGCAATTTGCCGAGCGCCTCGCCCAGCGGCAGATATGGTTTCACCTGCTCATACGTCTTGGCGTCGAGATACGGCAGATTCACCGCGTTGCGCACCTCGCCGGTCAGCAGATAAGCCGTGACGACCTCGGCGACCTCAATGCCGCATTTTTCCTGCGCCTCCTGCGTGCTGGCGCCGAGGTGCGGTGTCAAAATCACGTTCGGCTGCTTGCGGTACGGATGGTCGGCGGGCAGCGGTTCTACGGCAAAAACATCCAGTGCCGCACCCGCCACTTTGCCCGATTCGAGCGCCGCCAGCAGGTCGGTTTCGGAAATGATTTCGCCGCGCGCACAATTCACCAGACGCACCCCGGGTTTCATCTTGGTAAACGCGGCGGCGTTCAACATGTGTTTGGTTTCCGGCGTGACCGGCATGTGCACCGTGATGAAATCCGCCACGCGATAAACATCGTCCACGCTGTCGGCAAATTCCACGCCGAGCGTCCGGGCCCGCTCCGCCGTGAGGTAGGGATCGTAGGCGATGACCCGCATGCCAAAGACCAGTGCGCGTTTGGCGACCTCCGAGCCAATGCGGCCCATGCCCAGAATGCCCAGCGTTTTGCCCAGCAATTCCATGCCTTGAAACAATTTGCGGTCCCATTTGCCGGCCGTCATGGATGTGTACGCCTGCGGCACCTTGCGGGCCAGCGCCAACAGCATGGCAAAACTGAGTTCGGCCGTGGTCACGGTGTTGCCACCGGGGGTGTTCATTACCACCACGCCGTGCTGGGTGGCCGCCTCCACGTCCACGTTGTCCACGCCGACGCCCGCGCGGCCAACCACGCGTAATTTCGGGGCGGATTCGATCACCTTGCGGGTCACCTTGGTTTCGGAGCGAACCAGCAGCGCCACGGCGTCCGCCACGACCGGCAGCAATTCCGGCTCGGACAGCCGTTTGGGCAGAACGACGACTTCAAATTCGGGCCGCTGCTGGAGCAGCGCAATGCCTTTGGGTGAGATTGGGTCGCAAACGACAATTTTCATGTTAAAAAGGAACGCCAGTCTAGGTCATGGCCGCCGCGAGGTCAATTGACGAATCGCAGACAAAATTCGCTGTTCGTCCGGTAAAAACCAGTTATCCTGCCGCAAAATGAGCAAGTTGCTGCTGATTGATGATGAAGAGGACGTGCGGTATTCGTTCCAGCGGATTTTTGATTCGCCGGAAATCGAACTGGCCACCGCCTCGAGCGGCGAGGAGGGGTTGAAGACCATTCCCAAATTCAAGCCCGACCTCGTGCTCATGGACGTGCGCATGGGCGGCATGAACGGCCTGGAAACCCTTCGCCGCATCCGCGCCGCCAATCCCAAGCAACTGGTCATCCTGATGACCGCGTATGGCACGACGCAAACCGCCATCGAGGCGATGAAACTTGGGGCCTATGATTATCTGCTGAAGCCGTTCGATGTGCCGAAGCTCAAGGAAATTGTCGGCAGCGCCTTGAAAGCCGCGCGCGACATGAAGCAGGTCGTTTCCTACGAGCCTTTGCTAGAATCCGAGGATTACGAACTGGGCATCGTCGGCCGCAGCGAGGCGATGCAGCAAGTCTTCAAACTCATCGGCCAGGTCGCCGCCAGCGACGCCACCGCGCTCATCACCGGCGAGAGCGGCACGGGCAAGGAACTTGTGGCCCGCGCGATTTATCATCACAGCAACCGCAGCCAGCAACCGTTTCTCGCGGTGAATTGTGCTGCGATTCCCGAGCAATTGCTCGAAAGTGAACTTTTTGGCCACGAACGCGGCGCCTTTACCGGCGCCACCCTGCAGCGCATCGGCAAATTCGAGCAATGCAACAAGGGCACGATTTTTCTCGACGAAATCGGCGACATGACGCCGGCGACGCAGACGAAAATCCTGCGCGTGCTGCAATCCGGCACGTTTGAGCGCGTGGGCGGCAACCAGCCCATCCAGGTGGACGTGCGCGTCATCGCCGCGACCAACAAGCCGCTCGAAGCCGCCGTCGCCAGCAAACAATTCCGGGAGGACCTGTTTTACCGGCTGAACGTCGTGCGCATTCACATTGCGCCGCTGCGGGACCGCCGCGACGACATTCCGCTGCTGGTGAACTATTTTCTGGAAAAAATTGGGCGCGAACAGCAGCGCCCGCCGAAGTCCATCGCCACCAGTGTCATCCGGACGCTGGAAAAATATCACTGGCCGGGCAACGTGCGCGAATTGGAAAACGCCCTCCGCCGCGCGCACGTCATGGCGAAGAGCGATGCGATTCTGCAAAGTGACCTGCCTCCGGAAATTTCCGGTCAGGGATCCGGCAGCGCCTCCATGCCGCCGGCGATCGGCAAGGCGGGTGACGAGGCCACGACCGATGCCGCGGCCCTGGCCCGGCAACTGTTTCAATGGGCCAAGCGCGATCCGAAGTTGAAGGTCATCCCCGTCGTGGAACGCGAACTCGTCATTCAAGCGCTAAAGGAAACGAACAACAACCAGGTTCACGCCGCCAAGCTGCTTGGCATCACGCGTGCGACGCTGCGCAAGCGCATTGAGAAGTTCGGCATTCAACGCGAGTTGAATGTGAAATGAATGCTCCGTCGGTACCGCCAGATGAACAGCCGCCTACCTATCTGAATATTGCAATTTCCAAAAAAGGGCTTTCTGAATTCAGTGGCGGCCAGCGAATCATTTTTATCCCAAAGGAGCAAGTACAGACCATTGAAATCAGAGTGGGCTTCGTGGCAGAGAGGCCCCTGATCCAGGGAATTTTCGGGCTTGTGCTTCTCGGTTTAGGTTGCGTCGGTTTACCTCTGATATACGAAGGTGGACTGTATGGGCTGCGTTGGGGGATTGGTTTTCTCATCTTTGGCGGAATCGGAGGGTATTCGTTATACGAAGCTCTTAAAAAAGGTTACCATCTACGGGTGATTTGTTCCCATGACACGCGCAAACTGGTGTTTAAGGGCAAGATTCAAAAAACGGAATTTTCCCAGTTCCTTCGGAGCGCCACAGGGTTGGGCTACAGCTTCAGGGATTGTCTAAACGAGCGGGACATCACTTGACCACCGCATTCACAGCAGCTTGACACTCGCCGCCTAGGGGGATGATTTCAATCCTCAGCGGCGACCAACCCGTCTCATCGTAGTTTGCGAGCGGAAGGCACCCGCAGCGAGTTGGCCACGCGGCGGAAGTGGTAACCGAGAATGGCGAGTTCGATGGCGTGCGGAAACTGGCGCGGATGCCGGAGGAGCGTGCCCCAGAACAGCCGCCAATAACCCACGCGCCCCCGGTGCCATACGCCCAGGACCCAGAAGGATTTCAGAAATGCAATCATATCGGCACGCGACAGGCGCAGACGCGGCCCGGTCGGGCGGTGGCTCTTCAGGAACGTGCGAATACGATTATAGTAGTTCCGCGGCTCGTAAAGTTTCTTCACCAGTTCGCGATAGCCGGATTGCAGGAAGTCGCGGTTCAATTTGGGTTTGAAATTCAATGTGGCATCGGAGTTGTTGCCGGTGCTTTCGGCTTCGAGGCGTCCCTCGCGCTTCAATCGCTGCCACAAGCGGGTCTGCGGCAATGCGCTCAGCAATCCCACCATCGCCGTCGCCACACCCGAACGCTGGATGAACTCGAACTGCCGCTTGAAGATGTCGTTCGGGTCGCTGTCGAAACCGACAATGAATCCGGCCATCACCTCCAGCCCGGCGCGCTGCAACGTCTGCACCGAGGCCACAAGGTCGCGGTTCCGATTCTGGAGCTTGTGGCATTCCTCCAGCGACTCGACCGACGGCGTTTCGATGCCGACAAAAACTTTTTTAAAACCGGCCGCCACCATCAGCGCGCACAATTCCGGGTCATCGGCGAGATTCATGGACGCCTCGGTGAGGAATCCAATGCGGGTCCGCGTGCGCCGCCGCCACTCAATCAACTCGCGCAACAGCGCCTTCGTCCGCGGTTTGTTGCCGATGAAATTGTCGTCCACGACAAAGACCATGTCCTTCCATCCGCGCCGGCGCAGCGCATCCAGTTCGGCAATCAATTGCGCCGGCGTTTTGGTGCGGGGCACGCGTCCGTTCATCACGATGATGTCACAAAACTCGCAATCAAACGGGCAGCCGCGCGAGAATTGCACGGACATCGTCACGTAATGCGGCAAATGAATGAGGTCCCAGCGCGGCGCCGGTGACCGGGTAATATCCGGGCGATCCGTGGCGCGATAAATGGGTTGGAGGCGACCCGCCTGCAGGTCGGCGACCACCTGCGGCATCACTTCTTCGGCTTCGCCCAGAACAAAGTGCTGGATCGCCGGGAAGGTTTCGTAGCCGGTGGTAAACAGCGGCCCGCCTGCGATGACGGTTTTCTCCAGGACGGCGCACCGCGCGATGATTTCATGCACCGAATCCCTTTGCACAATCATGGCGCCAACCATCACGTAATCCGCCCAGCACAGGTCCTCATCCCGGAGCCGTTTCACGTTGAGGTCCACCAGCTTGAGTTCCCATTCCGGCGGGAGCATGGCCGCCACCGTCAACAACCCCAGCGGCGCCATGGCCGCTTTTCGGGAAACAAAGCGCAGGGCGTGCTTGAAACTCCAAAAGGTGTCGGGCGTTTTCGGACTGACGAGAAGTATTTTCATCGACGGCGATGGTTCAGGGCCATCGTGAGCATAAGCCCGCCGGCGTTGGTTTACGAGATATATTATTTTATTTTAATCTACCCAGCTCGATGCCGACCGGACAGTGATCCGAACCTTCAATTTCCGGCCGGATGAAAGCGCGCTGGAGACGCGGCCGCAGGGATTGGGAGATGAGGAAATAGTCGATGCGCCAGCCGACATTCCGGGAACGCGCCCCGCTCATCGGGCTCCACCAGGAGTAATGTCCCCCGCCCTTTTCAAATTCGCGGAAGGTATCGAGGAAACCGGCCTTCAGGAAGGCGCTGAACCCCGCGCGCTCCTCGGGCGTGAAACCATGGTTATGAACGTTGGCTTTGGGATTGGCCAGGTCGATCTCGGTATGCGCCACGTTGAGGTCGCCGCAAAATATCACGGGCTTTTTCTTTTCCAGCTTTTTGAGATAACGGAGAAAATCGGCGTCCCAGCGCTGGCGGTAGGTCAATCGTGAAAGGTCACGTTTGGAATTGGGCACATAAACGTTCACCAGAAAGTAATCGCCAAACTCGGCAGTGAGCACGCGGCCCTCCCGGTCGTGTTCGGCGATGTCAATATGCGGCACCACCTGGAGCGGACGGGTCCGGGTGAAGATGGCCGTGCCTGAGTAGCCCTTCTTTTCCGCGCTGTTCCAGAACGCGGTATAGCTGGCGGGCCAGAGCTGCTCCACGTCATTCGGGCTGCATTTGATCTCCTGCAGACAAAGCACGTCCGGCTTTTCCGCGCCGAGATAATCGAGAAAGTTTTTCTTCAGCGCGGCGCGCAGGCCGTTCACGTTCCAGGAAATCAGCTTCACGCGCGGAGCATAAACCACGGATGACCGCGGCGTAAAGCCAGTGGCGAAAAGATTAAGCGGCAAGGCACGTTGACGCTGACGACGCGGGCGGTTACGTTGTTGGCTAACGAATGATTGCCAACCTCGCCAACAAGCCAGCCGCGGCGCCGGCCTTCCGCGTCGGCGATGAACGCCTGGTCAAGCTGACGCCCAGCGCCGCTCAAAAGGTATCGACCCTGCTGGCCAAACAAGGCCGGCCGAACGGCGTCCTGCGCGTGGCGGTCCTGGGCGGCGGCTGCTCCGGGTTGCAATACAAGATGGATTTGCAGGACGCACCGGCCAGCCGGGACATCCTGGTCGAATCCGGCGGCGTCCGCGTGGTGGTGGACCCCAAGAGCGCGTTGTACGTCACCGGCAGCGAACTGGATTATCTCGACGCGCTCGATGGCGGGTTCAAGGTGAAAAATCCGAATGCCGCGACCACGTGCTCCTGCGGCGAGAGCTTCAGCGCGTGACCGATTACTTCGTTCTGTTCAACGAACCGCGCCGTCCGTGGCTGGAACCGGAAGCTTTGAAGGCAACATTTTTGGCGCTGGCGGCGGCGGCGCATCCCGACAAACAACCGGCTGCGGACCCGGCGGAAAAACTCAAGGCCAGCCGCCGTTATGCCGAATTGAATGCCGCGTACCATTGCCTCACCGAACCCAAATTGCGGTTGTTGCATTTGCTGGAGCTGGAACTCGGCGCCAAACCCAAAGACGTCCAGTCCATCCCGCCCACCCTGGCCGGGTTGTTTACGGACGTGGCGTCCGTGTGCCGGAGCGCCGGGGATTTTCTTGTTGAAAAAGGCAGGGTTGCTTCGCCGCTCTTGCAGGTTCAATTGTTTGAGCGGGCCCAGGCCTGGGTTGAGCAGTTGCGCACATTACAAACCAGGCTGGCCGGGCTGTACGACGAGTTGGTTGAAGAATTGAAATCGCTCGACCGGTTGTGGACCTCAAAAACCCAGCCCGGCGGGCAAACCGCCTTGTTGAGCCGGCTGGAGGAGCTTTACCGTTTGTTCAGCTATTTTAACCGCTGGAACAGCCAGGTTCAGGAACTCGTCGTGCAGTTGTCATTATGAAAACCGCAAGCCTTCTGGTGGTGGGTGCGTGGCTGGCCGCCGCGGGCGCGAGCGCGCCGGCCCAGGAAACCTGGCAGGACGCGTTGAGCCGGATGCCGCTGGGCGCCGGCGTCACGGAGCTGAACCGGACAAATTGTGTGCCGTTGATGTTAAATGCGTTTCAGTCAAACGCCGTCGTCAAGGCGCTGATTTTCATGCCGGGCGCAACGGACGAGCTGTATTTTTTCCGCCGGGCAACCGCGAAGCTGACCAACGCCCATCCATCGTTGCTGGATGCGGTCGCAGCGTTGACCAATCAAACCTACCTTCAGGCCACGTTTCAGCCGCCGCTGCTGCTCCTGCACACCACGGAAGACCCGCTGGATGTCCTGCTGATCATTAAAAATCAATCCACCGCGGCAAAACTACACCGGAAGACCATTCCGGACCGGACCGTCTTCATTGACGCGGACTGGGATGAGGTGCGGGGGGTGTTGAACAAAAAAATGAGCGTCGGGTTGCGCCCCTTTTCGAACGCGCCGGATTCGTGGCATTTTTTTCGCCACAATTTCGCGGCGTGCGGTGTCACCGAATGGGAAATGCTCGAAGCCATGGCCCTGACAGACAAAACGAAAATTACCGTGCATTGGCTGACGGCGGGTTTTGAATTGGATCAGCGCAGCGGGGTTGTGCCGGGAATCAACCATCTCCGCGCTCCCTAGAACGTTTTTAGAAATATGGTAGCCGACAAGCTGGCTTGGGTTAAGCGGATGGCGCGTCAGCGTCTTGGAGTGCGGCAGCCCTCTGCCGCTATTTCTCCCGCAAGGCAGGCGACACAAAGCGGCAGAGGGCTGCCGCAGTCCAAAACCTCGCGGAATTTTCCGGTCGGGCTGCGGAGCCAGGCCTCCGCTTTATTCAAATCGCCCTAGGCACGAGGCTGAAAAACCAAAACACCCAAGGGCGGCAGGCGGAATTCCGCCGAGCAGGATTGATTGTGGCAGGGAATATTTTCCGCCTCGACGACGCCAAGATTTCCCTGGTTGCTGCCACCGTAGATGGCCGCGTCGCTGTTCAAGCTTTCGCGCCAGTTGCCGGCGCGGGGCAACCCGACGCGATATTTTTCCCGCAGCACCGGCGTCAGATTCATGATGACGGCCAGCGGGTTGGAGCCATCGGCCGTCTGGCGGACGAAGGAAAGCACGCTGTTATCGCGATCCGTGCAATCAATCCAGTAGAAGCCGCCAGGGTCGTAATCGGATTGCCAAAGCCCGGGCGCAGCCAGGTAAAGCTTGTTCAAATCCGCGACAAACTGCTGCAAACCGCGATGATACGGACCGGCGTCGAGCAGCCACCAGTCGAGCTGGCTGTTTTCATTCCATTCGGCGCGCTGGCCGAATTCGCCGCCCATGAACAGGAGTTTTTTGCCGGGAAACAGCCATTGATACGCAAGCAGAGCCCGAAGATTGGCGAATTTCTGCCAGTCATCACCCGGCATCCGGCCAATCAGGGAACCTTTGCCATGCACGACCTCATCGTGTGACAAAGGCAGGATGAAGTTCTCGTTATGATGATACAGCATCGCGAAGGTGAGATCGTTTTGATGATATTTCCGGTGTATCGGTTCGCGGCTGAAATAGCCTAGGGTGTCGTGCATCCAGCCCATGTTCCATTTGAAGGAGAAACCGAGACCGCCCAGATACGGCGGCCGGGTGACGAGCGGCCAGGCGGTGGATTCCTCGGCAATGGTCATCAGCCCGGGAAATTCCGTGTGGGCAATGTGATTGAATTTTTTCAGAAATTCGATCGCCTCGAGGTTTTCGCGCCCGCCGAATTGATTGGGAATCCATTCACCCGCCTTGCGCGAGTAATCGAGATATAGCATGGAGGCCACGGCGTCCACGCGCAGGCCGTCCACGTGAAAACGGTGGCACCAGAACAGCGCGTTCGCGACCAGAAAATTGTTCACTTCATGGCGGCCGTAATTAAAAATCAGCGTGCCCCAATCCTGATGCGCGCCCTTGCGCGGATCCTCGTGCTCATAGAGCGCCGTGCCGTCGAACCTCGCCAGCGCCCAGTCGTCGCGCGGAAAATGCGCCGGCACCCAGTCAATGATGATGCCGATGCCGGATTCGTGCAGGGCGTTGACGAGAAACTGAAAATCGTCCGGGGTGCCATAACGACCGGTCGGCGCGTAAAAGCCGGTCACCTGGTAACCCCATGATGGATAAAAAGCGTGTTCCGCCGGCGGCAGCAATTCGACGTGGGTAAATCCCATGCGCTGGACGTATTCCACCAGGGGCGCGGCGAGTTCGCGGTAGCTGAACGATTCACCGATGCCTTTTTTCCGCCAGGAACCGGGATGCATTTCATAAATGCTCACCGGCGAGCGGAGTCCCGCATCGCGGGATTCACGGCGGCGCGTCAGCCAGACCTCGTCCGTCCACTTGAATTTTTCGTTGTTCCAGACAATGGCGGCGTTTTTCGGGGGGACCTCGAAGAAAAAACCATAGGGATCGGTTTTGAGCGAAATCTTCCCATGGGCGTCGCGGATTTCAAATTTATAATGGGCGCCTTCGCCCACACCGGGAACGAATATTTCCCAGACGCCGGACGCACCGAGCAACCGCATGGGATGAAAGCGTCCGTCCCAATGATTAAAATCACCGACGACGCTGAGGCGTTGCGCATTCGGCGCCCAGACGGCAAAGCTGACACCGGGAATCCCGTCGAGCGTACGTAATTGCGCACCGAGCTTCTCATAAATACGCCGCTCGTCGCCCTTGCCAAACAGGAACAGGTCCGATTCCCCCAAAGTCGGCAGAAAGGAAAACGCGTCGCGCGTCCGGCGCGTGCGCCCCTGATGGGTGGTGACGACCAGATCGTAGGCATAAACCTTGTTTACCGTTCGCGTAACGCCCTCAAAAAGACCGGCGGGGTGAACCCGTTTCAATTCAAGCTTCGGCCTGCCCTTTTCGTGGACGGGCTGGATTTCGACGCCGGCGGCATCGGGCAAAAATGCGCGAACAACCAATCCCGAACCATCGCCGAGCGGGTGCATGCCGAGCAGGGTATGCGGCGACTGGTGGGTCAATTCAACCAGGCTGTGCAATTCGTCGGGCGTGAGAATCATGCCGGCCCAACCTAACAGAACCCGGCGGCAAAAGGAAATGTTCTTCCAAGCGGATGGCTACCCCGGCGCCAGGATTCGCCCGATCTGTTGCGCGTGGACTTCCAGCAGGCCGTCGGTCCAGACAACGAAATCAGCGCGGGCAATTTTTTGATCAATCGGCCATTGAGCGGCGATGCGTTGTCGAATCTGGTCAATGGTCCAGCCACGTTCCAAAAGCCGGTGGTGCTGATGGGCCGCCGAACAGGCAACGCAAACGGTCTGGTCGAAGTGCGATTCGGCTTTGGTTTCAAACAGCAACGGAATCACGACCACGGCCAGCGCGTGGTTTTCCGTGCGCCAGGATTCAACCTGGGCGAGCCAGCCTTCGCGAATGCGCGGATGGAGAATGCTTTCCAGTT
>JBEKKN010000064.1:0-15332 GCA_050010675.1 Verrucomicrobiota bacterium | reverse complement strand
AGGGCCAACTCAACTTTTTCCTGCACACCCGTGCCGGTCTTTTGCATCTGCCAGCCTTCGTAAGCCGTGCCGTCGTAGGCAATGACCAGTTTGAATTTTTTTGAAGCCGACATTTTCTGCTACAGGTTGGCACAGATGAAACACAGATAAAATGAAAGAATCGGTGTCCATCTGTGTTTATCTGTGGCTCAAATCCCATCCAGATAACTTTGCAACAGAATTGCCGCCGCCATTTTGTCCACTTTCTCTTTGCGTTGGTCGCGGCGCACGTTGCCCTGGATCAAAATCCGGTTTGCCTGTGAACTCGTCAGCCGCTCGTCCCAGGTCCGGATCGGAACCGTGATGGCACCGCGCAATACCGCGACGAAAGCCTCGACCTTCTGCGCCGCCGGACCGTAACTGCCGTCCATGTTGCGCGGCAGACCGATGAGGACGAGATCGATTTCCTTCTCCACCAGCAAGGTTTTCAGCCGCGCCAGAAAACCTTCGAACGGTTCGGCCAGGATGTATTCCAACGGCTGGGCAATGGTTTTGGTTTCGTCGCTGACGGCGACGCCGATGCGTTTGGTTCCGTGGTCGAGGGCGAGGATGCGCATGGAATTAAGTCGTATCCAAACTACTTTTTAAAGCGCCTTTCAGCAATCACCGTTTAATCGTCGCAGAAGTGGCGTCGGTTCTTAGCCAGCTCGTGTCGCCAATCAGGTCGGTCATCATGCCCGTCAAATCGCTTTTCGGGATTGGCAGGAATTTACCCATGGCTTCGGCGTAAGCCTGGCCGGAGGCATTGGCCAGCACGCCTTTGGCCTCAAAAATCCGGTTCTTGCGGTTCGCCAGCAACTCGCCGGTGGCGAAGATTTCGTCGTCCGGCCGCACCGGGTTCAAAAACCGTACGGTCAGTTCGGCGCAAAACGCAAACTGTCCGGTTGGCACCGCGCAGGCCCAGACCATGATTTCGTCGAGCACCGTCGACAGAATGCCGCCATGCACGACGCCGCGAAAGCCGATGTGCGCGTCGCGCAGCCGGAAGCGCGTGTGCACGGTGCGTCCGTCGGTCGTAAAACGCAGTTTGAGTCCGATGGCATTGCTTTCGCCGCAGACGAAGCACGAATGGGTATGGGGCAATTCACGCATGGCAACCATTGGCGGTGCAACAGCGGCGCAGCGCAAGAAAATTTAGTTGCTTCGAGAAAAGGGGCAGCGAACGGCTCCCCTTCTCCTGGGGGAGAAGGCCGGGTTGAGGGCGGATGTTCAACTAATTTTCCCCAATGCCGGTCTCGTGTAATCCGGCAACGGATGCGGCGCACGCCCCTGTAATTCTTCAAAAATCGTGTCGCGGATGCTTTGGGCGTTCCGGCGCAAATGAGAATTCCAGAACCGCAAGACCTTGATTCCCTGTGATGTCAGGAATTTCTCACGTTCGGCATCGTGACTTTGCCGGTCGGGATGGCCGCGCCCCGAACCGTCGAGCTCGATGGCAAGGCTCGCTTCTTCGCAAAAGAAATCGAGATGGTAAATTCCCTTCGGATGCTGGCGTCGGAATTTGTAACCGCCGAATCGCCGATCACGCAACCAACGCCACATAAGCTTTTCCGCCCAGGTTTCCTTTTTGCGTAGTGTGCGGGCACGTTCGACATTGGGCATGACGAAAAAGGTAAAAGGTATGTCCAAAAAATGAAGTTGTTTTTTTTTACAATCGCCCTCACCTGCTTCCTCTCCCCCAGGAGAGGACATGCGCTCGGCCGACACCTGACAATTCGTACCATCCACGACTCAAGAACGCTGGACAGAAACGGGCGGGCAAACTAGAGTCGCAAGCGTGAAACGCCCGGTCAAAATCTCGGTAATGATTTTGGTTTGGGCAATTTTCTTAGGACTCCTGTGGTTTTGTTGGGCATGGACGCAAAGCGAGGCGAGCGCCCGAACCTTCGCACGCGTGCAGCGAGGTGATTCCGAGTGGCGAGTTTTGACACTTCTTGGCAAACCATTTCAAATTACTGGTCCACCTTCAAATGTTGCGTGGGATCGCGACGGCTCGCTCCGGCCAAATCACGGTGAATGTGTTCGAGAATTCTGGTATGCACCAAGATTGCAGATTGCGGGTGAAAAATGGGCAATTGGATTTGATGTTCACAGTAATGTAGTTTCAAAATACCGATATGAATCTCCGTAGCAGCAATTGAATTTCTTTTCGTGTCTTTCGCGGGTTTCGCGGTTAAATTTTTCCGCGATGATTCAATACCTCGATTTGCTGCGGCACGTTCTCGAACACGGGAAATTCAAGGCCGACCGCACGGGGACCGGCACATATTCGGTGTTTGGCGCGCAGGTGCGGTTCGATTTGCGCCGGAGTTTTCCCGTGCTCACCACGAAAAAGCTGCACCTTAAATCCATCATTTACGAGTTGCTCTGGTTCTTGCGCGGTGACACGAATGTTCAATACCTCCATGAGCATGGGGTGACCATTTGGGACGAATGGGCGGACCCGGAAGGCAGCCTGGGTCGCATTTACGGCGCGCAATGGTGCGACTGGCGCACGCCCGACGGCCGCTCCCTCAATCAGATTGACGGGGTGATCGAGCAGATCAAAAAAAATCCCGACAGCCGGCGGCATATCGTCACCGCCTGGAACGCCGGTGAACTGGACCGGATGCGGCTGGCGCCCTGTCACGCGCTGTTTCAGTTTTACGTGCTCGACGGCGAGTTGAGCTGCCAGCTGTACCAGCGCAGCGCGGATTTGTTTCTCGGCGTGCCCTTCAACATCGCCAGCTATGCGCTGCTCACGCGGATGGTGGCGCAGGTGTGCGGCCTCAAGCCTGGTGATTTCGTCCACACCTTCGGCGATTTGCACCTTTACGCCAACCACCTCGAGCAGGCGAAGCTGCAACTCACGCGCGAACCGCGTCCACCGCCGCAGATGAAATTGAATCCGTCGGTGAAAAACATTCACGACTTCAAGTTCGAGGACTTTGAGTTGACGGGCTACGACCCGCACCCGGCCATCAAGGCCCCGATCGCGGTTTAAGCAGCATCCGCCGATTTCGCGGATCACACGGATTTATTTTATTATCTGCGCCAATCTGCATAATCTGCGGACAGCAACATGAAACACTTCAAAGCCATTGCCGCGATGTCGCTGAACCGCGTGATTGGTGCGGACGGCAAAATCCCGTGGCATCTGCCGGAGGATTTCAAGTGGTTCAAAAAGATGACGATGGGGAACCTTGTCGTGATGGGACGCAAGACGTTCGAAGGTCTGGGAAAGCCGCTCCCCAACCGGAAGAATCTCATCCTGACCCATCATCCACAACGGTTGATCAAAGGGCATCCGGAAATCTTCGGCCAGTATCACGAGTGGCGGGGCGGCCTCAAAGTCGGTGGCACATTGAAGAAGCCATATCAGTTCGAATTTTATTTTACCAAAGACGACAAGGGTAAGCAGACTGAAATCCTGATTTTCAACTCGTTGGAAAAGTTGAATCCAGGTGATTTTAAAACGGACATGTTGGTCTGCGGTGGTGCGGAGATTTACGCACAGGTATTACCGCGTTGTTCCGACCTTTATCTGACGCTCGTCAAGCGCGAGATCCAGAACGGTGACGCATTTTTTCCGTCGTTTGAAGATAAATTTATCCTGATCGAAGAGATCCGCGACACGCCGGAATTCAAGATTTTGCATTACCGGCACAAGTCGTTGCTCGAATGAAACGACGGTCGGCGCTGCGCGCCGATGATATCGAGCCGCAGGCTCGACACTACAAAAATAAAACAGGCGGGCCGTGGCCGGCCCGCCTGCGCGACTAAATTCTGACTGCGGCAGTTATTCCTTTGAGTCCTGTTTGGCTTCGTCGGCGGCATCGAAGGCGTGTTGCAACGCCACGAGGTCTTCGCCGGGCTTGAGTGAGTCCAGCAGTTTCTGCTCTTCCTTGAGCTGCTCGTCGGAATAGCTGGCGGCCTTGATGGACAGGCCGATGCGGCGTTCGCCCTTGTCAATCTTGATGACCCGGGCGGTGACGTCCTGGCCGACCTTGAGCACGTTTTTGATTTTATCCACGCGTTCCTCGCTAACCTGCGAGATATGCACGAGACCGTCAATTTCGTGTTGCAGGCCCACAAACGCGCCAAAGCTGGCGAGCTTCGTGACCTTGCCTTCCACCACGTCGCCGACCTTGTAGAATTTGTCAATATTGGCCCACGGGTCCTCGCCGAGTTGTTTCATGCCGAGCGCAATCCGCTGGTTCGGACGGTCCACCTCGAGCACGATGGCTTCGACTTCATCGCCCTTCTTGAGGATTTCGGACGGGTGATTGATCTTGCGCGTCCACGAGATGTCGGACACGTGAATCATGCCGTCAATGCCTTCCTCCAATTCCACAAACGCGCCATAGCTGGTGAGATTGCGCACCTTGCCTTTGACACGGGTTTTGACGGCGTATTTTTGTTCGGCGTTGTCCCACGGATTGCTTTCCAACTGGCGGATGCCGAGGGAAATTTTCTGTTCCTCGCGGTTGATGCCCAGGACAATCGCTTCGAGTTCCTGATCGGGCTTGAGCATGTCACTGGGTTTGGCCACGCGTTTCGTCCAGGAAAGTTCGGTGACGTGCACGAGTCCCTCCACGCCCGGTTCGAGCTGCACAAACGCGCCGTAGGGCACCAGGTTGACCACCTTGCCCTTGACGCGCGCGCCGACGGGGAATTTCGATTCGATGTTGTCCCACGGGTTGGCCATCTTTTGCTTGAGGCCGAGGCTGACGCGTTCCTTTTCCTTGTTGACGTCCAGCACGACCACGTCGATTTCCTGGCCGACCTTCAGAATTTCGGACGGATGCGCGATGCGGCCCCAGCTCATGTCGGTGATGTGCAACAGGCCGTCGATGCCATTGAGATCGATGAACGCGCCGAAATCGGTGATGTTCTTGACTGTGCCCTTGCGGATGTCGCCCGGCACCATTTCGGCCAGCAGCTTGGCGCGTTTATCGGAGCGTTCCTGCTCGATGAGTTCGCGGCGCGACAGCACGATGTTCTGCCGGTCCTGGTTGATTTTAACGACCTTGAACTCGTAGGTGTTGTTGACGAACTGCGCGAGGTTTTTGGGCGTGATGATGTCGATCTGCGACGCGGGCAGGAAGGCCTCGACGCCAATGTTGACGACCAGGCCGCCTTTGACGACCGATTTGACCTTGCCCTGGATGGTGCCGCCCTCGTTGCAAATCGTGAGGATGCGTTCCCAGTTCCGCTTGAACTCGGCCTTCTCGTGCGAGAGGACAACGGTGCCCTCCTTGTTTTCGAGTTTTTCGATGAGGACATCAATTTCATCGCCGACCTTCATGGCCTTGATGTCCGGAAATTCCATGGCGGGGATGACGCCCTCGCTTTTGTAGCCGATGTCCACCAGGACTTCCTTGGGGCGGACTTCGATGATGGTGCCTTTGACGATATTGCCTGCGGCAAACGGCAGCGAGCCGGTTTGCTTCATGGCTTCTTCCATTGTGAGCATAACGATGTTTGAACTGCGGGAACCTGGGGACCCGGACGGCGGGAACCGAAGCTCCATTGCCTAACTACCGACGCTGCAAACGGCAACGGAGGTTAAAGGTTAGGTTGTTGGTTGACTGCTTTTTCTCAGCCTCAATGAACGTCCGCACACGCGGCGTTCAGGCAAGGTGAAAGATAAGGAAAATGTGGAGAATGGCAAGAGCTATTAATAAACCAAATTCGCACCAAAATCAGGAACCTTGCCGGCTTTCACTTCGTTATTCCATTGATCCAATTTTCCGTAATCCATTTTCCAAAACTTTCGGCAAAGGTCGAAGTATTGTAGAACTGTATCCCGCTGGCTTTTCTCAAGTAAATCTTTTGCCAAACTCATGTTCGGACCAAAACTATCCATCGATGGGGAACCGGGACTTTTGCCGGCTTCCAGTAAATACGCTTTGGCATTTTCGATTCGTCCCTCTCGCACCGCAACTCGTCCCAGTACAAGGTTGCCGTCCTGAATGGCGTTGCCATAGTTCCAGTTTCCTTGAAAACCCGGAGCTATTTTAAGCAACTGATTCGCATAATTTTCAGCATCTTGAATTTTTCCCACATTGAAACTTTTTTTGGCAGCGTCATCCAAAGCGTAAAATTTCTCCTGGTCGGACGAGGCCGCCGACAATTCCTTCAACGCGTTATCCATTCGTCCTTGGGGCGTCGTTGGATATTTATGGCTTGTCATCAATGGCAATACGAAGGGAAGGCCGATCAAGCATACCAAAAAACGTGCGTTGAACAAAATCCCGACAAGGGAGCCGACAAAAATGCTTTTGCCCTTTTTTCGTTTTGCCATCACCAAGGCAACGATCCCTGAAATCAGGCCGATGACGGGCAACAATAAAGCGAATGATCCGATTAAGCCAATCGTTGTGAGATTTGTGTGCCCGTGAGATCGCAGAAATTCAAAAAGAAAGACGCAACCCAAAACGACAATGAGCGGCGCACAAACGCTGAATACCGCTGCAAACCCGGCGAAACGATTTGTCATTGGCGTTTTTGAAACTGTTGCCTGCGGTTCATCCATGTTGTCACCTGAATTTCCCACAAATAAAACCCTCATTCGTGTCAGCCATTTTTGCCGAGAACAATTTCTGCTCCGTTTTGCGACTTGGCGGCTTGGCGTTAGATTCCGCGAAGAAACTTTTGGATTTCGTCGTGGTTACCGGCCATCAGAAACAACAGCGACCCGGCGCGGTTTTGAAATATCAGCCGGAGGTCCAGGCCAACGCGGATTTCAAAAAAATTTCCCGTCAACCGGCGAATGCCCAATCCCCGGTGAGCGTGCGGATGTCCGAAATCCTGTTCCACCTGCTGTAGTGCCGCTCCGATTTTTTGGCGGGTTGGTTTCGGATAGGTTCGGACGCGAACGCGAAATGATTCGCTCAATTCCAACGGTTTCAATCGGCCAAATCCTTTTCAAGGTTGCCGGAATAACGCTTTATTTTTCCACTTTTCCGCTCTCCGGAGATTTTCCGCTCCATCCGTTTCCCGAATTGTTCCAATTTCGCCGGCGTCACACCGTATTCCCGCCACGCGTAATCGTCCGATGAAACGGTCACGGGACGCAATGCCACGATCTGGTCGCCGGACACGATGCCGATGTCCTCGCCTCGTTTGGCCTTCTCCAGCAAGTCGGAAAGATTGGCGCGGGCTTTGGTAATAGTTAAAGTCGTCATATCGTCTTTATAGAGTCTTAATCGCGCTTTGTCAAGCGGTGTTTCCCGGCGAGCCGGGTGCTATTTCGCACCAGTCATTTTGTCGAAAATAATTCGTTCATCGTAGCGGTGGTCGGCAGATGCCGCACCTTCCAGAAAGTCGAATGCTGCGGCTCGCTTCCGAGGAGGCGCGACGCCGGTCAATTGCATTTGCCGTCGCATTGGACAATCAACCGTTGTCGCTCTACTTTCGTCGGCATGTTCGAACTTGTCGCGCCCTTCAAACCCGCCGGGGACCAACCGCAAGCCATTGCGAAGCTGACCGACGGCATTTTGTCCGGCGCGAAACACCAGACGTTGCTGGGGGTCACCGGTTCCGGCAAGACGTTCGCCATCGCCAACGTGATCAAAAACGTGGATAAACCCACCCTGGTCATTTCCCACAACAAGACGCTCGCCGCGCAGCTTTACGCCGAGTTCAAGGGGTTTTTCCCAAAAAACGCCGTCGAATATTTCGTCAGCTATTTCGATTATTACCAGCCGGAGGCCTACATTCCGCGCACGGACACATTTGTCGAGAAGGATTCCAGCCGGAACGAGGAAATCGAGCGTCTGCGGCTTTCCGCCATGAGTTCGTTGTTTTCACGGCGTGACGTCGTGGTGGTGGCCAGCGTGTCGTGCATTTACGGCATCGGCAGCAAGGAGGATTACGAGGCCATGATCATCCCGGTGCGTGTCGGCCAGGACATTTTGCGCGAACAGCTTCTGGCGCGCCTGGTGGATCTGCAATACGACCGGAACGACATTGCGTTCGAGCGCGGCCATTTCCGCGTGCGCGGCGACACGGTGGAAGTCCGGCCCGCCGGCCGCGAGGACGGCCTGCGCGTCGAGTTTTTTGGCGAACAAATCGAACGCCTCACGCGCTTCGACCCGCTGACGGGAAACAAGACTGAATCGCTCGATGCCGTCACGGTTTTCCCCGGAAAGCAGTTTGTCACCACCGCCGACAAGATGAAGCGCGCCGCCCTGGCCATCCGCGAGGAATTGCGCGAACGCATTGTCTGGTTTGAGAAGAACGGCAAGTTGCTGGAAGCCCAGCGCATCAAGCAGCGGACGGAATTTGATCTGGAAATGATGGAGGAAATGGGCGTCTGTTCCGGCATCGAAAATTACTCGCGCCACATCGCCGGCCGGCCGCCCGGCTCGCGCCCCGCCACGGTGATTGATTTCTTTCCAAATGATTACCTGCTGGTGATTGACGAATCCCATGCGACCGTGCCGCAAATCGGGGCGATGTTCGAAGGCGACCGTTCGCGCAAAAAGGTCCTGGTCGAGTATGGTTTCCGCCTGCCGAGCGCGCTGGATAATCGGCCGCTGAAATTTGAGGAATTTCAGTCCATGCAAGGCCAGACCATTTACGTCAGCGCCACCCCGGCCAAACGGGAATTGGAATGGTCTCAGCAGAGTGCCGGAGCGCCGGGCACCGCCCCGGCGTCGGCCGCCCCTTCGCCCAATCAAGCCGGGACGGTGTCCGGCGCTCCGCCAGAGCGGCCCGGCGTCGTGGAACTCGTGGTGCGCCCGACGGGGTTGATTGACCCGAAAGTCACGCTGAAGCCGCTCCAGGGCCAGATTGACGATCTCATTGAGGAATGCCGCAAACGGAGCGATGCGAAGGAACGCACGCTGGTCACCACGCTGACCAAGCGCACTGCCGAGGAATTGACCGATTACCTGCGCGGCATCGGCATCAGCGTCCAGTATTTGCACAGCGAGATTGACGCCATCGAACGCGTCGAGATCCTGCGTTCGTTGCGGAAAGGTGAATTTGACGTGCTGGTCGGCATCAACCTTTTGCGCGAAGGACTGGATCTGCCGGAAGTTTCGCTCGTGGCGATTTTGGATGCGGACAAGGAAGGGTTTCTGCGCAGTGAAACCAGTTTGATTCAGACGGCGGGTCGCGCGGCGCGGCATCTTCACGGGGAGGTGATTCTCTACGCTGATGTGATGACCGACAGCATCAAACGATTTCTGGCGGTCACGGAATATCGCCGTCAAAGGCAGGTTGCCTACAACACGGAACACCACATCACCCCGCGCAGTGTCAATCGCGCGGTGGAGGAAAGCCTTGCCACCTACGAATCGAAGCGCGAAGCCGGCGCCGCGGTCCTGAATGACGCCGGCCTGGACGTGGACCTGACCGAAACCATCGGCGAACTGGAAACGGAAATGCTCCAGGCCGCCGAGGAATTACAATTCGAGAAGGCCGCTTTGCTCCGCGACCAGATCAAGGAACTCAAACGCGTGATGGACGGCCCGCAACCGGACAAGGAAGGCAAACCTTCACCCGCCAGGCGTGTCAGTTACACCAAACGGCGGAAGGGCGCTGATCACTGAACCCAGACCGTCCGGCCGCCGCCGACAATTCCAATTTCGAAAAGGCGCATGCACGGCTTATTAGAATATTATATCATTCACCGATGTCTCATAAGTAATTGACAATTGTCACGTTAGCAGCTACAGTCACACCTGACGAAGGTTGTACTCATAGTGTAAATAACTCAAAAATTGCCTTGGAGATGTGGCACGTTGCGCGCACCCCAGATTCAAATGTTTTATTTTTTGTACTTACAAACGCCAGTTTCCAGCTGCACCCGGATGGCAGTCTGCCTCGTTCAATGAAACTGAAAGCAGCGGCCCTGACCGCGTGGAGGCCGGGTTTGGGAGGAAGCTTCGATTGACCCTGTGTCTCCTGGCCATCGGTATGGCGTTCTTTGCTGTTTCCGCTCAAGGCCAATTTACCAACTCCGGCACCCTGGGCATCACCTTGAACGGCACCAACCTGGTCTTCAATTATTCCATGATGACCACCCAGGGTTATGTAACGCTGCTTTCATCCGACAATCTGGGCGCGCTCGTCTCCAACCCGCAACCGGTGACTTTCGCGGCCGTTCCACCTTCCAAGCAAGGCCAGTTTAGCGTGCCGATCAATCCCAACGCCCCCACGAAGTTTTACAGCCTGCTCAGCGAGCAATGGCCTTCCTACTACCTCAATTATCCGGATCTGAGCGATATCATCCCTGCCGGGGCAATCGCGGTTGCTGGCACGGGAACCAACGAGCTGTTTGAATACACGCATGACACCTACAATGGTGGTACCGGTCCGCTTGAAATCCAGCCGGTGTACAACCCCGCTTCCGGCAATTACATGGGTATTCAGCACGTCTATTATTTGCACTCCGGCACGTGGACGCTGGCCAAAACCATTCCCGTGGCCGGCGCGTTTGTCTTTGACGTGGCCCACGGACACTTCCATTTCCCCTTTGCGGCCTACGGCCTCTACGCGGCAAATCCCGACGGCAGCATCGGCCCCCTCATCGCGCTGAGTCCGAAGGTCGGGTTCTGCATCGGTGACTCGTATTTCATCAATCCTTCACTGCCCAACGCCGGCGTGTTTGGCTACCTGAGTCCCTGCACGTCCCCGACATCGCTGCGGGGATTGTCGATCGGTTACGCGGATGAGTATGACAAGACCGACGAAGGTCAATCCATCCCGGTCCCCAATTTGACCAATGGCATCTACTGGTTGCGATCCATTGTTGACCCGTTCAACTACCTCGCCGAGAGCAACGAGACCAATAACGAGACGGACACCAAGATCTCGGTCACCGGCAGTTCAGTGACCGTGCTTCAGACCGTTACGCCGGTCCTGACCCCGCCGCCCAGCATCACATTGACTTCACCCGGCCCGGGCTTCCTGTCCAACACCGTGCAACTGACGGCGAGTACGCCCGTGACCAACGGGAGCGGCGTGCAATTCCTCGTGGACGGTCTTCCATTCGGGAATGTCGTTTCGAATGCGCCCTACATCCTGCCGTGGGATACGACCACGGCGTTGAACGGATCCCACTGGTTGGCGGCCCAGATTGCGGATTCGACGGGCCGTTTCGGCACCTCTCCAGTCATATTGGTAACGGTCACCAACACTTCCACGAACCCCCCTGTCGTACTGGTGACCGAGCCGGATTCCAACACAACGGTATCCGCGGTCATCACCGTTGGCGCCACGGCAGCGGCCCAGGTGGGAATCCCGACCGTGCAATTCTACGTGGATAACGCGCCGTTGGGAGCCCCCATCACGGCTCCGCCGTTCATGACGACATGGGACACGGAAGCCGCGACGGCCGGTTCGCATGTTATCACCGCTTCCGCAGTCGATCAAGACGGTCTCAGCAACAACTCGGCACCGGTCTCGGTGACGGTGGACAATTCCAATCCTCCCGATCCGATCGGAATCGATGTGACGGTGTTCCAGGATGGGAACGGCGTGCTGCAAACCCCGGCTTTTTCCAGCGCAACCAATTCGGGTCTGGTGGTCGCGTTTGTGGCGTATGATGGTCCGTCCACGACACAGCAAGTGGCGACGGTCACCGGTGGTGGTGTGACTTGGATGCTGGCCAAGCGCAGCAACTCGGAACATGGCACGGCAGAAATCTGGGTGGCGCCGATTACTGACTTCTTGACCTCGGTGTCCGTTCAGGCGCAACCGGGAGTGGCTGGCTACGACGGATCCCTGACGGTGATGGCGTTTACAAACGCCGCCGGTTCGGGAGTTGTGGGCCAGACGAGTGCCGCATCGGGAGCGCCCGCCGTTTACCTGCCGGGGGTGCAGGCGGGGAACTGGGTCTTTGCCGTTGGCAATGATTGGAACCAAGCCATCGCCCGGACGCCGGTCAGTGGGCAGGTGCTGGTGCATCAGCAACTTGACACGATGGTCGGGAACACCTTCTGGGTACAGTCAACGGCAGCGCCGTCCACGGCTAATGCGCTGGTGGACATCCAAGACACTGCCCCGACAGCCGACCAATGGAACTACTGTGCCGTCGAGATCGTCGCCACCCGGCAGTGAGGGTGGTGTCTTTCCTTGATTGAACCCGGGAAAATGTCCGCTAGTTTTTCCACGGTGTGACAGCTTTTTGCTTTGACAAAGGCATTTTCGGTGTATTACCTTCCCTGCGAATCCACTAGTTAGAACGGAATCCTAATTTCTACCGTTCGCGGTCCGCCGTGCATACGCAATCCCATTGCGAGTCCTCGAGGAGCCCGACCTGCCGGGCGTTGGCACTCCCCCTGATTTTGACCGGGCTGTTTCTACTGGTGGGGTTTCTTTCCCGGGCGCAAACCAATACCCATCTGGCGTGGACGTTTGCCGGGGTGGCGGGGGTTTTGCTGTGCTGGCAGTTCGTCCTCTTATGCCGGTCGAAACAAAAAAAAATCGGGTTCAAATGGGAATTCGTCGCGGTTCGGTCGCACTACATTCAGGCAATGCTGCAGCTGTCCATTTATATCTATTGGGGCTGGTACTGGCGGAACGTGTATGCGGAGGCACCGTTGATTCTCTCGCAGCTGATTTTTTTATATATCTTTGACGCATTATTGACCTGGTCCCGAGGCCAGACCTGGAGGTTGGGATTTGGGCCGTTTCCCATCGTTCTGGGAAGCAATCTGTTCATGTGGTTTCGGGATGACTGGTTTGTGTTTCAATTCGTGATGGTGGCCATCGGCGTGTTGGGCAAACAGCTCATCCGCTGGCGGCGCGACGGAAAACTGACGCATGTGTTCAATCCGTCGGCCTTTACCCTCACGCTCGTTTCGTTTGTGTTGTTGTTTACCGGCACGAGCGACCACACCTGGGGCGAGCAGATCGCCATCACCATCGGCCGGCCGCCCCACATTTACCTGCTGGTTTTTCTTTGTGGGGTGGTGGTGCAATTTTTTTTCTCGGTAACGCTGATGACGTTTTCAGCGGCGGCCGTGATCAGCCTGCTCAGCCTGACTTATACCCGGATGACCGGGGTCTATCTGTTCGTTGACACAAATGTTCCCATTGCGGTGTTTCTCGGGTTGCATCTCCTGATGACGGATCCGGCGACCACTCCCCGCAGCAGTCTGGGTAAAACCATATTCGGCGGCCTTTACGGGGCAGGCGCCTTTATCGCCTTCATCATCCTGGAGGCTTTTGGGGCGCCGGGGTTTTACGACAAGCTGGTGATCGTGCCGTTTCTGAATCTATTGACGCCATCCCTGGATCGACTGGCCGCGTTGGGTGTGGCGAAGCAATTCGGCCTTTGGGAGGCGCTCGTCGGTCCGCGCAGGATGAACCTCGGCTACATGGGCGGCTGGGCGGCGTTGTTCCTGGTTATGCTCACCACCGGTTTTGTGGAGGCGCCGCATCCGGGCAATACCATTGATTTCTGGGAAAAAGCCGCCGAAGAGGGGCGTCCCCACGCCGTAGGAAACCTGTTAACGCTGCTCAATAATTTCATCCAGCAGGACCGGGACAAACTTTCGCAACCGGCCGGCGTGCTGGGCCCGAAGGAACGGCAGGACCGCCTGCGATCCCTGGGTGATTTATGCAACCAGGAAGGCGTGATTTTTGCCGAGGGAAAATTCGTGCCGGCGGATCCCGCCAGGGCCGCCTCCTTTTTTACCCAGGCTTGTGAATACGGCAATTCCGACGGCTGCGCCAATCTGGCGATTCAATATCTCTTGTTCAACCACGCCGAAGCCAGCGCCAGTGTGGGCAAGGCATTGGCTTTCCTGGAGCAAAACAGCGGCGACTCGGCGACCACCAAAGGACGCTATTGCTACCTGGTCGGCTATGCTTATGACACCGGGCGCGGTTGCCCGGAGGACAAGACCAAAGCCCGGCAATTTTATCAAAGGGCTGCGGAGCTGGGGGATCTGGACGCCTGCAAAAACCTGGCCCGGATGCAACTGAACGGCGAAGGGGGTCCGCCCGATCATGCATCCGCCGCGCTCTGGCTGCAAAAGGCGGTTGACGCGCAAGACGGCTCCAGTTGTCTGTTTCTGGCCCGGTTATATCACATCGGCGATGGTGTGCCGCGAGACGAGCGGCGGGCGATTACGTTGCTGGAAAAAGCCTGTAATCTGGGTGTGCAACCGGCCTGTCAGTTGCTCCAGCAGAACCGGCAATAACGGGTCTTTGGGTTTGGCTGCCGAGACACGCTTCTGGCTTGATCATGACCGGACACCTGTCTGAATCAAGTAGCCGCGCAGTTCATTCCCAATCGCGAACCGACTTGCGCCGTCTCATGCCACAGAATGATGAGTTCGGTCAAATTTTGCAGCCAAGGCAGCACCCGATTCTCCAGGGCATTGGACAGCGGGAGAGTGTCTTCCGCATGGCAAACCGCATCCACGTCCTTGATGATGGCGGCGATCTGTTCGAGCTGCCATTTGCGAAGCTGGGTAAGTGACGCGCGACCGTTGGCCGGTCCGCACGCGTTGTCCGGCAACAAACTCAGTGTGAGCACCGGTTCTTTGAGTTGCTTGGCCAGGTTCCACCAAAGTTCACGCGCCATGTGAATATCGTTGATTAATACGAGGGTGACGGCGGTCTCCACACATTCGCGCGCCTGGTCGGCTTGTTGCAGCGCCGTCTTGAGCAGGAGCAGGGATCTTTCTTCCAAGGGTATGGTTTCAGCCTCGACGCGGCAAAATTCCTTCCCGATGGCCAGTGGCAACGCGAGATTCATCGGCGTGTCATCAACGCTCAAAGAACATAAAATGCGCTGTTTTTCCAGGGCAAGCGCCTCAAGATGGCAGCGGATGGCAGAGAGGGAGCGAAATTCCAACGACCGTAACACAGGCAAGCCATCCAGCGTGATTTCAATTTTTCGGCGGCCTTCCGATACATCCAACGGCTCGTTACGCATGGCTCCAAAACCGCAATTGGCGTGCCTCAAAATGTGAATAACTTGAAAATAACCTGAAAAGTTATTCACATGTAATTCACCAAAAACTCTTCATGGCACCGATGCGTTTGAGTGTGAATTTGCCCGGCGGAGGATAATATAACTTACTATTAAACAAGTAGTTTTGTAGATTCTAGCGGCCCTGTACCAGGATACTCTTATTACTTTGACGCATTCGCGCCTCTCACTTGCATTCGAATTGAATAAAACGACTTGCTCGCGGTGATGAACAGCGTCCGGTGGTCCGGGCCACCAAAACTGACGTTCGCCGTCCACGGTTCCGGTACATCCACATGTTCGATCCGCTGACCGTTTTTGTCGAAGATGGTCACGCCATGACCGCAAATATAAATGTCGCCCTTCTCGTCGA
>JBEKKN010000063.1:0-15394 GCA_050010675.1 Verrucomicrobiota bacterium | reverse complement strand
CAGCTTGCCAATGAAATTTGTTTACGATGTTCGAGCCAAAGTCAGGTAGGGCGCGTCACTCCGTGCGCGCCGCCGCGATTGTAGTACGTGCCCTCTTCGTACGCGGCGCGCAAAGGACTGCGCGCCCTACCCGACGGGCTGGTGAAATTGATTTGACCAACGTGAAACGCGATTTAACTTGGCCACATGGATCATGCACCCGGTTTTCTCAAAGTTGTGAATGACGCCAAATCGCGCGTCCATGAAATCACCATTGAACAGGCGCGCGAACGGCTGAAACAAAATCCCAGGACGGTTTTGCTGGACGTGCGGGAGGACCATGAATGGCAGAAGGGACATGCCGCCGAGGCCATCCATCTGGGCAAAGGGATTTTGGAGCGTGATCTGGAGAGGCTGTATCCCGATCCCAACACGGAAATCATCATGTATTGCGGCGGCGGATTCCGGTCGGCGCTCACTTGCGACGCCGCGCAACAAATGGGTTATCGCAACGTTCACTCGCTCGCCGGCGGTTACAAGGCGCTCGTCCAATCCGGCTGGCCGATGAAGAGCGGTGCGTAAATCCGATATAGAAGTAGCAGCGTCTCGGCAAAGCGCCGTCAGCTCTACAAATTGAAAGGTGCGGCTTTCTGCCGAAAGCTGCTACTTCAGTTTGTCAAAAAAGCGCATTTCCCGGGCGAAACTCTTCTCCGAGTCAGAGGCATGAATCAGGTTGAACACGAACTGATCATCGCCCGGTTGCTGAAATTTCAGCCGGTACGGCGCATTCGCCTCCTTGGCGCCCGGAAAGAAGTCGCCACGGATCGTGCCCGGCTCCGCTTTCCACGGCAGGGTCGCACCCACGGCCTGGCGAACCTTCGGGATGGCGCCAGCTCCCCGTAAATGGATGATCTTTACCGGACCGTAAGCCATATACTTTGCCGTTCCGTCCAGACAGGGGGGCCGGTCACCGATGACCGGAAAATAAAATTCCTTCCATTTTGCTTCCGGCAGGTTCTCGCTTCCGGCGAGGATGCGCTCCGCGCCCACAACCAATCCCAAGGCCTTCAGGCGGGCCTCGACCGGGCCGTTCAGGTTGCGCCAGAACGTGTCCGGTTTGATGATGACCAGCGTTTCCTCTGTCGCGTCAGGCGCCATGGCATTCCCGCGTTTCGGTCCGCCTCGCGATCACCGGACCGGCCCCATGTACCGGTCCTGGTGTTCCGTATTCGTCTGGCCATTGGCATCCACCGTATAAAGCTGCACCAGATCGTTTTTATCCATTTTGAAAGCGGTCATAAAATCGAAAGGGGACGTGAAGTCCATCGTCCCGTGCAAACTGACCAGGACCTGATCTTTCTCGACCGTATAAACACCACTGCCGGTCTGGGTATGGTAAAATTGACCCTTCAGGTTTGAGGTATATTCGACCCTGCCATTCGGTAGAAAAACATATTTGGCAGACAAATTGTCCTGCCAATGCGTATAGGTGCCGGATACTAATTGTTTCTTGGCGCAACCCGCCACCAGCAACGCCGCAAGACATCCAAAGATTAACCATCTCAAAGTTTTCATCAGGTTTTCGCGCATTCTGGACTCTCCATTCTCACAGCTCAACCGAAAACTTACCGGTCGATGGCCGGGGCCAGCGCGGTATTGGACCACACGGTCAATATGTCACTCCAGACTTAACAAGCATATTGGAAACAACTGTGAACGAAATTGCACAAAAACCCGAATGGTTAATGTCCATGTCCGAATTTGTAATGTAATTCTTCCCGGCGCTGACAAATGAAAACTGAATCAAGCCACCGCTGTGATACGGCGTGCTAGTCTGCCACTCCGAACGAGCCGCAAGTGTGTCTGCGCGACGTTCCTTACATGAACCCGAAATTACTAAATTACTAAGAGTCGCATCAGACTGATTGGTGACAAGGATATGAGCGCGCGAACAACCGGCAGCCAAAATCCAGCCAATGAAAACAATCAAAGCGCCGATGGTTAACGTTGCAATGACTTGCAAAATAAATCGGACAAACGGCATAGAGCGGAAGGTGGCCTAACCTCATATCAAACCGCAAAATTGCGGTTTGATTTTTCAGCCGCCGTCATCGCGGGCATAACGTTGCGGCGCTGGAAGCAGACGCGGTTCAGCGCGTTGGCGAGGGCCACGACTTTTTCGCGGGTGCATTCGCCCATGAGACAGACCTGAATCCAGTTTTTCCGGCGCAGATATTCGCTGTTGCAACTGAGGAGATAGCCGGTTTCCTGCATCGCTTCGCCGATTTTCGTTGAATTCATTTCCGGCGGTAGTGCCAAGGTGATGACCGCCGGTGACATCAACGTGCCGTTCCCGATCAGAGTGAACCCCATTTCCGTCAGCCGGTCGCGGAGCCAGGCCGACCATTCGGCGGTTTCGGCGAATCGCCGTTCCCAATTCACCCGTTTGACCGCGGCGTGCAGGGCGTGCAGCAGGTTCGAGGAAAACGTGAAGGGCGTGCCGTCGTGCTGCATACCAAAGCCGAGGTCAAGATAGCGCGGCAGTTTTTCCGGCGCGACGGGCACGTCGTGATGGTAGAAAGCCATTGAAAGTCCTGGGTAGGCACGCAGTCCCTTGCCGCTGGACCCGGACGCCAGATAAACGCCGGTCAAATCCACCGGCATCGTGCCGATGGTGCTGATGCAATCGAGGCACAGTTTGGTCTCGTGCCGCGCGCACAGTTCCTTGAGCGCAGCCAGGTCGGCTAGAATGCCCGTGGAGGTTTCACAATGTGTGCACCAAAGCCAGGTGGGAGCATTACCGGGAGCGCCGTCATCCTGTCGGCGAGTTCCGGTTCCGGGCTCCCGACCCGCCGGCAAGATGCCGGCGCTCCCGGTAGGTTCGCCCTTGGAATTATCATGGTCGGCAGTGAAATATTTCTTTTCCACCAAGGCCAAATCCAATGGCTTGCCCCAATCGAATTTCAGCGCGTCGAATTTCAGGTTGAACCGCCAAGCCTGGTCCATCAACCGTTCGCCAAACTCGCCGTTGCTCAGAATCAGTCCGCGTCCGCTTAGCAACGACAATTGCCCGGCGATGACGTCGTTGGCCAGCGTGCCGGAGCCCATGAACACTCCGACGTTTCGGGCGCGGACCAGTTCGCAGAGGATTTGCCGGGCTGATGAAAAGTCCTTTTTAAAGCTTTCGGCGCGGTGCGATTCCGGCGCCTGCTCGAACGCGCGGCGCACTTCACGGCGGATGGCCACGGGGCCGGGCAGGAAATTCACCGCACTGGGCTGAAACGAGCGCGCGGGCGACGAGCGCAGAAATTCTCGGGCGGTGACCTCGAACGTCTCGAGCGTGACATACATCGGCTGGAACTGGGCGTCGCCGCTGCCGACGACCGGTCCGAACGGCACAAAACCGAGATGCTGGTAGAGCCGGAATTGCCGCGTGGTACCGGAAATGATGGCGAGGTCGTAGCCTTTCTCGACGCCATGCTGCCAGAGCAACGCGAGAATGCCCTGCAAAATCTGTCCGCCGCGCGCCCCGCGGAATTTCTTCTCCAGGGCGAGCAGCCGGATTTCGCAGATGGTCCGGCCGGCCGGCAGATGGGCATCCAGGCCGGGCAGCTTCTGGTCGAGCGAGAACGGCCGGTTGCCTCGCACGGCGAGCATCCCGATGAGCTTGCGATTTTGGAGACAAATCAGGTATGTGTTCTCCGCGTGAAATTTGTCCACGAGCCGCTGGGTGGGCGACGTGTGGTGTTGGGGGATTTCCTCGACAAAGGTCTTGTAGTTGAGACGATGCAGCTGCTCAAATTCCCAATCTTCGGTCGCGAACTTGAACGTCAATGGTTCGGGTGCGTTCATAGTTTGGGCGGTTCAGGTTTTGGTGTGGTGGCGCGGCGTGCGGCCAGCGCGGTGAATTCTTCGGTCAAATTCCTCCGATGCGCAAACAAAATCATCACCACCAACAGCGCCAGCAGGGCCACCGTAAAGTTGTCGCCGTTAAAATACCAGCCCGCCATCGGCAGGCAGGCAAAAGCGAACATGGCCGGCAGCAGGGATTTGCGCGTCAGGGCGAACCCGGCCAGGAACAGCACGGGAAACACCAGCGCGATGCGAAAATCAAAGACCAGCAGCGCGCTTAAGGATGTGATCACGCCTTTGCCGCCGTGAAAGCGCAGTTGCACGGGCCAGAGATGTCCAAAAACGACCGCCAACACGGCCAGCAAGGCAAGATGATTGTCCCCGGTCCATTCCCGCGCGATCCACACCGCCAGTGCGCCCTTGCCCATATCGCCCAGCGTCGTGACGACGAATCCGCTTTTGCCCAGAACCCGCCCGGCATTGCGCGCGCCGGTGGAGCCGCTTCCGATTTTCCGGAGGTCAGTGCCCGTGCGGGCGCGAACGAGGTAGTAACCCGTGGCAAAACAGCCCAACAGATAGGCTTCCAGCACGCAGCCGGTCACCCGGTGCCAGTTTGCAGACTGCAGTGGTAGAATCCAATCCATGGGGGCAGTCGCTTTCCAGTGTCTTCGTGTTCATTTAACCCGACCGGAAACCCAATGGGAATCAAAATCTTCGAGATTTGACGCGATTTAAACAATCCCGGACCCGCCCTGCCTGTCGTTGTCGGCGCTTTATCTCGACATCGGGCAGGATTATCGTAGATTTCCGTCGCCAGGGCCCATGGAATGTGGACTTACGAACCCCGCCAGGGCCGGAAGGCAGCAACGGTAGTTTGCTCGACATCTGCCGTGGTCACCCTGGCCTCTTTTAAATGCTGAAGGCAGAATGATGAATGAAGAAACAAAACAGGTTCGGCGCACTCGAATAATTCTCGTTTCTGCATTCGGCATTCTGCATTCTTCCTTCACATGAGTTATCAGGTCATTGCCAGAAAGTATCGCCCGAAGCGTTTCGCCGACGTGGTCGGCCAGGAACACGTCACCCAGACCCTGACGAACGCCATCGGTCAGAAGCGCATTGCACACGCCTACCTGTTCTGCGGGCCGCGCGGCACCGGCAAGACCACCATCGCCCGCATCTTTGCCAAATGCCTGAACTGCGAGGGCGGCCCCAAAATCGATTTTGACGACAAGGACCCGCGCTGCATCGAAATCACCGAGGGCCGGTCGCTTGACGTGCTGGAGATTGACGGTGCGAGCAACAACGGCGTCGAGCAGGTGCGGGAGTTGCGCGAAACCTGCAAATACGCGCCGGCCAGTTCGCCATTCAAAATCTACATCATCGACGAGGTCCACATGCTTTCGACGGCGGCGTTCAATGCGCTGCTCAAAACGCTCGAAGAACCGCCGGCGCACGTGAAGTTCATGTTTGCGACGACCGATCCGGAGAAGGTGTTGCCCACCATCCTTTCGCGCTGCCAACGGTTCGATCTACGCCGCATTCCGGCCGCGCTCATCGTCAAACACCTCGCGCACATCGCCAAACTGGAGAAGGTAAAAATTGACGAAGCCGCGCTGGGCGCCATCGCGCGCGGCGCCGATGGCGGGATGCGCGACGCCGAATCCACGCTGGACCAGCTGATCAGTTTCTGCGGCGACAAGATCGAGGAAGCCGATGTGCTGTCCATGTTCGGCCTGGCCGCGCAAAGCCAGATTCTGGGCCTGAGCCGGGCGGTGCTGGCCGGCGAAATCCAGACGGCGCTTGGGCTTTTGAACGAACTGGCGAAAAGCGGCAAGGACCTCGGGCGGCTGCTGGCCGATCTGCTGGGCCATTTCCGCAATCTGCTCATTTTTCAGGTCTCGCGCGGCGATTTGAGCCTGCTCGAAGTTTCCGAAGCCGAAGGCGCCACGCTGAAGGAGCAATCGGCGCTCGCCAACACCGAACTGTTCACGCGTATTTTGGAAGTCCTGACCGAGGCCGAACTGCGTCTGCGCGACGCCACTTCCAAGAAAATACTGCTGGAAGTCGCGTTGCTTAAGGCCATGGAAGCCCGGAATGGCGTCAGCCTCGATTCGGTTCTGAAACAACTCCACCTGCTGCGCGGCCAGACCGGCACGGGCGGGACACCGGCGCCGAAGCAAACCGAGGCCGCTCCGGCTGCGGAACGGCGGCTTCCGGCCCGGCGCGAACCTGAAGGCCGGCAACAACACGCCGGGCCGGAGGCTGGCGCTCCCATCTCTGTCCCCGCAACCTTGGTCACGGCGTCGACGGTCTCCGCCGATTTGACAGAGCTTTGGACCAAACTGATTGAGGCCGTGGGCCGGGCCAGTCCGTTCACCCGCAGCTATCTGGTGGACGCCAATCCGGTTTCGTTTGAGAAAAGCATTTTGACCATCGGTTTCGATCCCGAATTCGAGGACCATCTGGGCCTGGTGGACAATGCCCGCAACCATGCCCTGCTCCAGACCAAGCTGGCGGAGCTGGGCCACGCCAATGCCCAAATCAAATTCATCAAGGTTGAAGGGTCCGCCATCCGGGTGCCGCAATCCGCTGGCGTGACGCCGGCCGTCCCGGTGGCCTCCGCGAAATCCGCCGTTGCCGCCGCGCCCGGGGCGAGGGAAAAACCGGCGGCCGCGCCCTTCAATAAAACCGATTTCAAGAACGATCCGCTGATTCAAAAGGCGCTGGAAATCTTCAAAGGCGCCATAGTCGAAGTCCGCACCTGATTTTCCCTCGACTTTCACCCCTCAATTCTCAACCTTTAAAACATGTCCAGCATTGGCAAACTCATGAAGCAGGCTGCGCGCATGCAGCAGCAGATGGAACAGGTCCAGGCGCAACTCGCCGCCCGCACGGTTGAGGCCACCAGCGGCGGCGGCGCGGTCAAGGTCGTGGCGAAATGTGACGGCTCCCTCGCGTCCGTCAAAATTGATCCGCAAGCGCTCAATCCCTCCGACGCCCAGTTGCTCGAGGACATGATTCTGACCGCCGCGAACCAGGCGCTGGGTCAGGCCAAGGAAATCGCCAACACCGAGATGGGCAAGGTCACCGCCGGCCTGAACCTGCCGGGATTGGGGTGAAATCAATCGTCCTCGTCGTCGTTCTCGTAATCGAAATGATAGAATTGAGGACGAGAACGAGGACGAGAACGAGGACGAACAATGCTTCCCGACTCCATCGCCGCCCTCATCGCCGCCCTGGGCAAACTGCCCGGCGTCGGGCCGCGCTCCGCCGAACGCATGGCCCTGCACCTGGTGCAAACGGATCCCACGGCGGTCAAGGAGCTGGCCGAAACCATTCTCCACGCGCGCGAGAAAATCCGTTTTTGCGACGTCTGCGGGGCGCTGACGGAACATTCGCCCTGCCCCATCTGCACGGAAGCACGCCGGGACGCCGCACTGGTGTGCGTGGTTGAGCGGGCCGTGGATATTTTAAGCATCGAAAAATCCGGCGCGTTTCGCGGCAAGTTCCACGTGCTGGGCGGGAAGATTTCGCCGCTAGACAGCGTGGAGCCGGAGGACCTGCGCATTACCGAACTGGAAAACCGGCTCCAGCACGAGCCGATCCGGGAGATTGTCATTGCCCTGGGCACGGACGTGGAAGGCGACGCCACGAGCCATTATCTGGCCAAACGGCTGGCCCGCAAAGGGCTTACCATCTCGCGCATCGCCTACGGATTGCCCGCCGGCAGCGGATTGGAATTTGCTGACGAGTTGACCCTGAGCCGCGCGCTGGAAGGACGCCGGGAAATGACATGAGGTAGGGTCGGCGCGCTGCGCCGACCGGACGCCGCAGCGCGGCGTCCTTACCAGATCAATTGCAAACCGCACCACAAATGATCATGAGCCATCCTCCAATTGTAGTCTTCGATTTGGGAAAAGTTCTCGTGGATTTCGATTACTCGATTGCCGTTTCACGCATCGCCGCGCGGGGCCGCCTGACGCCATCCGAAGTCGAACACTTCTTCTTTCATTCCCCGCTGCTGGTGGAATACGAATCGGGCCGCCTGACGCGGCAGGAATTCTTCGAGCGCTCCCGGCAAGCCACCGGCTTCCAGGGCCGGCAGGAGGAATTTGGCGAATTCTTCGCCGACATATTCACGGAGATTTCGCCGATGACCGAATTGCACGCGGAATTGCGCCGGCGCGGCTTCAAGACTTTCATTTTTTCAAACACCAACGATCTGGCCGTCGAACATATTGACCGGAATTTCCCGTTCTTCCGGAATTTTGACGGTTACATCTATTCGTACGAGGTGGGCGCGATGAAACCGGAGGCCAAAATCTACGAGTCGCTGGAAAAGCTTACCGGGCGGCGGGGCTCCGAAATCATTTATCTGGATGACCGGTCAGAAAATGTGGCAGCGGGCGCGGAACGCGGCTGGCGGGCCATTTTGCACGAGGCGCCGGACAAATCCTGTGCAGCAGTGAAAAAGTTTTTGTTGTAGCGTCAGCGCTGCGCGCCGATTCGTTCAGGCGACAGGCTCGACGCAATCAATCATTTCGCGCGGGGCTTGTGCCGTTTCAGGCCGACTTCCTGGGCGATGTCGTCGAATTCCTCCCGGCTGACCTCTTCGAGCTGCTTGCCGCGCGCCTTCAATTTTTCGTTGATCTTGATGGCCTTTTCGGTCATGCGCTCGTGCGTCTCCTCCGTGCCACCGACCAGGGCAAAATTCTCACCGGTCGTAATGCGCTTATGACCGTCGGAATCCAAACCGACGCCAAGAATGACGGCCTTGCGTTTTTTCTTTTTGGGCGCGTTTGACATGAATTCAGCCTAAACCACTTTTCAAGCGGGTCAAGCGCGGCGCATTGCGGTTTGGCACTTTTGCTTCCTGGCCTTGATATTTAATCACGCGGTTTGAATTTGGATTCGCGCGCGAGGTCCTCCCACAGCTTTTTCTCCGCGTCGGATATTTTTGCCGGCACGGTGATTCGGGCAACCACCATCAGATCACCTCGACCGCCGTCTCGGTCGGGCAAACCGCGCCCGCGCACGCGGAGTTTTTGTCCGCTTTGGGTTCCGGGCGGAATCTTGATGTTGACGCGCCCGGCCAGGGTCGGCACCGAAAGGTTGGTTCCCAGCACCGCCTCCCACGGCGCCAGTTCAGCCTCGTAAATCAAATGATGACCTTCAACCTCGAAGTCGGGATGCCGGGCCAGCCGCACGCGCAAATACAGATTCCCCGGGGCGCCGCCGCCACTGCCGGCCTCACCGCGACCGGCAATCCGCAAACGCTGCCCTTCGGTCACACCGGGTGGAATCTTGACCTGATGCGTCTCGGTTTTGACGGAGCGTCCGACGGTGTGGCGCACGTTGACGGCGCGCACCGCCCCGCGCATCGCCTCCTCCAGCGTGACCATGATGTCGCCTTCAATGTCGCGACCGCGTTCCGCCAGTTCCGGTTCCTCCGAATTTGAAAATCGACCGAAGCCGCCGCGTCCGCCGCCCATCGAACCGAAGATCTGCTCAAAGAAATCACTGAAGCCGGTGCCACCGAAGCGGAATTCAAAATCCTCGCCAGCCTGCCCCCGGCCTGGGAACGGCTGGCCGCCGCCGAAACCGTCCCAGCCCGGCGGCGGACGAAATTCCGCGCCGGATTTCCAGTTCGCACCCAGCTCGTCGTATTTCTTGCGTTTGGCCGGGTCACCCAGGACTTCGTAGGCCTCGTTGACTTCCTTGAATTTTTCCTCGGCCCGCTTTTTGTCCTTGGCCACATCCGGATGGAATTCCCGCGCGAGCTTGCGAAAGGCTTTCTTGATTTCGCTGTCGCTGGCACTCCGCGGAACCCCCAGGGTTTCGTAATAATCTTTGTATTGAACGGGCATCGTCAGGAAAAGTTAAAGCCTGAAGGCTGAAGGCTAAAGTCTAAAACACATGGCATCGCCGGAACCACGATCTCACCCGTTGGCATCTGGCCTTCAACCTTACTGCGGCTTGGTGTTGTCCACGCTCAAGTAGGTGGTGCCGGCAATCTCGCCGCCCCGACGCCACACCTTCAGCAGAATCTGATCGCCCTTGGCCTGGGTGCAAAGTCTGACCACCTCCTTGGCATTGCTTGCCGGCCGGCGGTTGATCTCCACGATAACGTCACCCTGCTGCAGACCGGCATCGGCGGAATTCGAGTCCGGCCCGACCTCCATCACCAAGGCGCCCTGAATACTGTCGGGGACCTTCAATTCCTGCCGGGCCTGCGAGCCCAGATCCCCCACCGTTACGCCGTCGAGCGCGTCGGGGATTGAACTGGCCGAGCCATGGTTCGGGCGGTTGCCAGTTTGCCCGGCCTGTTCCGGCAGCTCCGCCAGTTTGACGTTGAAGGTTTTCGGTTGGCCGTCGCGAATCACTTCCACCGCGGTCTCGGTCCCCGGCGAACATTCCGTGACCATCAGCATAAAGCTGGCAACGTCAACAACCTTTTTGTCGATGAACTCAACAATCACATCGCCGGATTTGATGCCCGCCGCTTGCGCGGGCGTTCCTTGGATCACATCACCCACCAACACGCCGTTTTGGTCGGGCAGGCCGAAGGCTTCTGCCAGACCCGGCGTCAGGTCCCGCAGGAAGGTGATACCGAGGTAGCCGCGGGCGACTTTGCCGCCCTGAATCAAGCGATCCATGACGTGGCGTGCCAGGTTGATGGGCACGGCGAAACCAATGCCCTGATTGCCACCGTTATCATTGGGAATGATGCCGGTGTTGATCCCAACCAGCCGTCCTTCCGCATCCACCAGCGCACCGCCGGAATTGCCGGGGTTGATCGCGGCGTCGGTCTGAATAAAATCCTGGTAATTGGGCTGGTTGTCGCCCTGGCCTCCGAAGCGGAACCCGCTGCGGCCCAGCGCACTCACAATCCCCATCGTCACGGTCCGCTCCAGGCCGAAGGGATCACCAATGGCCAGGACCACGTCGCCCACTTCCAATTGATCGCTGTCGCCCAGCGTAATGGCTGGCAAATCCCGAGCATCAATTTTCAGCACCGCCACGTCCGTCGGCGGATCGGTGCCAATGACTTTGGCACTGTATTCCTTTTCGCCGTTGGTGGAAGTGACATTCACCTTGATTTCGTCGGCGCCGTCCACGACGTGATTGGCGGTCAAAATATAGCCATTGGGCGAAACCACGATTCCGGAACCGAGGCTTTCCTGCCGGCGCGTCCGTGACGGATTGCCTTGGGGAAGCTGGTCACCAAAAAACTGGCGGAAAAACGGGTCGTTAAGCAGAGGATTCCGGTAGGGGCGCACATGCACGAGCCGGGTGGAATAAATGTATACCACACAAGGGGCGGTCTGTTTGATGACCGGCGCGAAGCTAACGCCGAGCCGGGCGTCACGATTGACCGGCGTGGTTTCGACCTTGATATCCGGCTTCGCTTCCTGCGCCCGGGCAGTCAGGTAAAAAAAAACCGCCACCACCAAAGCTCCCAGGGTTGCTGCGAAAAAGCCGAAGACCGGCCGCGAAAATCGATTCATAATTAATGCCAATGGATGGATGAACAGACAGCGCAACCGCCCGGACGTTCAACTACCCGGCCGACGGAATCCGGCCGCGGGCTACTTTGCCGGCTGGGCTGTCTGCTGGGCCTTTTGCAAATCCTCGGGTTTAATGATTTCAACCTTGGCCCCGTTTTTCATTTCCGCGGCCGAAGGCACTTTGATGATGTCGCTGGTGACGGGCTGGGGATGTTCGATGGAAAGCAACTCAACCGTGAAGATCAACACGGAATTGGGTTCAATCCGTGGCGGGCGACCATAGAGACCGTAGGCCAGATCGGGTGGTATGAACAGCTGCCATTTGGAACCGGTCTTCATATGCGTCAGTGCCTCAGCCCAACCGGGAATCACGCCTTCAACACGAAATTGTTTGTTGTTCGAGCTTTCAAAGGTTGTCCCGTCAATGAGTGTGCCTGCATAGTTGACGGTCACCAGGTCACTGGGCGCGGGTGAGTCTCCGGTTCCCTCCGTGATGACTTTGTACTGCAGGCCGTCGGGCAACGTGACGATCCCCGGCTTTTCCCGGTTTTGGGCGAGGAACGCATCTCCCACGAGCTTGTTGGTGGCACCGATTTCCTGGCGCCGCTTTTCCGCCTTCGCGGCCAGCGCCTGCTGGAACTTGCTCAAGGTGTTGCCCATTTCCTGCTCGGTCATCAGCGTGGGCCCGCCGGCCTCGGTATCTTTCACACCCCGCAACAACATTTCATAATTCAAATCGGTAATGCCAGTCGCCTTCCAGCGCGAGCCGAGCATCATGCCGATGGCGTAACTGGCGCGTGACCGGTCGTCGCCCAGCACATTGGTATCAGCGGCCACCAGGGGTGCCGCAACCGTCAAAGAAAAAAGGATCGTCAATATCGTGGTTTTCATGGCAAACATGGGCGCATTATTGGGAGGTTGCTCCCAAATTGCAATCCCGTTTCAATTTTCAACATCCCTACGCGCAAATTGTTTCCTCCATGGACAAATCCTGCTATAGTCCGTGGAACTGGCACCAATGATGACGAACCATTCCATCCCTGACAAGACCTTACGAGGATTCGGCTTGAACAGTTTCGCGATGCTCGCCCTGGGAATTCTGCTCCATTCGAGCCCGGCCGCGGTGGCCGCCGGCAACACCAACGTCGCCCCGCCACTGGCACCGGGCCCCAACGACGGCCGCATCGCCTATGTCACCGCGCGCCTGCTGGAGGAATATCATTACTCGCAACACCCGCTGGACAAGGAGTTGTCGGAGAAATTTTTCGACGGTTATCTGGACGCGCTGGATCCCCAGCATCTCTATTTTTTGAAATCGGACATTGCGGAGTTTGCGTCCTACCGGACGAACCTCGACCTGCTGACCATCAACAACCGCGGGATTGCCGACCTGACGCCCGCCTACCAGATTTACGAACGCTATATGGAACGGCTGAATCAGCGTGTGGCTTACGATGACAAGCTTCTGAAACGTGACCGGTTCGCCTTGAACACCCAGCAGGAAATCCTCCTCGACCGGCGTGAATCGCCTTATCCCCGGAATCTGGCGGAGGCGCGCCAGCTCTGGCAGCAAAGGCTGGTCTACGATTATTTACAGGAGGTTCTTGGCCGCCGGATTTCACCGACCAACAGCGGTGTGATTCTGCCCCTGCCCAAGTCCGCCCCGCCGGAAATTACCGACAAGCTCACGCGTCATTATCACTGGCTGTTGCGGGTGTTTGCCAATTGGGACAACAGCGACATTCTGCAGGCGTACCTGAACGGGCTCACCCATGCCTATGATCCGCACACGGATTACCTGAACACCAGTCATGCCCAGGATTTTTCCATCAACATGAGCCTCGCCCTGTTCGGCATCGGCGCGGAACTTCGTTCCGAGGACGGCTATTGCACGATTATTTCACTCGTACCCGGCGGCCCGGCCGCCAAAGGCAAACAACTCAAGCCCAAGGATCGCATCGTCGCCGTGGCGCAGGGGAAACAGCCGCCGGTGGACGTGGTGGATATGGACCTTTCCAAAATAGTCCAAATGATTCGCGGCCCGAAAGGCACGGAAGTGCGGCTGACCATGATCACTTCCGATGACCCCAATTCACGGCACGTGGTGACCCTGATTCGTGACGAGATCAAGCTGGAAGACCAGGAGGCCAAGGCCGAACTGGTTGAGATGCCCGACGGGCACGGTGGCACCAACCGCCTGGGAATTCTTGATCTGCCGTCGTTTTATGCGACGGTCGATCTGCCGGGCGATAACGGCGATCTGGGCGAAAAGAGCACCACCGCCGACGTCCGGCGTCTGATCCAAAAACTTGAGCGGCAACAGATCTCCGGCATCGTTCTCGACCTGCGAAACAATGGCGGCGGTTCCTTGGAGGAAGCCGTCAATTTCACCGGCCTGTTCGTCACCAACGGCCCGGTCGTACTGGTGCGTTCGCCGGAAGGCCGGGTTACGGTGGATCAGGACTCGTCCACTTACGCCCTTTATCGCGGGCCCCTGGTCGTCCTCGTCAACCGTTTCAGCGCCTCGGCCACGGAAATCGTGGCGGGCGCCCTGCAGGATTACGGCCGCGCGCTGATCGTGGGTGACACCTCCACATACGGCAAGGGCACGGTCCAGAATCTGAATCCGTTGCGCCCGTTCATCTGGTCGCCGAATGAATCGACCTCCAACGATCCGGGCACCGTCAAAATCACCATCCGCAAATTTTACCGCATCAGCGGCGCCTCCACCCAGTTGAAGGGCGTCGTGCCCGATATCGTGCTGCCCGACGAACTGAATGTGATGAACGATATCGGTGAAAGTTCCATGCCCAACGCCATGCCGTGGGACACCATTCCAAAGGCGGATTATGTTCCGGTAAACATGGTGCAGCCGTACGTGGCGGAATTGCGCAAACTTTCCGACGCGCGCGTGGCCACCAATCAGGATTTCGCTTACATCCACCAGGACATTGATGAATTAAAGAAATTGCAGGCCAACAAGACCGCCTCGCTGAATGAAAACGAGGAACTGAAGCAGGCGGAACAAGCCGCGCTCCGCCAGAAAGCGCGCGAGGCGGAACGCGCCGGACGCAAGGCTCCCGACGAGAAAATCTATGAGATCACGGTTGAGAACGCCGGCAAACCGGGCATGCCTCCCATGCTCTGGCCAACCAACATGGTGTCCCCGATAACGAACACAGCAGCCGTGTCTCCTCCTGCCGCCGGTTTGGCAAAAGCCACCCGAGCCACCACCATGGCGGCCAATGCCTTCGGCACCAACGCGCCGCCGACCGACGCCTGGCTCGACGAAACGGAACATATTCTTCAAGATTACGTCTCGCTCATGAATAAGCACCGCCTGACGGCGACAAATCAGTAGGCAAATGGAGCAACGCACCGGCTTGCCGCACCACTATAATTTTACAGACGGCACGGCTGTGCTACGTTCAGGTCGGATTGCCCCGTGATATGAAATCAATGATTTGTCTGTTATCGGCCAGCGCGGCACTCAATCTTGCCGCGCTTGCCGGAACCACCACCAATGCCATGAACACAATCAAAGTGAATAAAATTGAAATCGCCGACCTGGGCGGCGGCTGCTTCTGGTGCATGGAAGCCGTCTTTGAGCGGCTGCCCGGAGTCATTTCCGTTACCAGCGGCTTTGCCGGCGGCCATGCCGCCAATCCCACTTACGAACAGGTTTGCACCGAAACCACCGGCCACGCCGAGGTGACCCAGGTTGAGTTTGACCCCGCAACCATTTCCTACGCCAGCCTGCTCGACGTGTTTTGGCAGGCCCATGACCCCACCACCCTGAACCGCCAGGGCGCGGACGTGGGCACGTCCTACCGCTCCATCATCCTGTATCGTAACGAGGAACAAAGATTGATTGCGGAAAAATCCAAGGCCGGGGCGCAAAAGAACTTCAAGCATCCCATTGTCACGCAAATCGTCCCGCTCACGAATTTCTACAAGGCGGAAGATTATCACCAGGAATATTACGACAACAATGCCAGTGCGCCCTATTGTCAGATTGTCATCGCCCCCAAGCTGCAAAAGTTGGAGAAGGA
>JBEKKN010000062.1:0-15672 GCA_050010675.1 Verrucomicrobiota bacterium | reverse complement strand
ACCATAAGCGCATGGCGGACCCCGCTGCCGGCTTACCAGCGCCGCGGATAGTAGGAGACGACGTCAGGAGTCTCGCGAGTCTCGTCACCTCGATTCCTAAGATGGAAAACCATTTTAGCCGCGGATTTCACAGATGACGCCGATAACAGCCGGGAGCGCCGGCATCTTGCCGGCGTATCGGCAACCGGGACCATAAACCAGCCGGCAGGATGCCGGCGCTCCCAGCAGCAGCCTCGTCAATACAGGTGGTGTGCCGGAAGATGCCGTCTTCAAAATCAGGCGCCGGCCAAAAATCATTCGGCTGCGGCAATCAACTTTCGTAACGATGACCAGCCTATTGAGAGCTGATGCGATAAAAACGTCCCGGATAATTCATCCAGGCGGGGTCGCTGAAATAAAAGGAACCGTTGGTCAGCAAGCCGGCGGACAACGGAACCCACATGGCGTTCGCCAGATTGGTGCAAGCCTCGACGACCACCGGGATGTTGGCGGAGCCAGTAATGGTAAAGCCGAATTGATTCGATCGCACGCCAAAGCGCCCGTCTCCGGTTTGGATCACCGGATTCCACAACTCCACCGGCAATCCGGCGAAGCCGGAGGCCAGGAGGCGGTAGAAATGGACGGGAAAATTCATCCATTGTGAATCCGCGAAATAAAACGAACCCAGATTGGTCGCCACCGGCAACCAAACCGGCCGATTCAGGTTCGTGCAGGCTTCCACGATGACTGACAGGTTGTGGTTGCAACTGACATCGAATCCAAACTGATTTGCCTTCACCCCCAGGTCTCCATCGCCGGTCAGCACCTGCGGGTTCCAGCCGGCGGTTCCCGGCAGGAAATAGATTGTTGCCGCGGCCGCATTCGCGCCGTTGAAAGGGCCACCGGCGTCCAAAAATGTGGGAGCGTTGCCCTGAAAATAAACCGCCTGCAGCTTGGAGTTGTCGGAAAACGCGGCGTCGCCGAGGCGGTTGACACCGTCACCGATCGTTACTTGCGCCAGGTTTGCGCAACTGCTGAACGCGCCGCCTCCGATGTCGGAAACGGTGCCGGGTATCATCACGTTGGTCAGGTTGCTGCAGCCGGCAAACGCGCCAACCCCGATATTGGTGACGCCATTGCCAAACACCACGCTGCTCAGGCTCCCGCAGGAACTGAACGCATAGTCTCCAATAGTGCCGCCGTTAATCGTCGCACTGGCGAGATTGACACAGGACGCGAACGCATCCACCCCCACGCTGCCGACCTGGGCAGGAATGGTGATGCCGGTCAGGCCGGGGCAGTAAGCAAACGCAAGATTTCCGATATTGGTGACGCCATTGCCGAACGCAACGCTGCTCAGGCTCCCGCAGGCACTGAAGGCCAGGTCTCCAACGTTGCCGCTGTCAACCGTCGCACTGGTAAGATTACTGCACGCCACGAACGCGGAGTTCCCCATGCTGGCGACATTTCCGGGAATCGTGACGCCGGCAAGATTGCCGCAGAAAGCAAAGGCAAAATTTCCGAGGTTGGTGACATTGTTGCCGATGACGACGTTGCTCCGGCTCCCGCAGGAACTGAACGCATAATCTCCGATATCGGTGACACTGTCAGGGATGACAACGGTCGTCAGGCGGGGGCAGTCGTAAAACGCCCGCCGGCCGATGCCGGTGACGGTATTGGAAATGGTCACGCTGGTCACGCCGGCACAGCCGGCGAAAGCCGACTCGCCGATGCTGGTCACCGGCAGTCCATTGATCGCGGCAGGGATCGCCAGGGTGCCGGCAGGTTTGCCGACATACCCACTGATGGCCGTCACGCCGTTGTTCGTGGCGGTGAGAAACGAAAATGCCACGATTTGCGGCCCGGAACCGATGACTTCGATCCCAATACTGTTCGTGGCGACAAAACCGGGATTGAAGGCGCTGAAATTGGTATAAATATGCGACGGATTTTGCGCGGTGCTGGTGGCGCCGTCGCCGAAATTCCAGTTCCAACCGGTGATCGCGTTGCCCAAACTGTCAACATTGGGGGAATTAAATTGGACGGCAAAAGGTGTGGCGCCGTTGGTGGCATTGGCGGTGAATACGGCGAATGCGAGCGTTGAAATTTGCGGCCCGGAGCCAATCATCGCGACCCCGAGATTGTTGGTGGCAACAAAACCCGGATTGAAGACGCCGAGGTTGGTGTAAATATGCGACGGATTTTGCGCGGTGCTGGTGGCGCCGTCGCCGAAATTCCAGTTCCAACTGGTAATCGGGTTGCCCAAGCTGTCGAAATTGGGGGTATTGAACTGCACGGTCAAGGGAACCGTGCCGTGGGCCGGCCTGGCCGTGAACAAGGCAAACGGATTGGTGCCGGTCAGGCGGTAGAAACGTCTGGGATAATTGGTCCATTGGGGATCGCTAAAGAAAAAAAAGCCATTCGACAAGGTGTTGGTGGCCAGGGGCGTCCAGAACGGTGACAGGGGCGTGGTCAAATTCGTGGTGGCTTCCACCACCACGGCAAGGTTGGTTGCTCCGGAAACGCTGAAACCAAATCCGTTGCTGGTCACACCCAGGCCCTGGCTGCCCAACAAAACCTGTCCCTGTCCCCGACCCGTGGAAGCCGCCGCCAGCAATATTCCCAGCAGGTGGATTTGAACCAGATGTCTTTTAATTTGCATCCCTTGGGTTGCCGCGGCTGAAGCATCACGTGGCTGTGCCCCGCGTGATCCGCTTCCGAAGATACATCGTGCTTTGACTAAAACTTGAACATCATTGATCGACGGCCGGTTTTTTGCTTTTCCCCATCGCTTGGTTCTTGGAACCGTTGTTCATTTTAGCCTTTGCTTGGGATTTTGTCCATTCCCAGTGGAGACAGGAATCACGCTGGCGACCGAGGTTGATTTAAAAATCGGATGCTCTTCCCGGTTCCTTACGGCTCCGAATGCGTCACGCCTTCCAAAACACCTTTCAAATACCGGCCCGTGTGGCTGCCGGCGCAGCCGGTGATCTTCTCCGGCGGACCTTCCGCCACGATCTTTCCGCCCGCCGCGCCACCTTCGGGACCGAGGTCAATGATCCAGTCCGCCGTCTTGATCACGTCCAGGTTGTGCTCAATCACCACCAGCGTGTTGCCGGCGTTGCGCAGCTTGAACAGCACCTCCAGCAACTTGGCCACGTCGTGGAAATGCAGGCCGGTGGTCGGTTCGTCCAGAATGTACAGCGTGCGGCCGGTCGCCTTGCGGCTCAATTCGGACGCCAGCTTCACCCGTTGCGCCTCGCCGCCGCTCAACGTCGTCGCCGCCTGCCCCAGCCCGATGTAGCCCAACCCCACCTCCGCCAGCGTCAGCAGCGGCTGGTAAATCAACGGCACCGCCCGGAAAAAAGTCACCGCCTCGTCCACCGTCATCGCCAGCACGTCGGCGATGTTCTTGCCCTTGTAGGTGATTTCCAGCGTCTCGCGGTTGTAACGCCGGCCGCCGCACGCCTCGCAGGTCACGTACACCGGCGGCAGAAAATTCATCTCAATCTTGAGCACGCCGTCGCCTTCGCATTTCTCGCAACGGCCGCCCTTGACGTTGAAGCTGAACCGGCCCGGCGCGTAGCCGCGCACCTTCGCCGCCGGCAGCTTGGCGAACAGGTCGCGGATGTGATTGAACATGCCGGTGTACGTGGCCGGATTGGAGCGGGGCGTCCGGCCAATCGGCGTCTGATCAATCACAATCACCTTGTCCAGGGCCTCAAAACCCCGCAGCGCCCGGTGCGCCCCCGGCGTTTCCTTGGAACCGTAGAACTTGCGGAACAGCGCGCGCCGCAGGATGTCGTCCACCAGGGTGCTCTTGCCCGAGCCGCTCACGCCGGTGATGGCCGTGAACGTCCCCAGCGGAATCCGCGCGTCCAGGTTGCGCAGGTTGTTTTCCTTCGCGCCCAGCACCTCCAGCCAACCGCGTTCCTCCGACGGCGCGTTCCGCTTTTTCGGAATGGGAATCGCCAGCTCGCCGGTGAGATATTGCGCCGTGAGCGAATGCTTGTTCGATAAAATTTCCGGCAACGTGCCCGCCGCCACGAGTTCGCCGCCATGCACGCCCGCGCCCGGCCCCAGGTCCACGATGTAATCCGCCTGCCGGATGGTGTCGGCGTCGTGCTCCACTACGAGCACCGTGTTGCCGAGATCGCGCAGACCCTTGAGTGTGGCCAGCAGGCGGTCGTTGTCGCGCTGGTGCAGGCCGATGCTCGGTTCGTCCAGGATGTACAGCACGCCCACCAGGCCCGCGCCGATCTGCGTCGCCAGCCGGATGCGCTGCGCCTCGCCGCCGCTCAACGTGCCGCTCTCGCGGTCGAGCGTGAGGTAACCCAGGCCCACGTTCTTCAAAAAGCCCAGCCGCGCCCGGATTTCCTTGATGACTTCATGCGCGATTTTCTCCTGAAATTCCGTAAGCTTGAGCGTGGCAAAAAATTCGTCCGCCGCCTCCACCGACAACGCGCACACGTCCATGATGGAGAAGCCGGGAATCTTCAATTTCGGAGTGCGGAGTGCGGAGTGCGGAGTGGCTGGACCACCCAGTTTCTCCGGTTTCTGCGCTTCAGATTCCGCATTCCGCGTTCCGCATTCCGCACTCGCAAGCGTGACCGCCAGGACTTCCGGCTTCAACCGCCTGCCCTTGCAGGTGTCGCAAAACTGCGGGCTCATGTAGGGTTTGATGCGGTTGCGGACGAACTCGCTCTCGCTCTCGGTGAAGAGCCGTTCCAGGTTCGGCAGCACGCCCTCGAACGGACGGCTGACGGTGTGCTGGCTGCCCGCACGCCAGAACCGAAAATCCACGTTGTCCGCGCCCGACCCGTGCAGCAGGACCTTTTTGAAATCGTCCGGCAGGCTTTTCCAGGGCGTTTCCAGGCTGACATTGAAATGCGCCGCGGCCGACCGGAGCATGGCCTTGTAATAAATGTTCATCCGCTTGCCCGCGCGCCGCCACGGCTGGACCGCGCTTTCGAGCGGCTGTTCCGGGTCGGGCACGACCAGTTCCTCGTTGAAAACCATTTTCTGACCGAGCCCGTGGCAGACCGGGCACGCGCCGGCGGGAGCGTTGAAGGAAAAATGCTTGGGCGTGGGCGGATCAAAGCTCTTGCCCGTGGCCGGCGAACACATCTTGTTCGAATGCAACGTCTCCGTCCACTCGGACCCGGTAGGGCGCGCCACTCCTCGCGCGCCGTCGTTGGGTGGGGCGAGGCTGCTGACGAGCCGCCTTTGAGAAATGTCGCCGCGTTGGATACGGCTCGCGGGGACGCTCGCCCCACCTGCGGCAGGCTGCGGAGAGCCCGCCCTACCTTCCGGAAGCTGGTGCAATGCAAACATCACGCCGTCGCCCCAGCGCAACGCGGTCTCCACCGAATCGCCCAGGCGCACACGGATTTTATCGTCAATCACCAGCCGGTCCACCACCGCCTCGATGCTGTGAAACTTCTTTTTGTCCAGCTTGACCCGCGTATCGGCCTCCAGCTCGACAAACTGGCCGTCCACGCGGGCGCGCACGAACCCTTCGCGCGCCAGGCGTTCAATCACGTCGCGGAACTCGCCCTTTTGCCGGCGCACCACCGGCGCCAGCAGCATCACCCGGGTCTTGGGCGGCAGCGCGAGGATTTTGTCCACGATGTCGCTCGTGCTCTGGGTGACGATGGGCACGCCGGTGTCCGGGCAATGCGCCTGGCCGACGTGCGCGTACAGCAGCCGGAGATGATCGTAAATCTCCGTGGTGGTGGCGATGATGGAGCGCGGGCTGCTGCCCGAACTGCGCTGCTCGATGGCAATGGCCGGCGACAGGCCCTCGATGTAATCCACGTCCGGCTTTTGCATCTGATCGAGGAACTGCCGGGCGTAGGCGGACAGGCTCTCGACGTATTTGCGCTGGCCCTCGGCGTAGATGGTGTCGAACGCCAGCGACGACTTGCCGCTGCCGCTCAGGCCGGTGATGACCACCAGCTTGTCGCGCGGGATGTCCAGCGTGAGGTTCTTGAGATTATGCTCACGCGCGCCGCCGATGCGTATGGATGTCTTGCTCATGGCCCGAAATTTTTGGCGATGGCACAGCCTGGTGGGGCGGGGCTGCTGACGAGCCGTGGGTAGGGGCATCGCGCCGCGATGCCCGGACGGCGCAGCGCGCCGTCCCTACCAAAACAGTGGCTCGCCCCACCGGGATTTGCGTAATGTTCCATTGCCGAATTTCTCAATTCAATTAACCGGCAAGCTTATCTGAAAATTCGCCTAAAAGCAAAAACAAGTTCGTAAATGGTTGAAGGTTGAGAGCGGTTTCAAAAATACTTTAGCCGGCAAGCTGGCTTGGGTTAAGCGGATGGCGCGTCAGCGCCTTGGACTGCGGCAGCCCTCTGCCGCTTTCGCGTCGCCGGCCTTGTGGGAGAAATAGCGGCAGAGGGCTGCCGCAGTCCAAAACCTCGCGGAATTTTCCGATTTGGCTTCCGAGACAGGCCACAGCTTTATTTAAAATTTAAAATGCTCTACAGTTGAGCTGAGGGTTCAGCCGCGCGCCTGGCGCAGTCATCGGTCATTCACGGATGACGCGGATCACCTCCGGGAGCGCCGGCATCTTGCCGGCCTGTTTCTTTGGTTTAAAGCCCGCCGGCAGGATGCCGGCGCTCCCGGTTTCAGCCGTTCCTTCAGCCTTTTTGGTAACGGGCTACGGCCACAACTGCACCTGGAAGAATTCGGCGGGTGCCGACCCGCCGGTCAGCGCGTTGGTGGCCGTGAACGTGAACACACCGCCACTGTAACTGAGCGGCACCGGCATGGCCAGGTTGGTCAGCACGTTCCAACTGGCCGTCGGCAGCCCCAGATTCGTCGTCCAGAGCACATCGTAGATATAATTCGTCGAACCGTGCCACTGGACCTGCAGGCCGCCGGGCGACGCCAGCACGCTGCTGATAATCAGGTCCGGCGGGATGGTTGCGCCCGGGGCATAGGCAATAAGCCGGTAGAATTTCACCAGGCCAAAGCCACCGGTCATTGAGCCGTTGTCGAAATATTGAAATTCTCCCACGCCGTTGGTCGGGGTAAAGGACGCCAGATTTGTCAGGATGACACCCGGAATGGTCGTCCACGAAGCCGGCGACAAACTGGTCGTCCACTGCACCTGGAACCGGTCATTCGCCGGGGCGAACCACGTGAGCAGGATGCCGTTGGTGGTGCCCAGGTTGGTAAGCGTGATGCTGGAAATCGTCGGAGCATTGGACGTCACTGCGGCGTAGGCAAAGTTCACGTCAAAGACGAATACGACGTTGGTCGTGCCGGTGTTTTGCAGGCCCAGGTAATAACTCGCGCCCGGCACGAGCGGCGGCACGGAATGGCTCGTGAGCAGGAAGCTGCCGCTGGTGACGTTGGACAACATCAGGACATTGCCCGCATTCGTGCTGGTGGTGGGCGGGGTGGTCTGGTTGAACCAGACGTTCAGCGGCCCGGTGGCGGAAACCAGCAGGTTGCTGGCCGCGATGGCGTTGGCGGGCACGTTGACGATCAAGGGCGTAAAGGTTCCCGCCACCACCACGTTGGTCACGGGCGTCGAGTTGGTGATCGGCGCGGAAATCAGGCCGCCCAGCACCCGGTAGAATTTAACCGGCGGGAACCCGCCGGCCAGCGAGCCGTCGTCGAACCACGAGTAATTCCCGTTGGTGGGCGTCACCACCAGGTTGATGACCGGATTCAAGACGGTGTTCCATGGGATGGGCGGCGCGAGATGGGTCGCCCATTGGATCGTGTATTGATAATTCGTCGGCCCGCTCCACTGGAGCAGGAAGCCGTTGGTCACCCCGTTGTTCGTCGGCGTAATGGTGAGGCCGCTGATGCCGGGCGGGATCACGAGATGGAAATCCACCTCCAGCCCGAAATTCACGGGCACACTGTTGGTGTTTTGCACGCCCAGATAATAGGTCGCGCCGGGCACGAGCGGCGGTGTGGTGCCGGCGCTCAAAATGGAAGTCCCGTTTGTGGCGTTGCTGATCAGGGGAAAATCCGTCGGATACAAGCCGGTGGGCGGGACGAATTGATTGAACCACACGTTCACGGGCAGACTGGCAAAGAGCAGCCGGTTCGTGGCATAATCCGCATTCGTCGGCACCGTCACCGTATAATAGGCAAAGCCGTTCGGCGGAACAGAATTGGTCGCGGGCACGCCGTTGGTCAGCGGGGTGTAGCGGTGGAAATTCACTTCCAACGCGAAAGTCGCCGAGGGGCCGTTGGTGTTTTGGACGGCCAGATAATACGTCGTGCCGGGCACCAGCGGCGGCGTGCTGCCCGCGCTGAGGACGAAAATGCCGTTGGTCGCGTTGCTGATCAGGAGCGAATCCGGCGGCGTCAGGCCGACCGGCACCTTGTTCTGATTGAACCACACGTTTACCGGCGTGGTGGAAGAGAGCAGCAGGTTCGTGGCATAATCGGCGTCCGGCGGCACCGTCACCGAATAATAGGCCATGCCGTCTCCCGCAATGGTTCCCGAAACGGTGTTCGTTACCGGCACGCCGTTGGTCAGCGAGATGGGCGTCGGGTAAAGATGAAAATCCACTTCAAATCCGTTGGTCACGGGGAAGGCGTTCGTATTTTGCAGGCCAATATAATAAACGCCGCCGGGCACAATGTTCGTGGGCACGCTGAAGGTGCTCAATGTCGAGGAACCGTTAGTCACGCCGCCCAACAACAGGCTGTCCGGCGGATTGGCGCCGGTGGGGTCGTTGGTGGGATTGAACCACATGTTCAACGGCCCCGTTGCAAAGACCAGGATGTTCGTGGCGTAATCCGCGTTCGTCGGCACGTTCACCGGATAATAGGCGAAACTGTAGGGCGGAATGATGTTGGTTGTCGTTATACCCGGCGGAGTGCCGGAGGAACTGGTGCCGGTGGTCACGTAATTGAACCGCAACTGCCAGCTCAGGAGCATGGGCGCGGGATTGGTGGCCCCCACGCGATTGTCCTGGATTTCCAGCGACCACGGACCGCTCGCGTTCAGCCCGTCATACGTATCCAGCGATTGCTCGGGCAGATAATAAAGGTCGCCGCCCACCTGGGACAGGCTGAAGGAATCCAGCAACATGCCCGGCTCCACGCCCGTGAGCTGCAACGGCGTGCCACCGGGCTGGGTGGCCGTGAAAATAATGGTCTTGGTCTGCCAATTGGTATTGCTGCCGAAGAACGTGGCCGGTGTGCCGCCGTTGACGGTGACCTGCGCTTCGGCCAAGGATGCCAGTGGAGAGGTTGAAAATTCGGCCGGATCAAATTTGCCATTGCCACCTTTGGCATTGCCACCGATGCCTTCGTTGTAAATCGCTTTGACCTCCGATGCCGAAAGCGCGCGGGAATACAACGATATTTCATCAATATCCCCGTCGAACGGGAAATTGTTTCCCCCGTCGTTGACGTTGCCAATGCCCAAGCCGGGATGATCGCCAGGAATCAAAGCACCAAACGGCCGGATGGTGGTGTTGGATTGGGCCACCAGATTTCCATTAACGTACAATTTGATCGCGCCGGAATTGCCATCCAGCGTTCCCGCAACATGGTACCACTGGCCATAAGCAAACGATGTATAAAGCAAAGCTGCGTAATTGCCAGCTGCATCGCATATCGCAAACTCAATCTGAGGGCTGTAAGTCGTACCAAGAAAATAGGGATCAAGCCCCGGGCGATTATCGCCGCGCCAGAGAATATTCCCACCGTCTCCCAGTGGTTTGACCCAGCCTTCCATGGATAAGGAATTGGTGATTGCATACGCCGGCGCATCCGTGACATCCACTCCGGAGTAAACACCGTAAGGATTGGGGCCAATGGAAAACGCGTCGCCCACGAAGCCGTTGGTATAAGATACATAAAGGAGATTTCCCCCGAATACGCCATTGTTGCCGTAAGCGCTGTCCACAGCCACGGCATTGCTTTCCCCGCGCCACCAGCCGGTAATGTCCGGCCCGCGATAGCGGAAGGTGAGGGCGTAACTCTGGCCCGCGACCGTGGGCAGGGTGGTGGAAACCGTGCCATTGGCCAGCGCCAGAAAGTTGGTTCCGCTGTCGGCGTTGGTCGGGTCAGTCACCACCGTCACCTGATTGGAAAGCACATTCCAGGTGGTCTCGTCGGGTACCGTGGTCGTGTAATCGCCCGGCGGGGCGGTCTCAAAATCGCTGACGATGACATTGCTCCCGGAGGCGACCGGCACAAACGGCGGCACGGCGAACTTGATGGGCGTGGTGGTCTTGTTGGTATCTTCCGTCAGCACCAGATAGGTGTAGGCCGCGCCAATACTGTTCACGGTAAATGTCCAGGCATCGCCCGGCCCGCTGTTGTTGCCATTCGGATTCATGACGATGGTCAGTTGCGACGATGTGCCGGTGTAGGGAATGTTGAACACACCGCTCCCGCTGACCAGGCCGGAATCAAAAATCAGTGTGCCCCCGTCATACACGGCCAGTTCATCCGGCAGCGTGAAGAAATTGTAGCTGATGCTGAGCGTGCCGCTGTTCTGGCCGGTGTCAATGACGTTGGTGGAGGTCTCCGACCCACCGGAGAAGGTTTGCGGCTGGACCACGCCGTTGGAAGCAGTGAGCGTGGCGCCCATGTTCGCGGTGTTGCCGCCGCGGTTTTCCACCAGCAAATCACGCGTGCCGTCCGGGCCGATGAGATGGAACACCAGATCGGAGATGCGGGGATGGTCCACCCGCAATGCCACTTCCATGGAGGAAATGGTCTGGTCATCCGGCACAACGATGTTGTTGGTCGTGACCGCGTCATCCAGAATCGGCACCGGCCCGCCCGAACTGTAAATTGTCTCCCCCGGCGGAACGCCCAAGCCAATCGTGGCGAAGACGAACCCGTTGGCCGTCGATGAACTCGGATTAAAGATGCCGACCCAGTAACGGCCCGAAGTCAAAGGCGGCCCAAGGGAAACCGATCCCCAAGGCCCCAACGCACCGGGGATATTGATCAGTGCCATCCCATCGAAATTGTTTGTCGTCGGCGGCGCACCCAATTTTACAAACAGTTCCAGAGGCGGATTTGCCGCCGGCGGATAGTTTGTGGCCGTAACGGTCAAATTCGTTGCGCCCGGCGGCACGTCAACGTAGCCGTAGAACCAGGTGCCCGGCGGGATGGTGAAAGGTACGCCCACGGTAAGGGGCTGGTGCGGTTGAATGAGCATGTTGAAGGTGTTCACGATGTTGGTGAAGCCTTCCGCGTTATCCGCCTCGTGCAATATCCACACGCCGGTGCCATCCGTGCCGGCAAAACTGTTCAAACTACCCGGCCCGTCGGACCGTTTGACGATGTCGCCCGAGGCCGGCGGCGCCACGATATCGCCCTGGCCGCTGTCGTCGTAAATGAACGTATAGGCGCCGGGCCCATTGACCGGCAGGGTATGGTTGTTCAAGAGCACGGACTTGGTGTTATGATAAATCGAACCCACCAGATCGCCCAGATCCCCCGCATAGATTGAGTTGGTGATGACGACCCGCTGCATTTCTGTAATCGGATAGATGGCCAGGCCGAACACGTTGGTAAAGCCCGGCACGGCGGGATTGCCACCGGGAACGGTCAACACCAACGGTATGCCGTTGACGATTTCGTTGCCTTTGTTCATCTGGCTGAACGGAATGTTGCTGAAGAGGGAAATAAAACCGTACTCCGACGCCATCTGGTCCTCCGACTTGACGCCGACATAATAAACCTGACCGGGCGTGGAATTGGTATCCACGACGAACTCCGTGCCGAGGCGTCCCAGGGACGCACCGTTGAAAACGCCGGCGACGCCGGGCGGCAACGACTGCCCCACCTGCGTACCGACGACACAATTGGAAATCACGCTGGGATCCAGATTGGTCAATCCCGACGCGTTTGGCCCGCTGGCCACATACAGGTCAATGTCGGCCTCGGGCCGCGTGGCGTTGGCCACCGAACCCCCAAAGACACCCATGCGGGGAACGGACAGCGTGTCGGGAACGAACGTGACGAACGCCGCGTTGGTAAAATCAGAGGTGTTCGACGCCGGATTGGTCACCACGTAGAAATGCCACTGATTGGTCATGCCGATGGTAATCTGCCAGTTCGAGCCGAAATTCTCCGCCGGGGCGGTGGTGGTCGAATAGGGCAGCGTGTTGGTGCCCAGCAGCGGCGAGCTCGCACCGACATACTGGTTCAGCAAGGCGTTGGCGTTGCCCGTTACATAGGTGATGTTCTGATCGCCGGTGTAATTGGGCGGCGTCGGGGGGGCGGCCGTAACCGTCATTGCATTGGTCACCAGGCCATCGCCGCTGGAAATCACCAGCGCGTAATCCTGCACCACGTTGTTCGTCTGGGCGGTGACAGCGTTGACGTTGACGCGGTAGCCCAGGACCGTGACGGAAAAATTCGTGCCGTTCAACGGCGAGATATAAACGTTCTGAACGTTGTTGATGGAATCAAAAACCGCCGGTTTGTTCGTGGTTTCGGGCGTGTTGAACGTATTGCCACTGGCGATGTCGTTGCCGTAATAGATGACCGAATTGGTCGAATTGCTGAAATTGGTGACGACCAGCACCAGGTTGTTCACGAGCTTGATGGCGGCGGCGGGGTCCCCGGGCGGGTCCGTCCACGCCAGGGTGATGCGCAGCGGCTGGGCCTGCGCCTGGGCATTGGTAATGGAAACGAAAAACGTCCGGCTGTCGCCGGTCGCCAGCGCATTGGTCGGGTTCTGGTCCAGAATCAGGTCCGAACAGGAAACCCCGAACTGGTTGGTCAGGCCCGGTTGCAAGGCACTCGGCAAACTGGCCATGCCCCAACCCTGGAAGTTGATCAAATTCTGCACCTGGAAATTGTAATTGGCCGTTTTGCGCGCGCCATTGATGAGCATCGCCTTGAGCAGGGCCGGGCTGGGCAGCGTGTGCCACCGGTTGGTGAAAAAGTCCTGCATCAGCGCCAGCACGCCCGATACCGACGGCGTCGCCATGCTCGTCCCGGTTTCATAGCGGTACCACGGGCCGATGGGATCGTTCAACTGGGTCTGCAACACGTGAAAATAATTGCCAAGGTCGTTGGTCGTGTAGATGAAGGTGGAAAGATCGTAGCTGATGGGTTGCGAGCCGCTATCGCCGACCGCGAAGTTGAATCCGCCGCTGGCGGTGGCGCCGGCGAGATAACCCGCCGGACCGTTCGGCGGGATGGTGACGATATTCATCGCTGAAAAATAAGTGCCCGCGCTGCCCGGAATTGGATAAATCGTCGGGTCGGGGGTCGTCGCGACATAAATTGGCAGCGTCAACGGGGAGGGCGATAGCAGATTGGGAAAAATCTCCAAAGTCACTCCCACGGCGTTGGGTATGGTGGAAAGGTCGATGCTATAATAGTTCCACGTGTTGGTGGTCACGGTTTGAAGCGTATAATCCTGCTCGGTGACGTTCGTCGGATTGTAATAGGCATTCGTGTCCCATTGTTCGGAACGGGTGGAAACCACGAAGGTGCCCGGCGCCACGACGTCCGGTTTGAAACGTCCAAACGTGCCCTCCACGCCGATGCCCACATTACCGCGGCTCGAATAACCCGCCACTTGATAGCCGGTATCAGTCTCGGCCTTCCATACCTGGTTCGATGTGCCATCGAGCGCTGTGACCCAGTTGGTGATGTTGCGCAATTGCTCGGTGGCGCCGACGGTGATGACATCCTTGGCCGTGGCCGGCGAGAGGATGGTATCGGCATTGCCGCCCCCGCCACTGTCGCCCCCGCCGCCGCTGTTGCCGGCGGCAAACACAAACAACACCGGCTGTGAACCGGTTACCGCCGGCAGGGCGTCACGCACCGCCGCGTCATAACTGGCCGACGCCAGATCGTAAGCCGCGTCGCCGTAATCCCAGCTGTTGTTGGAAATGAGCGCATTGGTCAGCGCCGGCACCTGCTGGAAATACTGGTCGGAAATGAAATTGGTGTCCGCGCCGCCTTCAATGCCGCCCACCGAATACAACATGGCCGCCGGCGCCTTGCCGCGAAAATTGGCGTTGGTCACCGAACCTTGCGGCACATTCGTGGCGGAATTGATGGTGGACGATTCCGTGCCGTCCCCGGCGATGATGCCCGCCACATGCGTGCCGTGGCCGTTGGTATCCACCAGACTTTGCGGCGCATCGCCAATGACCCGGGGTGTGCCGCCACCATTAAAATCGGGATGTTGCTGGTCAATGCCGGTGTCGTTGACCTCCACAATTACATTGGAACCGGCCAAGTTCAGGTAACTTGCTGCCGTGACCGAGTTCGTCGAGACCCCAAGCGTCACGCGCGCCAGGTCGTTCGCAATGCCTCGCCGGAAGAACGGCTCCACGATTTGAACGCCCGGCAACCGTGCCAGCGCCGTCCAATTCGCGGTAAGGGATGACGGGATTTGAATCCGGACGATGGGCCCGAAGGGTGACTGGTCCTCCGCAAAAATCTGGCCGCCGAGTTTTGTAATCTGTGAAATGGTCGCGGGCGCGTCGTCGCCGAACAGTCCCAGGTTCAATGACAGGCCTTCCGGCAAAGCACCCTGGCTGTAGGCAAGCAATGACGATTGCACCTTGTAATAGGGTTCGTAGGGAACGACCGTCTGCGTCAACGAACTTGCCTCCAACATGCCGACCACGCCCGACGAGGCGCGGACGAGATAGGCGTTGTTGGGAATGTAAGAAACCACCGTCGCGCCCGACCGGGCCAGCAGCGCGCGGAAGGCGTTGTCAATCGGCCCGCGGGCCTGGACAATGTAAGCGCCCGGATCGCCAGCCGCCTGTAAATTGGCTGGAATGGCCAGACTCAGCGGGTTGGCCGTATCAATCAGCGCGTTTTCCAGCAGAATCGCCCGGTCGTCATGCACCAATTGATCCAAAGATTTGGTCGTGTTGCTGAGGCGATAGGCAAACTGGTTGGTGTTGACCGCCGCAACGGTTTTCGTTGCCTTGGTCAAACCGGCTTTGACCGGCAAAAGTTGGGGCGCGGTCGAAAGCGAACGGGTCGCCACCGCGGAGGGCGCGATGACCTGATTCTCCACCGTTGAGCGGCCATGGTGCCACAGGAACCACGCGCCCGCCCCGCACAGCAGGCACAACAAAATAAACATGAATCGGCGCGAACGCATAAGTCACCTCGTCGTTAGTTAGTATTCCACAGGGTCTTTCTCAAAGCGAACGGGAATGGAAGCCTCAACCACGGATCCCGCAGTGCGTGACTGATAATCACGGATTTCCGATTCGAGCCGGATAGCGACAAGCGAGCTTGTCCGGGAGCGCCGGCATCCTGCCGGCCTGTTGCACCACTCTGAATTAAAGCACTCGCCGGCAAGATGCCGGCGCTCCCGGTGGTGAGCCTCATAACATCCGTGCGCATCCGCCCCGCACTCCGGAATCCGTGGTTTAACCTGTTTTCTTCAGCTTTCATTTCAATTCGCCGGCAACGTATTAAATCGCTCAATCACCATCTGGTTGTTGGTGATGGACGGCAGGTTCACCAAAATCGGATTACTGTTGGTATCGAAGGCCGGAAGAATGTTGATCACCCGGGTGCCATCAAAACGCAACACGGTGCGCGTGGCGGACTCCGCCACCACCTGGTAATTGGTGACCATGCCGAAAGCGGACTGTCCATTGCCCAGCGTCGTATTGCCGGTGTAAATGCCGTTCGGCGCGGGTTTCAGCGCCTGACCATAACTGTAAATCACGTAACGCACCGGCGATTGCG
>JBEKKN010000061.1:0-24149 GCA_050010675.1 Verrucomicrobiota bacterium | reverse complement strand
GCGCAGGCGTCGGCGGTGTTCGTGCCCTTGCTGCAGTTGAAGAGCCAGCTGTTTCTCGGCGCGATGGCGCTGTTGAGCGCGTATGGGGCGTTGAGCTGGCACGGCTGGATGCACATGGAGGTGGGCGACCTGGTGATGTTCTTTTTCCTGGCCAGCCTCTTCTTCGACCCGGTCCAGGTGATCGGCAATCAATTGAACCAGGCGTTGATGGCGATGGCCGGGGCGGAACGGCTGTTCCGGATGCTGGACCAGAAACCGGAATGGCAGGATGCGGCGGACGCCAAACCGCTGCCGGTCATCACCGGCCGCGTGGAATTTCAGGCGGTCCATTTCGAATATCATCCGGGCCGGCCCGTGCTCCGGGACATCACCTTCACGGCCGAGCCGGGCCAAACCGTGGCACTGGTGGGACACACCGGCAGCGGCAAGACCACGCTGGTGGGCTTGTTGCAGAAATTTTATCTGCCCACGAGCGGGTGCGTGCGGGTGGATGGTACGGACCTGAACGCGGTGACCAGCGATTCGCTCCGCGCGCAGATGGGCAGTGTGCAGCAAAACAATTTCCTGTTTGCCGGCCCGGTGCTGGAAAACATCCGGTTTGCCCGGCCCGGCGCGAAGGAAGCCGAGGTGCGGGCGACCCTGGCCGCTCTGGATTGCGCCGACCTGATCGACGCGTTGCCGCAGGGATTGCATTCGCCGGTGGCCGAGCGTGGCGCGGCGCTGTCGTTCGGCCAGCGGCAGCTGGTATGTTTCGCCCGCGCGATGCTGGCGAACCCGCGCATCGTGGTGCTCGACGAGGCGACCAGCGCCATTGACACGGTCACCGAGGCGCGGCTGCAGCGGGCGCTGGAAATTTTACTGCGCGGGCGGACGGCGTTTGTGGTGGCGCACCGCCTGAGCACCATTCGGAAGGCTGATCTGGTGCTGGTGCTGGACCAGGGCCGGATTGTGGAGCGCGGCACGCATGAAAGCTTGTTGCGGCAGGACGGGGTTTACGCGCGGTTGCACCGGGAATTTGTGAGCACCCAGCCAGCGTGAACATGGTAGCGGCGCTCTGCGAGCGCCGCCTACCATTTGAATTGCTCAGGAAACGGGTGGTGGTCACCGACCACCGCTGCAATCGGAAAGGCCGTTTTCAGTGATGCCCGCCACCGCCGTGGAAACCGCCACCGCCATGCCAGCCACCACCACCGTGCCATCCGCCGCCGTGCCAACCACCCCAGCCGCCTCCCCAACCGAACGAAACCGACACCGCCGGATAAGGGTAGTAATAGCCGTAATACGGATAATAGCCGTAGTACGGACCACGGTTGTAAAGCCAGTCGTTATAGTAATAGGTCTGCGTGTCGGGAACGACATAGACCGTCGAGGTCGGGACGGATTGCACATAAGTGGTCGAGGACTGGGTGTCGGCGCTTGAAGTCTGGGAACTGTAAGCCGCCGAGCTGTCCGGCGCGGAAGCCGTGGCCACGGGCGCGGTCGGTGCCGATTGTGAGCGCTGTTTCAACATGGCGTTGACGACGGCGTCGGAAACGCCCTGTTGCCGCAGATAAATGATCTGGGCGGCGTTCAGTCCATAATTGTTTCCTGAATTCTGGACGTAGGCGATGATGGTGCTGTCGCCGATTTTCGCCTGCGAAAGCTGCAAGATTTCCGGCACGCCGTAGGATAACTGTGGCACAGCTGCCTGGGTGGCCGCTGCCGGTTGGGCGGCGGTGTTGGCGGTGGAATTTTGCGCTGTGGCACTGCCGGCCATCAATCCCAGTGCCGCAAGGGTGATGATCGTCAGGCGTGGCTTTTGAAAGTTTCGAGTTTTCATAGAATCGATAAGGTTTTGACACCGGAACCGGCCAATAGGTTCAACACCGGAAGGTGGTGTGAGTTGCACCGGCTGTCAAATGTAACCACACGACCTGGTTCAGCCCTTTTCCAGCTGGCGGAACCCGCGCTCGCGCCGCTTGATTTCGTCGCTCAACAATTCCTCGGCCGACCAACCATGGCGCTGTGCCCGTTCCGCCAGTTCAAAGAGCTCCGTGGCCAGGATCGCCTTGGTGAGCCGGCGTTTGGATTTTTGGCCACTCACGGGATGGCCATCGGCAAAGACTTTGCGAGCCTTCTTCACCAGCTTTTCGGCGCGAAGCAGTGCGGGCAGATGTTTGGGGATGCCGTCGAAGGCCGACGCGCGTTCGTGCCGCGTCCCTTTTTTCTCGGCGTGCTTGATTTTTTCCCAGTTCGCCCAGACTTCATCAACGCTCTTGACCTTGGTCCGGCCGAAGACGTGCGGATGCCGGCGCACGAGTTTTTCCACGATCAGGCGGCAAACCTTTTCAAAATCGAACGCGCCGCGTTCGCGCGCCAGCTGGCAATGGAAGACCACCTGCAACAACAGGTCGCCGAGTTCCTCGGCCATCTCGTGGTCGTCCCCGGCCTCGATGGCGTCGATCAATTCATAGACCTCCTCGATGGCATGGCGACGCAACGTCCTATGGCTTTGCTCGCGGTCCCACGGACAGCCCGTGGGCGAACGCAGCCGGGCCATGACATCCAATAGATCTTCGATGGCGGCCTTTTCTTTCATGTCGGAAAACATTCAACATCCAACATCCAACGCTCAACATTCAAGGAAAGACCCAGCCAACGTCCACGTGCAGCCAACTTAGGTATTGGAAGTTGAATGTTGAATGTTGGAAGTTTCTAAATTCACAAAATCACCAGGTCATCCCGGTGGACGAGTTCCTCTTTCGGCAGTTTGCGGGCGCGGACGGCGGCGGAATCGAACCGTGCGATGCCGCGCGCGAATTCCGTGCCGTTCAAATCGCAGATCCGCACCACGTCGCCGGCGGCGAAATCGCCTTCGCAGCGCGCGACCCCCGGCGGCAACAGGCTCTTGCCCTTCTCGCGCAACGCCAGTTTCGCGCCGTCATCCACGATCAACGCCCCTTTGGGGTGATGGAAAAACGCAATCCACCGCTTGCGCCCCTGCAACTTCGTCGGTTGGGGCACGAACAGCGTGCCTTCCTCTTCGCCGCCGAGAATTCTGGCGAGCACCTGCTTTTTTTTGCCCGAGGCGATGACGAGCGGGATGCCGGAACGCATGACAATCTTGGCCGCCTGGATTTTTGAGGCCATGCCACCGACGGCGGTTTCGCTCTTCGTGCCGCCGGCGAGTTTTTCAATCGCCGCATCCACGTGTTCAATCACGGAAAGGGTCCGGGGATTGGCCTTGCCGAAATTTTCGAGGACGCCGTCCACGGTCGTCAGAATCACGAGCAGATCGGCGGGCAACAGCGACGCGACCAGTGCCGACAGCTTGTCGTTGTCGCCAAACTTGAGTTCATCAAAGGAGACGGCGTCGTTTTCGTTGATGATGGGCACGACGCCGCGGTTCAGCAGCGTGATGAGCGTATTGCGGGCGTTGAGATGGCGTTCGTGATGTTCGAGGTCGTCGTGCGTGAGCAGCACCTGGGCGACCCGCAGGCCGTGCCGGGTGAACAGCTCCGCGTACGTGGCCATCAGCTGCGACTGGCCGACGGCCGCACAGGCCGAAAGTGCGGCCAGTTCGGCGGGTCGCTTATCCAGGCCGAGGGCGCCCATGCCCGCGCCGACCGCGCCGGAGGTGACGATCACGATTTCGCGGCCGGCCTGGCGCTGTGCGGCGATTTGCGCCACGAGCTGTTCCAACTGCGCCGGGTCGGGCTGCTTGCGGCTGTCCGTAAGCACACCCGTGCCGAATTTCACGACGAGGCGGGCGGCGGCTTTGAGCGGGTCACGATGCACGCGCCGAGGTTAACGCAGTCGGGGCGCGCAGAAAACGCAAAAATGGCGGAGGCTTCAATGCGAAATCAATTGCAGAACACCCGGACCCTGATTTTGCGGGCCCAGCAAGGATTGGAAAAAATCACCGCTGCGCAAGGCAACAAAAGCGGACAGGCCCAGGAGGTCGGTCTGGGATTTCACGTTTTTGAGCACGCAATTCTGGATGCCGATGACTTGGGTGTGATTGTTCCGTTGGTTGTTCAAATCAATGTATTTGGCCGTGCCGATGGATACGTTCAGCACGTCAATGCCGGTGAACGCGAGGCCGGTTTGTTTGGTGAATGACGGACCGGCATGGCCGCCGGTCTTTTTCAAAGGCGCCGCCAGGCCAAGGGAGAAGATATTCGTGCGTCCGGCCTGATTTTTCACCACGTCAACCTCGCCGAGATTGAATCGCATCAGCGTGATGTGTAATTCGTGTCGGGCGAGCGCGGCGGGGTCGTATTCCGCGTGGAGTTCCTGGATGTTCAGGAACGGGGTGCCGGCGAAATCCGGCGGATTATAGAGCCGGAGATTTTGAATCGTTACCGTCGGTTCCGCCAGGCCGATCGAAAAGCTTCCAATTTCCGCATCCATGCCGGTCTGGGCGCGAATCTGGTGTTCGAGATAGACCCGCAAAATCGCATTGCGCGCCAGCAACAGGATGACCACCAGGGCCACCGTCAGGATGACCAGCCGGAACAGCCATTTGATGGTGAATTTAAACATTTACGATATGCGATTGACGAACCGTATCGAATTACGAATCAAATCGTAAATCGTAAATCCGAAATCGTAAATCACAATGCCACGTCTTCGGGCCGTACTTCCAGGCATTCGTCCTGATCCTCCCAAATGATGGTCGGATAGAGATTCAGTAGTTTCGGCGCGAGTTCGTGGCCTGCCCGCGAGAGAAAACCCTCGGCTTCCTTCGCCGCGTTCTCATAGGCGGCGTCATAGCTGCCGACGCGGCGGCGCTGGCGGTCGTCCCAGTGCGCGACGGCGTGGACGGGTTCGTATTGTTTCGCCCAAGTGTCGAGTTCGGTCCGCACGTCGGCGGCGACGTCGTCGAACGGCACGAGGGTTTCGTTGCAGTGCTGGCAGATGAGGCCGGATTCGCGCACGTCGCGGGTCAGCAACGGCAGAAACGGGGCGCGGCAGCAGGGTGACTCCGCGTAGGCCGCCGGCGGCGTGGCCAGCCGTTTGAACCAGATTTGGCGGTTGTGCGCCTGTTGCGCCCCCAGGCGGTACGCGCCGACGAGCGGATGCGACAGGCGCCACGCCTTGCCCTCGAGCTGGCCGAGGGTTTGCGCCAGCCAGCGGGCAAGGGTGAGATCGTCCCATTCCTGAAACAGCCGGCCATATTCCTGCCAGAGGCGGTCCAGCGGTGCATCGGATTCAAATGCCATCGCCGGGCAGGATGGCGCGGGAAAAAAGCTTTGTCGAGCGGCGTTGCAACCGGCACACTGGCGGTTCAGCACGGGCCGCCAACACCGGCGAAATCCCCGGCGCCCGTTGACGTGGCGGCGCTCAAATCATGAACATTTTGGCCCGGGGATTGTCTTTGTACTGCCCGGGATGAGATGTTTGGATGACAATTTGCAAGACGAGAACAGATGGTTTTGGAACGTAAGATGTTTGGAATGGAACGGTTACGAGGGAAATGTTTTCTCCGCCGGCGCGACCGTAAATTGAGTTGGGTGCCGGTCACCGCCGGGTTTTGCCTGCTCCTGCTATGGCTGGCGGTGACGCCGGCGCGGGCGGCAAGTTTTACCGCTTCGTTGGACAACGACACGCTGACACTCGGCCAGAGCGCAACGCTGTCACTCACCTTCGAAGGCGGCCAGCCCAAAAACGTGCCGACGCCGGGCGTCCCGGGTCTGCAATTCAGCCAGGCGGGCACCTCACAGAATGTCAGTTGGGTGAACGGGGCGATGAGTTCAACCGTCACGGTGGCCTTTTCCGTCACGCCGCAGCGCACGGGTGAATTCGCCATCCCCGCCATGTCGGTTGACGTGGACGGCCAACAGCTGACCTGCCCCCCATTGTCGTTGAAGGTGGTGCAACCCGGCGCGGCGTCAGCGGCCCAAATCAATTCCGGTTCGCAGATGGCGTTCGCGAAACTGACGTTGCCTGGAGACAAGGTTTATAATGGAGAAGTGGTCACCGCCGATTTGCAGCTTTACTACCGCCAAGACACCCAGCTTACGCAGCAACCCCAACTCACGGGTGTGAACGCCGATGGGTTCGCCGTTGGGAAAATTGCCGCCAGTGGGCAAAGCCAGGCGCAAATCGGTAACAGCATTTACAACATCATCGACGCAAAAATTCCGCTGACCGCGACCCGGACCGGTCAGCTCAACGCCGGCCCCGTCACCGTTAATCTGGTCCTGGCGATGCCGTCCAACAATCGTGCCAACGACCCGTTTTTCCGGCAGTTTGGCATGCGCGACCCCCTGGGAAATTTTGATTATGAGCAAAAGCAGGTTTCGCTGGCCACCGAAACCGTGAATGTCCAATCGCTGCCACTGCCGGCGGAAAATCTGCCGCCGAATTTCAATGGTGCGATTGGCGAATACACGATGAGCGTCACCGCCGGGCCGACGAACGTCACCGTCGGCGATCCCATCACCGTGCGCATCCAGATTTCCGGCCGGGGTGATCTCGGCTCACTCACCCTGCCGGAACAACCTGGCTGGCATGACTTTACGGTCTATCCGCCCACGGCCAAGGTGACGACGACCGACCCGCTCGGGTTGCAGGGCGCGAAGACGTTCGAACAAATTGTCGCGCCGCAAAACGCCAACGTGCACGAGTTGCCGCCCTTTTCGTTCAGCTATTTTGATCCGGACACCGGCAGTTATCGTACGCTCACGGAACCATCCGTGGCGCTGGCCGTGCGCTCCGCCGGAGCGACGCCGGTGCCGACTATTGCCGCCACCCAGACCGCCAACGCGGAAAACCCAGCCCGGCCGGCGGACATTTTGCCGATCAAGGATGAACTGGGCGTGTTGGTGCCGGCCGGGCCGCCGCTGGTGACCCGGCCGCTGTTTATCGCTCTGCAAGCCGTGCCGGTGCTGGCCTGGCTCGCCGCTCTGGTGTGGCGCCAACGCACGGATCAGCTGGCGAACAATCCGCGCCTGCGACGCCAGCGGCAGGTGGCGTTACGGGTCCGCGACGGGCTGGACGATTTGCGCCGGCGGGCGGCGGAAAACAATTCCGACGAATTTTTCGCCACCCTGTTTCGCCTGTTGCAGGAGCAACTGGGTGAACGGCTCGACTCCCCGGCGTCGTCCATCACGGAGGCGGTGATTGATGAACGGGTGGCGCGGCTGGGCGCGACGGAACCGGAGCTGAATGGGCTGCGCGAGCTGTTTCAGCTTTGCAACCAGGCGCGCTATGCGCCGATCCGCGGGAGCGCGGAATTGAATTCGGTCGTCGGTCAATTTGAAAGGGTCATTCGCCAGCTCCGGGAGTTGAAAACATGAACAGCCAATCTCGTAGCCGCGAACGTCAGTTCGCTCTGACTGAAATGAAGCATGAGCCGGCTTGCGTCGGTTGCTGCAAAATTTTCATTTTGCTATTGGCACTGATTTGCGCCGGAAACCTTTTCGCGGCGGAGGCCGCCACCGATTTCAACGCGGCAAACAAACTCTACGCGGAAGGCAAATTTACCGACGCGGCCGGGGCTTACGAAAAAATTCTGCAATCCGGCGCCGTGTCGCCGGCGCTGTGGTTCAACTACGGCAACGCGGAATTCAAACTGGGCCAACCGGGCCGCGCCATCGCCGCGTATCGGCGGGCGGAACTGCTGGCGCCGCGCGATGCCGAAGTGCGGGCGAATCTGGATTTTGCCCGCAAACAGGTCGAAGGCCCGACATTGCGTGAAAGCCGCTGGCAAGACTGGCTTGGCACCCTGACGCTCAACGAATGGACGGTGCTCGCCGCCGGTGGGTTCTGGCTGGTCTGCCTCCTGTTCGCCGTACGGCAGCTTCGGCCCGCCTGGCGTCCGCGGTTGCGCGGCCTGACTTTCGGCGTGGTTACGCTCACCATTTTGTTCTGTGCCGGTCTCGGCGCGGTGGCGGCGATGCATTTTTCAAAAACCACCGCGGTGGTCATCGAACCGGCGGCGACGGCGCGCAGCGGGCCGTTTGCCGAGGCCCAGGACGCGTTCCCGGCGCACAACGGCGAGGAACTGGCCGTGCTCGATCGCCGTGATCACTGGCTGCAGGTGACCGACGGTTCCGGCCGCATCGGCTGGCTGCCGGCCAGCCAGGTTGAAATTCTGCCCGGGGCATAACAGGAATTTTGCTTGAACACGGTCCACGGTTTTGTGTCCATCGGTAACCAATCACTTGATAAAAAATGAATACGGGAATCTCAGCCATCAACGATGCGGTCAAGGAGGCGGGCGCCTTCACGCATCCACTGTTCAATGAACTCGGCAAGGTCATCGTCGGCCAGAATTATCTGACCGAACGGCTGGTCATCGGCCTGCTGGCGAACGGCCACGTGCTGCTCGAAGGCGTGCCCGGCCTGGCCAAAACCCTCGCCGTGAAATCGCTCGCCGCCTGCATCCACGTCAAATTCTCGCGGCTGCAATTCACGCCCGACATGCTGCCGGCCGACGTCATTGGCACGCAGATTTACAATCCGCAATCGGGCGGGTTCAGCACGCGCAAAGGGCCGATTTTTGCGAACCTGATCCTGGCGGACGAAATCAATCGCGCGCCCGCCAAGGTGCAAAGCGCGTTGCTTGAGGCAATGCAGGAAAAACAGGTCACCATCGGCGATCAGACGTTCAAACTGGAGGAGCCATTCCTCGTGCTGGCGACGCAAAATCCGATTGAGCAGGAGGGCACCTATCCCTTGCCGGAAGCGCAGGTGGACCGGTTCATGTTGAAATTGAAAATTGGGTATCCGACGCGCGACGAGGAGCGGAAGATTTTGGACATGATGGCCAAAACCTCCGGCACGCCCACCGCGGGCGTGGTGGTGGAGCCGAAGGACATTCTCAAGGCGCGCGAAGTCATCAACGACATTTACGTGGACGACAAGGTGAAGGATTACATCGTGGACCTGGTCTGCGCCACGCGCGAGCCGGACAAGTACAAGATTCAGGTCCGCGATTTCATCCAACTGGGTGCGTCGCCGCGCGCAACCATCAACCTGACGCTGGCGGCCAAGGCTTATGCCTTTTTAAAAGGCCGCGGTTACGTGACGCCGCAGGATGTGAAGAGCATTGGCATGGACGTGTTGCGGCATCGCGTGGCCATCACCTACGAGGCCGAGGCCGAGGAAAAAACCAGCGAAATCATCATCCAGAAAATCTTTGACGAACTGCCGGTGCCGTGATGACTGAAGCTGCAGAAAACGAATTGGTGGTCGTGGGCACATATCGGCAAACCGGCCGCGAGCTCAGGCTGCGTGCGGATGCCGCGGCCGCGTTGAATCATTTAATCACTGAAGCCCGTGCCGACGGAGTGGCCATCATTCCCATTTCCGGCTTTCGCACGATTGCGTACCAGGAATCGCTTTTTCAGAAAGCGGTCACGAAATACGGTTCGGAAGATGCGGCGGTTCGCTGGGTGGCGCGTCCAGGAAATTCGGAACATCACACCGGTTTGGCGGTGGACCTGGGTGATGGGAACGAGCCTGCCTGCGATGTTGAACCGCCATTTGAAGAAACGCGCGCGTCCCGGTGGCTGCAAGTGAACGCCGCCCGGTTTGGTTTTGAGTTGTCCTATCCGCGAAATAATCCGCGCGGCGTTCATTACGAACCCTGGCACTGGCGGTTCGTCGGCACGCCGGAAGCAAAACAGGTTTTTCTGAAATGATCCCTCGCGAAATTCTCAAAAAAATCCGGCAGATCGAGCTGGGCACAAAACGGCTCGTAACGGATTCGGCGGAGCGCGGCTGTTTACGAATCCCAACGGGATTCCGTCCCAAAGCCCAAGGTTGCGCTCCAGGTGCTACCCTGGGTCATCTTCCCGTAAATATCATCAACCGCAACGCGGTTGCGGCCATTCCGTTTCCGTCCGCCACGCCTGGGATTTGCCACAACCCCGTTGGGGTTGATAATGATTTAATTTTGTTCACCCAGGGTAGCTCCTGCGTCGCAACCCTGGGCTATATGCCTGAATCCCGTTGGGATTCATTGCTGGCGGCGAATTCCGCCCGTGCGGAATTCTTCATTCTGCATTTTTCCTTCATCATTTCCCCATGATTCCCCGCGAGATTCTCAAAAAAATCCGGCAGATCGAGCTGCGCACGAACCGGCTCGTGACCGAAACGCTCGCAGGCCAGTACCACAGCGTTTTCAAAGGCCAGGGCATGAATTTCGATGAGGTGCGCGAATACCAGCCCGGCGACGACGTGCGCGCGATTGACTGGAACGTCACGGCGCGGATGAATCATCCGTTCATCAAGAAATTTGTCGAGGAACGCGAATTGACGGTGATGCTGGTGGTGGACGTGAGCGGTTCCGGCCTGTTCGGTTCGCGTGAACAATCCAAGCGCGAACTGGCCGCCGAAATCGCGTCGGTGCTCGCGTTTTCCGCCATTCGCAACAACGACAAGGTGGGCCTGCTGCTGTTCACCGACGAGGTCGAGCACTTCATTCCGCCGCGGAAAGGCCGCAGCCATGTGCTGCGCGTCATCCGCGAGGTTTTGTATTTCGAACCGAAACGGCGCGGGACGGACTTGGCGCACGCGCTGGAATTCATGGGCCGGGTTTTGCCGCACAAGGCCATTGTGGCGGTGATTTCAGATTTCATCTCCACTGCCGGCGGCGGGTTGCTGCCGCCGCCGATTCGAACCGCCTTGCGCCAGGCGAATCGCCGCCACGACGTTGTGGCGGTGCACGTGGCGGACCGCTACGAAATGGAGCTGCCCGCGCTGGGTCGGTTGATGTTGGAGGACGCCGAAACGGGCGAAATTGTGGAGGTCAACACCGCCCACGCCGCGAGCCGTGACGCGTTTGCGCTGCGCCAGGAAAAACAACACGCCGAGGTTGCACGACAACTGCGTTCGTCGGGCATCGACACCATTCAACTTCACACCGCCGAACCTTACTCGGCGGCGCTCGGCAGGTTTTTTGAGAATCGCGAGAAGCGGAGGTTGCGGGGATGAATAGAAGCCAAAGTCCAAAGCCCAAGGTCCAAAGTTTATGGATTTGCGGATACTTTCCACGATTCTGAAATTGTGCAGCGACACCATGGACCGGGTGGGATTACCGGGAGCGCCGGCATCCTGCCGGCGAGTTCTTCAAACCAACGTGGTGCGCCGTGCCGGCAAGATGCCGGCGCTCCCAGTGGCGACCCGCTGGCGGCGGGTGTCACGAATTGCCTTTGGGAATTTTGATCCAGTATGATTGCCGCGACGAACAACGCTCTTGCGGCTGCCAACGACATCCGTGACCTCAAGCCACCGGTGGCCATTCCGAACGGCTGGGAATGGCTCTGGCTGGCGCTCAGCATCCTCGCGGGAGCGGCACTTTTGTTTGCGCTGTGGAAATGGTGGCAATACCGGCGGGCGAATGCTCCCGTGGTGCCGCCGATCCCGGCGCATGTGCGCGCGCGACACAAGCTCCAGGAAGCGCTCACCCTCCTGACCCAGCCAAAACCGTTTTGCATCCTGGTCTCCGACACCATTCGCTCCTACCTCGAGGAACAATTTGATTTCCGCGCGCCGGAACGCACCACCGAGGAATTCCTGCACGAGTTGCAGGCCACGGATTTGTTGTCGCCGGAACAGAAGGAAAGCCTGGGCCGGTTTCTGGAGAGTTGCGATCTGGTGAAGTTCGCCCGCTACGAGCCGGGCGAACCGGAGTTGCAGGAGCTGCACCATTCCGCCGTCCGATTGGTGGAAGAGACGGAACCAGTGGAAGTCCAAAGTCCGGAGCCCAAAGTCCAAAATCAACTGGCGTCCGCATGACCTTCGCCCATCCCTATTTTCTGCTGTGGCTCCTGCTGCTGCCGCTGCTGGCGTGGCTGAAGGGACGGCGCGGTTCGCCGCCGGCGTTTCTGTATTCGTCCGTGCGTTTGGTGGAGGGATTGACCCGGGTGCGCCGGTCGCGGTCGGGTGCGTTTCTGGCGGCATTGCGCTGGCTGGCCCTCGCATTGTTCATCGTCGCGCTGGCCCAGCCGCGGCTGGCAAAAAGCACGACGGAAGTGAAGGCCAGCGGCATTGATATCGTGGTGGCGCTCGATTTGTCCGGCAGCATGAACACGCCGGACTACGAGGTGAACGGCCAGCGCATCAGCCGGTTCAATCTGGCGAAGTCGGTTCTGGAAAAATTTGTGGGGGAGCGGCCGGATGACCGTCTCGGCCTGGTGGTGTTCGCGGCGCGGGCGTTCCTCGCTTCGCCGTTGACGTTGGATCACGATTATCTGCTGGACAACATCGACCGGCTGGAAATCGGCACCATCAATTCGGACGCCACGGCCATCGGCGACGGTCTGGTCACGGCGTTGAACCAGTTGCGCGATTTGCAGGCCAAAAGCAAAATCATCGTGCTGATGACGGACGGGGCGAACAATTCCGGTCAGATTGACCCGAACACCGCGGCGCAAGCGGCGGCGGCGCTGGGAGTGAAGGTGTTCACCGTCGGCCTGGGCAACCGCGAGCAGGTCGAGGCCATGGGACTGCCGCCGGGCTTTTTGCCGGATGACGACGCGTTGCGGCAGATCTCGCAAACGACCGGCGGAACGTTCTATCGGGCTGAGAATTCGGAAAAGCTCCGGCAAATCTACGCGGAGATCAACCGGTTGGAAAAAACCGAGGCGGTCGTCAATAAATTCACGCAATACCGGGAACTCTTTCCGTGGGTGGTGTCCCTGGGGCTGGTCTTGTTGCTGGCCGAACTGGTCCTGGGCCAGACCTGGATGCGGAGGCTGCCATGAAATTTGCGATTTGCGATTTACGATTTACGATCTGACGATGCAATTCGGAAACAAAGATGTTCTGTGGCTGCTGCTGGTTTTGCCGGCGCTGGTGCTTTTTTTCTGGTGGGCGTCGCGCCGGCGTCAGCAATTATTGGCGCAATTCATTCAGGCCCGATTGCTGTCCGCGTTGACCATCGGCGTTTCGCCGGCGCGCCGGAAGATCCGCCTGGGCTGCCTGGTTTCAGCCGTGGCGCTGCTGATTATCGCGCTGGCCCGGCCACAACATGGATTTGATTTGCAAAAGGTGGAACAACGAGGCCTGGACATCGTGGTCGCCATTGACACATCCAAAAGCATGCTGGCCGAGGACATTGCGCCGGACCGGCTCGAACGGGCCAAACTGGCCGCGCTGGATCTGATGCAACAGGCCAGGCCGGACCGGCTGGGCCTGGTGGCGTTTGCCGGCGACGCCTTTTTGGAATGTCCGCTCACCTTCGACAATACGGCATTTCAGCAATGTGTTCAGGCGCTGAACGTAAACACGCTGCCGCAAGGCGGCACCGCCATCGCCACCGCCATCCAGACCGCGCAGACGGCATTCAAGGAAGGCGACCACTTCAAGGTGCTGGTGCTGTTCACCGATGGCGAGGATAACGTCAATTCCGATGCGGCCCTCGCCGCCGCCCGGAACGCGGCCGGGGCTGGTTTGAAGATTTTCACCGTCGGCATCGGGACTGGGGAAGGCACGCTGTTACGGATCACCGACCCGAATGGCAATTCGGATTACATCCGGGATCCGGACGGCAACGTGGTGAAATCCCATTTGAACGGGACGTTGCTCCAGCAAATCGCCGCCGCGACCGGGGGTTTTTATCTGCCGTTGCGCGGGGCGAACACCGTGGAAACCCTTTACGAACAGGGCCTGGCCCCGCTGCCCAGGTCGGAAGGCGAGGAACGGCTGGTGCGCCGGTATCACGAGCAATTTCAATGGCCGCTGGCGGCGGCGGTTTTATTGTTGCTCGCGGAAATGCTTTTGCCGGAACGAAAAAAATCCACCGTCCAACGTCCACCGTCCGGAGTCAAAGCGCCGGTGGTTGCGGCGCTGGTTGGAATCGTGCTCCTGCCCATGGCCGCCCCGGCGTCGCCAGCGTCGGCGCTGCACGAATACAACGCGGGCGATTACACGAATGCCCTGCAGGAATTTGAGCGGCTGGCACAAGTGAACACGAACGATTTGCGCCTGGTCTTCAACGCGGGCGCGGCGGCGTATCGCGCAACCAATTTTGATGCGGCGGGGACCGATTTTCAGACGGTGACCCTGTCGCCGGATATAAACCTGCAAGAGCGGGCCTTTTACAACCTGGGCAATACCTTGTATCGCCAGGGCGAACTTAAATTCGAACCCGACACCGGAAGCCTGGATGCGATGGAGGAAACCTGGCGACAAGCGATCCAGAGCTATGCGCACGCGGTGGAGCTGAACACGAACGATACGGATGCCGCCTACAACCTGGGTTTTGTGAAGCAACAAATTGGCTTGATCGCCCAGCTGCGCGAAGCAATGCGCCGGGCGAAGGTGGCGGCGGACGATGCGGTGCGCCGCAATGAATATCACCGCGCGTTGGAAATCATGGAAAGCCTGAACAATCCGATTGCCGCCAAAAAATTCCAGGATTACATCAAAAAACTGAAGGACATCGATGCGATTGTTACTCCTGTTCAGCGTTAGCCTGCTCTGGCTGGCCTCGCCAACGGCCCGCGCCCAGTCCGCCGATGATTATTTCAACGGCGGCGCGCAGGCCTACATTTCCAACAACATTCCGCAGGCGTTGGCCTCGGTGAATACCGGGCTGAAACAATATCCCGATGATGTGAAGCTGAAAAAGTTGTACGAACTGTTGAAGCAACAGAGCCAGCAACAATCGCAAAACAATCAGTCATCGCAAAAACAGAACCAGCAATCGCAGTCGAATCCATCGCAACCGCAGAAATCGAACAGCCCGCAGCAAAACCAGCAACCCTCCCAACAAAATTCCCAACCGCAGAACCAGAATCAACCGAATCCGTCCGGGCAGAAAAATGATGAGTCACAGAAACCGGCAGCCAAAACGCCGGACGGCCAAAAACCGGAGAGTCAAAACGGGCAAGGTCAGCCGGTGGCAGCCGGTCAAATGACGCCGGAAGCCGCGAAGAGGCTGCTGGACGCGCAGAAGGGCGACGAACAGTTTCTGCAACTCAAACCGCAGGGGAAACCGCAGAACGATCAGCAACCCATCAAGGACTGGTAACCCACGGCTGGCTGCCGGCGCCGCACACGAAATTCTGTCAGATCCAAACTGGCGGGTTTCGCTTCCCGGACTTGCGTGATCACAAAGGGAAAATGGTTAAACCTTGCCCTCGCATAATTTTCCCGGGTACTAAAGAGGCCAAGACCGGTCAGAACCTATGAGTCATCAAGAGACTTACCGCCATAACGAGGCTTACGCGGAGTTCCTCGCGAACGAATCACCGCATTTTCACGCCAAATACGCGGATTCACTTTGCGTGAACCGGCCCGGGGCGCGGATCCTGGACGTCGGTTGTGGCGTTGGACAGGTCGTTGGCAGTCTGGCCCGGCGTGGCTATGAAGCCTATGGGGTGGACGTGTCGGAGCCGAACATTGCCCGGGCCCAAAAGGCCGGCCAGCGCTGTCAACTGTACGACGGCAAGCAGCTGCCGTTTCCCAATGCGTATTTCGCCGCCGCCGGCGCCATTAATGTGCTTGAACACGTTGAAGAACCGGAAGCCTTTATCCACGAACTGGTCCGGGTCGTGGAAATCAACGGACGGATCATTATTTCCAGCCCCAATTTTTTTAGGGTCATCGGTTATCACGATTATCATCCCAAAATGCGCGGTTGGGCGAACAAGTTTCAAAATTGGCAGCGCCTTCGTAAAAAGCGCCGGCAAATGAAAACCGATCCGAAAGCCGTGCGTTTTGATCACATGACCCCGATTGTCAAAGAACCGTTCACGGCCGACGACGACGCCATCGTGGCGACCAATCCGCTGGAAATTGAATTTTTCCTGCACCAATCCGGTTGCGACGTGGAATCCATTTCCTGCACCGACCGCTACGTGGCCAGGCCGGTGGATTTCGTACTGAATCTCACCCCGCTGCGCTTCCTGATGTTCAATGCATTCGTCGTCGCACGGAAGATTCGTTGACCAAACCACGCGGGCGCGCAGCGCGGCGCGGAGGAAGCCGGGACGAAGCGGGCCCTGGCCTGGCCGGATTCCGGTTGACAAATGTAATCCCTGAGGTTACTCATTAGTCAGCGTTTATGAGAACCAGCTGCCGTTTCGCCATGGCCGTCCACTGTTGTCCCTGCAACGGGCCAATCTGGTGGACACCTGCAAGGGCGCCGGGTCGGGTTCCCGCCTGTACCGTTCGCCCGGCCGGATTAATCTGGCTGAAGTATACCGGGCGGTTGAAGCAGCCGAGCCTTTCGCCAATCCGTCGGGCAAGCCCAATGCCGCGTGCCCGGTGGGCCATTGCATCCGGGCGGCGCTGGACACGATTTTTGCGTCGGCCGAGAAGGCCCTGGAGCGGGATCTGGCCAAGACCAGTCTGGCCGATGTCATCAACACGGTAAAAGCCTCCGGTGACTGCTGCCGGGAAAAAGCCGTTTGACATTCTATTTTTTTGAACGAGTTTGTAACTATGAGTGTTACATACAATGGAAAGGTTGAAGGAATATGAAAGCGACCATTGAAATCAATGAGGCGAATTTCGAGGCCGAAGTCTTGAAGGGCGGCCCGCCGGTGCTGGTGGATTTTTGGGCCGAGTGGTGCGGGCCATGCAAAATGCTTGCGCCCCTGCTCGACGAAATTGCCGGTCAAAATGACCGGGTGAAAGTTGCCAAGGTCAATGTGGATGACCAACCCGGCCTGGCCGCGCGCTTTGGCGTCCGGTCCATCCCGACCCTGCTCTACTTTGCCGGTGGCGAGTTGCGCCATCAAACAGTGGGCGTGGTGAGCAAAAAGACAATTTTATCCAAACTGGAAGAGCTGGCCGTCAAGGGCTGAGAACGGAGTCAATCCATGAAAACAATTTTTAATCGTACGGACCGTTCGAGGACAACGAAACTCACCGCGCGTCCCGTTCGCCTGACCGCACCGCGGTTGTCGTCGCGGGCGGGCAACCGCGGGTTGTCGCCGGTGACCGCGCTTTCCCGCAACACGCTCCCGGTCCGGCAAGTGACGCCGGCGGAACCCGCGTCCCGGGATTGGCCGCACGGCGATGTCTTGCAGCTTTACCTCCGCGAAATCGGCCAGGTAAAACTGCTCACGCCGCAGGAAGAAATCGTGCTCGCGAAACGGATCCGGCGGGGGGACAAGCGGGCGCGCGAACACATGATCAAAGCCAATTTGCGGCTGGTGGTGAAGATTGCCCATGACTATGAGGGAATGGGATTGCCGCTGTTGGACCTCATCAATGAGGGCAACATTGGCCTGATGAAAGGCGTCGAGCGGTTCGATCCCCGGAAGGGGGCCAAGCTTTCCACCTATGCTTCCTGGTGGATCAAGCAAAGCATCAAACGGGCGCTGGCCAACCAGTCCAAGACCATCCGTCTGCCGGTGCATGTGGTGGACAAGGTGGCCCATATCCGGCGGGCGGAGGTGAAACTGCGCGAAGCCCTGGATCGCGACCCGACCGATGAGGAACTGGCGCATGAATTGGACCTGGATCCCCGGCGGATACGACAATATCGCCAGGCATCCAAGGCGCCGGTTTCACTGGACGCTCCGATTGGCGATGACGCGTCGGAACGCGTCTCTGAAATCGTGGCCGACCCCAATGCGGCGGCGCCGTTCGACCGGCTCGTCCAGGAAACCGACACCCAACTGGTGCGGGAAGTTCTGGGCACACTCGATCAACGTGAAAACAAGATTCTGACCCTGCGTTTCGGGCTGGAGGACGGCCAGGAACGGACCCTGGAGGAAGTCGGCGCGCGGTTGGGAGTGACGCGCGAACGCATCCGGCAGATTCAGGAACAGGCGTTGAAGAAATTGCGGGAAAAGATGGAAGAGCGGGACCGCCCGATTACCGAAGAGAACGCCACGCTGGCCGTGGCGGTATAAGCCGCCAGCGAAGGGCGATCATGGGGGCAAATAAGCCTTCGAGAGTTGCCATCCGTCGGTCCGAAGCGTGAATGCATCCGCCCGGTTCGCCGGCTTGATCGCTTTAGGCTCCGGCGTATATCTGCATGGGCCTGCCCAAATTCGTCACGCCGGCGAACGGCGCCAATTTTGCATCCTCCGGCTGGTCATTGTTCACGTGGGCCACGGTCGCCCCGATTTCATCGAAGTAAAAGTTTTCCGAGGCCACCAGCATTTGTTTGATGCCTCGGGGCAGGGACTGGTATCCGGGATATGTCAAAATGATGGTTCTCATTTGTCCTTAATACAACTGCCCTATTAGACGTGCGGGCGGCCAATTAGTTACAGGCCGCGAATCATTTTTGCTGATGGGAGCTTACGGGCTCCGGATGTGCGGCTGAATTATCCGCGTTCGGTCAACCGCCGATGGCGGTCATGGGCCGACAGGGCTGATAGTTGGTGCGGAACTGGTGCTCCAGCGGTTTCAACCTGAGCGCGGTTTCGAACAACCCTTTCAACACATCGTCGTCGGCGCCGTGCCGCAGTGCCGTGCGCAAGTCCACCTCGATGTGATTGCCAAGGCAGGGACGCACCTTGCCATCGGCCGTAAGCCGCATTTTGTTGCATTGCTCGCAAAAATGCTCGTTCGTCAGCGCGCCGATGAACCCGACGAGCGCGCCGGTTTGTTTCAATAAATAATATCGGGCCGGGCCGTGACCGAGTTTGCGGTCGGGTTGGGGAAGCAACTCGTCCCGTTGCGCCAGCAACTGCATCGCTTCGCCGCAGGGCAGGAAGTTTTTTTCCGTCAGAACCTCGGTGGAGGTGAGCGGCATCAGCTCAATGAACCGCAGCGGCAGGCGGTGTTCGGCGGCGAAACAGACCAGCGGCCAGAGTTCCGTCTCGTTTACGCCGCGCATCAGCACGCAGTTCAGCTTCACGCGCTCGAAGCCGGCCGCGACCGCCGCGCGGATGCCGGCCAGGACCCTGGCCACGTCGCCGCCGGTGACCCGGCGGTAAACTTCCGGATCCAGCGCGTCGAGGCTTACATTCGCCGAGCGCAGACCGGCTTCGTGCAACGGTTGGGCCAGTGCTGCCAGCTGCAAGCCATTGGTGGAAAGGCCGACTGATTCAACGCCGGGAATCCGGACGATGGCGCGGACAATGTCCGGCACGTCACGCCGCACGAGCGGTTCGCCGCCGGTGAGCCGGAACTTGCGAAAACCCAGGCCAGCCGCCACGCGCGCCACGCGGACGATTTCCTCGGCGGTCAAATGGTCCGGGTGGCTTTCCCAGCCCTTGTATCCTTCCGGCATGCAATAGAGACAACGCTCGTTGCACCGGTCGGTGACCGAGATGCGCAGGTAGTCAATGTTGCGTCCAAACGGATCCATTTTATTTTCGCTCGTGCGGATCTTCACCGCGCAAATGCGCCAGCCCTTCGCGGATCGCCGGCGCGAGAATCTCCAGGCACTCGCGCACCGCCGAGGGTTTGCCGGGCAGGTTGATCAGCAGGCACGCCCCGCGCGTTCCCGCCACCGCGCGCGACAAAATCGCCGTCCGCACCCGGGCAAACGACTGCACGCGCATGATTTCCCCAAAGCCGGGCAACTCCTTTTCCAGCACCGCACGCGTCGCCTCCGGCGTCACGTCGCGTGGTGAAATTCCCGTGCCCCCCGTCGTGATCACCATATCGCATTTCAGCTCATCCGCAAATTTTTTGAGCGCCGCGGAAATCAAGGGTGGTTCGTCCGGCACGATGATGGATTCGAATTGCGCGTCGCCACCGAGGAATTCCCGCAGCGCGGTTTCAATCTCCGGCCCGCTGCGGTCGGCGTAGATGCCGGCCGCGGCGCGGTCACTGACGGTCAGGCGGCCGATTTTCATTCCTTGATTTTCTCCAACACGCGGATGCCTTCAATCCGCATTTTTTTGTCCACGGCCTTGCACATGTCGTAAAGCGTCAGCGCCGCCACGCTCACCCCGGTCAGCGCCTCCAGTTCCACGCCCGTTTGTGAACTGGTTTCCGTCGTGCAAACGACCTCGATGGCCGCGCGCCGGATTTTGAAACGGATGGCGACGTGGTTCAAGGCCAGCGGATGGCACAGGGGGATCAGCTGCGCCGTCCGTTTGGCGGCCTGGATGCCGGCGATCTGGGCCACGGTCAAAACGTCGCCCTTCGGCAGCGCATTTTTTTTCAGCGCGCGAATCGTGGCCGGCGCACAAACGAGTTGTCCCGCCGCCACCGCGCGCCGGCGCTGGACCGGTTTGTGGCCGACATTGACCATGCGCGCGCCGCCGCGCGCATTTAGGTGTGAAAAGTTTTTGTTCATCTTAGTCCGTTGATAAATATTCCACTTCGGCGCCCGCGGCGATTGAACCGCGATTCGCCGGGACCCGGATCAGCGCGTTCGTTTCGACCAGACAAGTCACATCGCCGGAACTGGCCCATGCCAGCGGGTGCAACCCTGCCGGACCCCGGTGCGCCGGCCAGAGCGTTTCGCGCGGGCACGGCGCGTCATCCAGTTTTGCCGCCAGCCGGCCGCGCTGAAACTTTTCCGGTGCCGCGCCCGTGAGTTTCGCCAGTGCCGCGGCGACAAACAAATGAAAACAGACAAAATGCGACAATGGGTTGCCCGGCAGGCCGAACGCAACCCGCGATCCGTTCACTCCAAAAATCAGCGGCCGGCCGGGACGGACGTTGACCTGTGAAAAAACGATCTCAAATCCAAGGCATTCCAGCAGCGGACGGGTGAAATCCTTGTCGCCGACGCTCGCGCCGCCGGAGATCAGAAGCAGGTTGAAGGTTGAGGGTGGAAGGTGGATGGTGGAAACCAGTTGTTTGGCTGCCTCGAAATCCTCCGGCAGATGCGCCGGCACCACGTCACCGGGAAATTTTTGGAGCAAACCGTGGATCAAAATCGAATTGCTGTCGCGGATCTGCCCCGGTCTGGGGGTCTGGTCGGGCGGCACAATTTCATCGCCAGTGGTGAAATGAACGACGCGCAGGCGCGGGCTGACGAGCGGTTGAGCGCAGCCGGCGGACGCGAGCAACGCGAGCCTGCCCGCCTCCAGGCGAACGCCGGCCGGCACGAGCGGCTGCCCGGCCTTTACGTCTTCGCCGCGCAAGCGGACGTTCCGGGCCGGTTCGTGCCGGCTGATCCGGATTCTCTGGCCGTCACGCTCAACGTGCTCCTGCATCACGACGCGCAGGTTTTCGCACGGCAGGGCCGCGCCCGTGGCGACGCGGACCGCTTCGCCGGGCTGGAGCTGGCGGGGTTTCCAGTCGGCGGCGTGCAGCGTGTCTACGACCAAAAAGATCCCCGAATTGTCGTCGTCGCGCATCGCATAACCGTCGCGCGTGGAACGGTCGGCATCGGGCAAATCCGTCGGCGCGGCGACGGTTTCACGCAGGACGCGGCCAAAGGCCCGGGCGAGCGGCGTCCGGACGGCGGGTAACGGTTGAGCCTGTGAATGAATTTCGGCCAGCGCTTCATCCAGGGAAATCAACGGGGTTTGGGCCGCAACGGGCGCGCGATTTTTGTTCGATTCGTTTTCGAAGGGCAACGCCCGCCGCTTCCAGATCGGCACGTCCTGTTTAAGCCGGTCCATGAATCCGGCCAGCAGGGCGATGGCTTCGCCGCGATGCGGGGATGCCACGCCGACGTAGATGGCCGTTTCACCGACGGGAATGACGCCGACGCGATGAATCACCTTCACGGCGCGGCACGGAATTGTTGTGGCAAGCGATTCGAGGATGCGCCGGATTTCGTGAACCGCCATTTCCGGATAGGCCTCGTATTCGAGAGCGGAAATGTTCCCGCCATTTTCCTCGCTCCGGACCACGCCGCGAAATTCCAGCCAGGCACCGACGGCGCCCCATGGCGGCGGCGGGATCGGGTCCGCAACCGGTTCGTGGACAAGTTGGATATCAATTTCCATGCAAAAAAGTTTCACCCGCCGGACACCGGCGGAATGAGCGCAATTTCGTCGTCCGCCGCAAAAATGGCGTCGGGCGCGGCATACTCGCAATGGGTGGCGATCCGGACACTGGCGCGATGGGCGGCGAGCTTCGGAAAATTCTTCAGCAATTCCGCCCAAAGCTGCTCCGCATTCAGCGGCGCCGGCGGCGCGAGCTCGGTTGAATCGCAGCCGGTGGCGTCTTTGAGCTGGGCGAAAAACAGGATGCGCATGGTGGGTACAATTTCAACGAGTGGCCGCCTCAATCATCGCAGCCGGTGGCGTCTTTGAGCTGGGCGAAAAACAGGATGCGCATGGTGGGTACAATTTCAACGAGTGGCCGCCTCAATCAACAATTTTCCACCGGAAAAAATGAGGATGCCCGCGAGGACGCGGCTGAAAATGACACTGCTCCAGCGCCGGGCACCGAAGTGCGTACCGAGGAGCGCGCCGGTGACGGCGGGTACGGTGAGCCAGAGCAACGGCCCGACATGTACAATCTTTTGCCAACCCGTGCCGATCAGTCCGGCGATGGAGTTCAGCACGATGAATCCTGCCGCGATGCCGCCGGTCGTTTTCGGTTTTACCCAGCGGAACACATAAAGCATCGGGCTTAAAAAAACCCCGCCGCCGATGCCGGTCAGACCCGCCAGAAATCCGAGTACCGCACCGATAAGCAGGGCGAGCGGCAGGAAAAATTTCTGGAGCGGCACGTCGTCGGTTTGCCAGCGCGCCCGGAACAGCAGGGTCAACCCGGCGGCGGCCAGCACCGCGCCCAGGACCATTTTATAGACCTGGGGGCTGATGTGGATACGGCTGCCCAGCCAGGCGCAGGGCACGGAAATAACCGCGAACGACAACAGCACCCGCCAGTCAAAATGTCCCGCACGCCAGAACTGTCCCCACGCAATGCCCGCCACGAGAACGTTGGCAATCAATACCGCCACGCGCGCGGAGGCGGGGGCGACGCCAAGCAACGCAAGCGCGGCGAGATAGCCCGTCGCACCGCCGTGGCCAACGGAGGAGTAAAAAAACGCCACCGCGAAGACGGCGGCGAGCAGCAGGGCGATCTGTATTTCGGAAAGGCCGATCATCTCCCGTGGCCGTCATGAAACCGTTTTCAGGATGACCTGTCAACCGGAACGCGCAACGTCCGCAATGTTGGGATGTTCGCGTAAAACTTTTTCTCGTGGCGAAACCTGCCGGAAATGGGTTGCCGCACGGCGGACGATTGCGGTATTGAGTTCGCGTTCGGAATGCAACTCGGGCGTATCACCATATTTCCCATCAAGTCCCTGGACGGCCTCGCGGTCGAAACGGTCCGCATTACCGGCGGCGGCATTCTCGAAAACGACCGCAGCTACGCCATTTACGATGCGGACGGAAAGGTGGTGAACGGCAAACGCACGCCGCGCGTCCATGAGTTGCGCTGCGCCTTCAACCCGAAAATTACCGAGGTTCGGTTGTCGCCGAACGACGAATCGCCGGCGCAGTTTCCCTTGGACGACCGGGCGGGTGTGAACCGATGGTTGAGTGATTTTTTTGGTTTTTCCGTGGTCTTGCGGCATGAACCGCAGAGCGGGTTTCCGGATGATCGCACGGCTTTTGGACCGACGATCACGGGCGAGGCCAGTCTCCGCGCGATTCAAGGCTGGTTCCCCGAAATGACACTGGAAAGTGTGCGGCGCCGTTTTCGGACGAATCTGGAACTGACTGGTGGCGAGCCGTTTGGCGAAGACCGCCTGTTCGGTGCGCCGGACGAACTCAAGCCGTTCCAGATCGGTCCGGTGAAATTTTTCGGCCACAACCCCTGCCAACGTTGTGTCGTTCCCACACGCGACCCGGATTCCGGGCGGCCCACCGGTGATTTTCAAAAGAAATTCATGGAGCTGCGAAAAAAACATCTTCCCGAATGGGCGAACGCGCAACGTTTCAATCATTTTTACCGGTTCACGGTGAACACCTCCATTCCACCGGCGGAAGCGGGCAAGTCGTTGCGCCTCGGCGACGGACTGGTGTTATAATTTTTTGGATTTTATTTGACCGCGCTGCGCAATTCACGACAGCAACATTTTCAACCTCGATTCGCCTTTTCCAGTTTTTCTTAAGAATTCGAGCGCGGCATGATTGGCATTAGTGATGCTTTCGGTAGGTTGCCTGTATGACAACAACATTACCTGAAAGGCACACATTGCCGGACGATACAGTTCATTCCCAGCTTTGTTCCTTTGGCGCGCGGCTTCGCGAACTGCGCCAGCGACGGGGATGGACGTTGCAGGAACTGGCCTGCCGGAGCGCCCTGTCACGGGCCTTTTTGTCGCGACTGGAGTCGGGAGACCGCCAGGCGTCCATTGCAGCGGTATTGACGCT
>JBEKKN010000060.1:0-16721 GCA_050010675.1 Verrucomicrobiota bacterium | reverse complement strand
GCCACCAAAACTGACGTTCGCCGTCCACGGTTCCGGTACATCCACATGTTCGATCCGCTGACCGTTTTTGTCGAAGATGGTCACGCCATGACCGCAAATATAAATGTCGCCCTTCTCGTCGATCGTCATGCCGTCGGAACCCATTTTGCAAAACAGCGTTTTGTTGGTGAGCGAACCGTCCGGGTGGATGTCATAACGCCACGTTTGTCCCGCGCCAATATCCGAGACAAACAAGGTTTTGCCATCCGGCGAGCCGGTGATGCCGTTGGGCTTTTTCAAATCATCCGTCACCCGCACAAGATTTTTCCCGTCCGATGAAAGATAAAAAACCTCCTGACTGTCCAAGGCCATTTTGTCGTGGTCCCACCAGGTGCGCCGGTAAAACGGATCGGTGATATACATGGCGCCGCCGGGGGCGACCCAGACATCGTTCGGGCCGTTGAGATATTTGCCCTTAAAGTTTTTGATGAGCACCGTCGCTCTTTTATCGGGCGCGATGGACCAAAGCTCGTTGTGTTCGTCCGCGCAGGCGATCAGGTTGCCGTTGGCGTCAAAGCACATACCGTTGGCGTAACCGGATGGCTGCAGGAACGTGGATAACTTTCCGTCGATCGACCATTCCATGATGCGATCGTTTGGCTGGTCCACGAAAAACACGTTGCCGGCCCGGTCGCAGGTTGGACCTTCGGTGAAATCAAAACCACCCGCCAGTTTTTCAAGTTTTGCGCCGGGGGCGATGACGTTTTGAGCGAACATTGACGACGCAATCCCCAAGCCCAGCCAGACGAAGAAGAGGAATCGAGCGGTTCGCATAATGGATTGCAGTCTGGAATGATGGGGATGAAGAATCCAATCAAATCGTTCCTTGTTTTTCCGTGTCGTGTGGCGCATTGTGAAAAAGGCTGATAATTTTGGCGTGTGAACATGCAACCGGGAACCGGAAAATTTCTGCGCTTTCTTGGCAATTGGGCCATCAACACGTTTGCGGTGTTGATTGCGGCCATCGTCCTGCATGGTCACATCCATTATGCAAACCCGACGGATCTCGTTGTTGCGTCCTTGTTATTGGGCATTCTCAATGCATTCGTCCGGCCGGTTTTGATGCTCCTTACGCTGCCGCTGCTGATTTTCACGCTCGGTCTGTTCACGTTGGTCATCAACGCCGTGCTGCTGCGATTCGTCGGGTGGCTGCTCGCGCCGCATTTTCAGGTGGACAGTTTCGGATTTGCCTTTCTGGGCGCGCTCATCATCAGCATTGTGTCGGTCGCGCTGAATGTTTTGACCGGTAACGCGCGTGTCACTGTCCAGCGGCGACCCCCTCCGCCCAAAAAACCCCGCGACGATGATGGCCCGGTGATTGATGTGTGATGAATTTACGATTGGCGATTTACGATTTACGAACTCAACCGCTATCCGTGCGGGTCACGTAGTTGGTACGCCGCGCGAAGGGTTTTTATTCCGCGCTCTTGAAATTCCCGCTCGAAATCCGTCAGCAATCCTGACAATTCACCTGGCGTCTCTACCTTTTCAAACCCCGGATTGGCGCCGAATACGCCGGTCATTTGCTCGAAGTAATCCCGGTCGTCTGTCCGCAGGTAAACCACGCCTCCTGGCGGGAGCGCGTTGTGGGCGGTATCGGCAAAGTGCGGGTTGATGAGCCGGTGTTTGTGGTGTTTTTTCTTTGGCCACGGGTCGGGAAAATAGACATGCAGGACGGAGGCTGAACGGGGCGGCAGCAGATATTCCAGAAAATAGGACGATTCGATGCGCACGCCGCGCAGGTTCGTCAGTCCGGCCCGACGGCCTTTGCGATCCAGCTTGCGCAGGCGGCCGAGCAACCGTTCGATGCCAATGCAATTCCGTTCCGGATGCCGCTGGGCGTAATCGACCAGAAACGAAGCGTCGCCACAGCCCAGTTCAATTTCCAGCGGCTGCGGTTTTGAAAACAGCTCCGCCAGATTCAATCGTTCGACGACGGAAGGCAGTTCATATATCAAATCGGCGGAAACTTCGGAGAGGGTTGCCATGTCGTGGAAATTTCACCCGGCAACCCGCAACCCGCAATCGAAAATCACAAAGTGGGCAGCGGCATCTGCCGCCGCAATGGCTTAATCCCCATCGCTGGAAGGCAGCTGGCCTGCGATCAGAAGTTGTGACCATCCCCATGGTCATCGCCGTGATTATCACCATAATCATGGTCATTACCATGATCGTGGTCGTGGTCATGATCGTGGTCGTGGTCATGGTCATGGTCGTGGTCATGGCCTTTGACAGGTGATACGCAGTGATCGTGATCTCCGTCAGAATCGCAGTCGTTAAAACCCTTTCCGCGGTTTCCCAGTTTATCCGCATTTTCGCGCACGCACTGAATGTCCTGGCTGAAACTGGTAAGATGAGCCGTGGCGGTCGCCACCACTTGAGCCGTGGCCGGATTGAAGGAAAAACCGGCGGGGACTTGAACGGTGACCGGACCGCCCTGGTGGGAGGAATTGACGGCTACCTCGCCTCGCATGCAGGTTACGCCGCCGTCGGAACTGACCAGATACTCCGTTCCGCGAATGGTCGCGGAACCGTTTGGCGTCATAATGGTAAAGGTGGAAGGTTTGGCCAGCTTGTGCTGTGAACCGATCATGCTGCCGGATTTGAGATTCAAACGCGTATCAATGATGACGTTTTCTTCGGCCACCACTTCATTCATCCTGACCAACTCAAGCAACGAACCCGGCCTCAGGCGGAGCTCGGTTCCGCTATAGGCAAATTCCAGGTCGGCGGTGGAATCCGGTCCGGTCTTAAGCGCGGCGCCTTGTGTCAAAACCATGCCGGGCTTCAGATCTGCCCATGTCGAATGGTCGGTCGAAAACGCCACCTGGCCCTGGACCGACTTGATCTGAAGCTCTCCGGACTGGACGTCGGAGGAAATTGCGGGAAGACAAACCGCTGCCCATAGTGCACAGGCCAAATAAAATGACCGCCTCGGCACATTAAACGTAATTTTCATAACATCCCTTCGACTGTGTTCCACCGGCTGATTGGAATGTCTTTACTTATGCCCATCATTCATCGATGAAATCAAGGAAAATCCGGGAAAGTTATTCACAAGGTGGCGCGGGAGTGGCCGGTCCCAAGGTCAGATCGCTTCGTCTTCGCCCTTCCACCGCCAGTCTTGATTGATCCTGCTTTGGAAACAGACCGTGCGAATTGGCGGGACATCAGCAGTCCGGCTCACGGTTCTGCACGCACGGTTCCGTCCCGATGAAGTTTCATCCGTTGTCCGCGCCACTCGACCGTGCGGCCCAAAAACGCGCCAAACCAGAGGACGATTTGCAGCAAATCCTTCACCGGCACCAGCCAGAACGGTGAAACCAATTGGCGGTCTGGTGTCAGCCGGCGCTGAAGATTTTGGGCAAGGCAAATTCGGATTAAAAGGCAGACGATGGCCGCGAGCGCAGGGCAGGGCCTTGCTGGCGAAACCAGAGAAACCGACAACCAGAGCAGCGGCCAGAGGGTGGCGTTGGACAGGATGCTGAAAAAATAGGGCAGGGGCCGGCAGCAGCGAATTGTGCGCGCCCAGCGGAGTTGATGCCGCCAGACGCCGCGCCAGGTCATCGGCGCATCCCAGCATTCCACCACGACCGGGCAGAGGGCGACGCGATGGCCCTTTTCGGCGAGGCGATGACCCAGTTGGTAATCGTCGGCGAGGCAATCCACCAGGGAATTGAAACCGCCGATTTCGTCCAGCGCCGGGCGGCGCACGAGCATGGTTGCGCCGAGAGCAAAGTCGAGCGGCTTGAGGCTGATGGCCTGCAATACCTGGCTCCAAAAGTCGGCATTGACGGCGATGGCTTCCCAGAGCATGGCCGCCGTCGCCGGGTTGGCCAGACGGTAAAAACAATTTACCAGCGCGGTTTCATCATCGTGCAACGGCCCCACGGCATTGACGAGAAAATCCGCCGGTACCCGCACGTCCGCGTCGCTGACGAGGATCAGTTCGTGTTTCGCCAATCGTTCGAGCTGGATGAGCGTGGAAATTTTGCCGTTGGTTCCCAGGGATTCGCCGCAGACCATCAGTTGCGCGTCGCGGCCGGGATTTTTTTCAATGAGTTCGCGGACCGTTTTACCAACCGGATCGCTGGCGTCGACGATGCCGAAGAGGATTTGGGTCGGCCCGGCATAATCCAGGCTGAACCAGCTTTGCAGCGAAGCGGCGGTGGTGGCATCACCGCCTTTGAGAGGCTTGAGCAGGGTAACCGCCGGCGTAAAAGACGGGTCCGTGACCCGCTGGTGGAGGGGGAATCGCCGGGCTGCCAGCCATTGCCAGAGTGCCAGCGCAAGGCTCAGGCAGGCGAGCGCAGCGGGAATTGCGTTGGTGAAATTCACCGGGGAGCAGCAGCCAGCCTCAGACCGTGACATCCACCGGCTTCGCCTCGATGCGTTCGTCCAGGACCAGCACGCCGTGCGGCGGAATGTCGTAGTTGCCGGAAAACGTATTGCCGGTGAGGAAATCGTGCATCGGTTTATAGAACTGGATGCGGACGGGCGAGTTTTGGTGGTTGATCAGGAAGTAAATGCGCAAGCCTTCCTTCTCGCGCATGCTGACTTCGACGTTTTCGGGAACCTTGAGCAGCGGTTGCAGTCCGACCATCTGGCGCAGCCAGACGACGAGGTCGTGATACAAATGCTGGTGGCTCATGGTGCCGAGGTAAACGGCCCGGCCGAGGCCGAAGGTGTTCATCGTCAAGGCCGGCCGGCCGGCATAAAAATCCTTGGCGAAAGTGGCCAGCACCTGACAACCCTTGGGTTCGATGATGTCGCACCAGAGCCGCGCGGGATGGACGTGGCTGGTGGAAAACGCGCCCTTGAATGTCAGATGATTTTCCTCCCCGGGCGGAATGGGATCGAATTCCGTAACCTCCATGCCAAATAAATCGGTCAGGTCATTCGGGTACCCCGTGTCGGGCGCGATGCTGTGTTCATTGACGAGGCCGGTGTTGAACGTGCTGACCAGCGTGCCGCCGTTTTGGACGTACAGTTTGAGGCGGTCGGCCTCGCCGGCGGCCAGCAGATGCAGGGATGGCGCAAAAACAATTTTGTAGGGGGACAGGTCCTCGGTGGGGCGCGCGAAATTCACGGGGATGTTGCGATCATGGAGCGCATTGTAAATGAGCTGGATGTGCTCGCGCAGGTTGAAGAATTTGTTGGGCTGCATTGGCTGTTGCAGCGTCCAATCGTTGTCGTGGGTGTAAAGAATGCAGGTTTGCGCGACGACTTTTGTGTCCCTGAGCGCGGGCGCGAGCAGCTTCAGTTCTTCGCCGATCTGGCTGATTTCCTTGAAGACACGGTTGTTGCCTTCGAGGTGGTGCGGCAGGACCGCCCCATAAAATTTCTCATTGCCGATGCGCGGCTGGCGCCAGTGATAATACAGCACGCCGCACGCGCCCCGGGATATGAGTTGATACGTGAACAGCCGGATGATGCCGGGCCGCACCAGGGAGTTGACGTCCTGCCAGTTGACCTGGCCCGCCTTTTGTTCAATGACCCAGAAACCGCAATCAGCGTCGGGCGTTTTGACACCGTTTTTTTTCAGCGAGCGGAGGATGTCGATGTCGCACGCCAGTTCGGACGGTTTGGTTTTGATCGCGGGCCGGCTTTCGACCGAAACGAAATCCACGGCATCGGCCATGTCGAAGTGATCAAATTTCCGGTGGAGCGCACGCAGATTGACGGTCACGGGTTGATCGGGACAATGCTCGCGCAACACGTCGGCCTGCATGCGGACGAAGGCGACAATGGCGTCGCTGCAAAACCGGCACCAGTCCAGCAACAAGGCTGCGTTGTGCGACGTGGGCGCAGACATGGGCATGGGGACATCCTCGAAGGAAGTGACAATCTGGCCGAGGTAACGCAAGCCGAGCTGGTCGTTGAGCCGCTCGACGGTTTTGTATTTCAGTTTCAGCCAGTTTTGCCATTCCAGGCGCGAATCTTCATTGAACGACCACTCGGTCTGGTGTCCGCCCAGGCCGCTGTCAATTTGCCACGCGACCAATTGCGGATGGTCGCCCAGGGCCTCGGCCATTTTTTCCACGAGCCGCTTGGAGGCGTTCCAATAGGCGTCGTTGTTGAAACAGGCGGCGCGGCGCGTGCCTTCGTGTTTGACCAGGCCATGCTCGTCCAGCGGCAGAATTTCGGGATGCTTTTTGGCCAGCCAGATGGGCGGCGCGGCGGTGGGCGTGCCGAGGACAACCTTGATGTTGTGATGTTGCATGATGTCCATGACCCGGCGCAGCCAGAGGAAATCATATTTGCCTTCTTTGGGTTCGCAAATGCCCCAGGAAAGTTCACCGATCCGGACCACATTGATGCCGGCCTGGGCCATCAATTCGGCGTCGCGTTCCCATGCGCCCTCGGGGTTGTCAGCGGTGCCGCTGTAAGGGAAGACCCACTGCTCAGGATAATAGTCAACGCCAAAAAACATAACCTCGCCTCGGGCTTATGATGGAATCCTAGGAATAATCCATCAGGTTGGCAATCCCAAAATTACCGACACGGTGGTCGCGGACCGGCACCGGGCGAATCTCATTTGCCCAACAAGTTGCCGAGTCCCTTGGTGAGGATTTTACTGGTGCCGGCGTCCATATTTTTACCGGCTGCTTTAATCAGTTTTTCTGCGCCCTTGTTGATGCCAGCTTCGCTGACCGCCTTTACGGTGGCGGTCACAATCACGTCCAGCACACTCCGGGTCAGTTCAGCCGCGGTAATGCCATCCGCATTCTGGCCCAAATCCGTGAGGTGTATCGGTGGCAGTGAAAGTGTCATTTCCCTTTCCACCGGGTCCGTCAGGTTCACATGAACCTTGGCGCCGGTGATCAGGAGATCATCCACTTCAAATTTTTTGGCAGGTTTGGCCTGGGTGGTGGCATTGGTTGAGATTGTGCCACCGGTTTGCGCGGCGTTTTTGGCGGCGGCGTTGACGTTGTCCATGATTTTGCTGAGATTGTTGCCGCCCAAGCCCCCTTCAAAAGTGATTTCCGGGGATTCCACGTGCAGCGAGCGCACAACAATTTTGTCGGACAACACGGACAGGGGATTTACGCCGACGGCAATCAGGCCGGCGCTGATGGCTTGCGGGGTTTGGTAACCGTCGGGATTGCCGACGACCAAGCCTTTGACCTCGGCCGAGCCGGTCCACAACGACAGCTGCACTTCATCCAGTTTGACGGAAACCTGGGTGATCTTCGGGCCGACGGTTTCAACGCCCCGTTTCACGATGTCACCCAGGAACGTGCCGGCGATGATGATGCCAACCACGACGAGAACGACCAGGGCGATGACCGCACCCCAGAATATTTTTTTGAGCGTTTTCATAAGCGTGATATTTAATGGTGGCCACCGGTTTTCAAGGCAAATTTGAATGTCTCACCGGGCGATCAGTGAGTGGAGCACCTCGACCAGTTTATTGATTTGATAAGGCTTGGCCAGGAAATGGTCCGGTTTGACGTCGGATCGTGTGTAAATACTCTCGTCCACGGTGCCACTGAGCAGGATGGTTTTCTGGCGCGGGTTGACCCGTTTGCATTCGCGGATCAATTCCATGCCGTTCATGCCGGCCATGGCAAAATCGGTCACCAGGACATCCGGCGGCGATTGGGCGGCAACATATTCCGCCAGCGCCCTTTGCGGGTCGATGAACAAGCACACGTGAAACCCCGCCGGTTCCAGAATCATTTCGGCCAAATCCAGCAACATCTGTTCATCGTCCACCACGAAGATGGTGGACGGCAACCGGGCGACCCCAGTGCGTTCAGGATGGCTCATGCGACTTATGCTCATCAAAACATACTTGATGGCGGACGGCAAGCGCATTTGACGATTGAAATTCCCGTTGCGTTACCCGTTCTTCCGCCGTAAACTTTTGCATGGCAATGAAGTCATCGCCAAGAAACAGGGAATTGCTGCTATGAAAAGAAAACCGGCAACCGCATCAGTCAAGAAGAAGACCGACACCCCGATCGCGCGTTTACACCGTGCCGCTCAAACCCTGCCAGAAGAATCCGCCGACAACGACAGCCCCTCCAAACTTGTAAAAACCAAACGCCCGGCGGTGAGAAAATTGAAGGGCAGCATCGTTTCCACTTTCGAATCCACCACTGCTCCGGTGGAAGCCAAACGCGCCGCCGGACCCAAAACCGACGAAACCGCGCGCCGCAAAAAAATCGAAATTCCGGCCATACTGCTCGAAGGCGATGGACCCGCGCTCCCACCCGTCGGTGGTCCAGGTCGGAAATATGCCCTCGGTCCCGTGCCCCCCTCGCAACATTTTGAAACCACCGAGGCCGAGTTGCCCGAGGCCTACGGCACGCGCCAGTTGTTTTTGACCGCCCGTGATCCGCACTGGCTTTACGCGCACTGGGATCTGACCCGCGAGCAACAAACGCGCTGCAATACGCGCTCGACCGACGGTCATCTGGTTCTGCGGGTGTATCCGCACAAGTTGGAGGGCCATCCGATCACCGAAATCCACGTCCACCCCGAATCGCGCCATTGGTTTGCGCACGTCGAACGCGCCGGCGATTCCTACGCCGCCGAACTCGGCTTCTACTCGTCGCTCGGCAAATGGGTGCGGGTGGCGGAGTCGGCGGCCACGGTCACCCCGCCGGATGCGGTTTCACCGGAAGCCGGCGCCGAATTCGCGACGATCCCGTTTGAATTTCCGTTTGCCCGGTTGATGGAGATCATCAAGGCTGCCGTGCAGGAAAATCTTCCCCTGGCCCAGGCGCTTGAAGAGCTTCGGCGGGAAGGTCACCCGGACCTGCCGCGCGCGGTTTCCCGGCCGACTCCAACCTGGACGCCCCAGCAGGAGCAGGCGCTGGCCAAGATCATCAACATTGACGACGTCCGACGCGTGTGGATGGGTTCGCTGGAGATCACGGAATTGATCCGCCGCCGGCTGGACCACGAGATTTCCTCGCTCGGCGTTTCGAGCCTGTCCAGCCCCTTTGGGGGCACCGAGCAGGCAAAGGGGTTCTGGTTCAACGTCAACGCGGAATTGATCATTTACGGCGCGACCGAGCCGACCGCCAAGGTCACGCTCGGGGGTCATGAGATTAAATTGCGCCCCGACGGCTCGTTCAGCTACCGCTTTGCGCTGCCGGACGGAAAATATGATTTGCCCGCGGTCGCCGTTTCCACCGACGGCACGGAGGCCCGCGCGGCGGATTTGAAATTCAGCCGCACGACGGATTATCTGGGCGAGGTCGGCGCGCACCCGCAGGACCCGTCATTGAAAGCGCCATTGCCGGAAAATCTGTGAACCTCATGGACGCGCCCCTCCGTGGAGCCTTGATGCTGGTTCGTTTCATTGCCGTGGCGTTGATTGGCCTGGGCGTGGTTGAATTGAGTCTGGGCTGGCTGGAAAGTTCCGCCCACCATGCGCCCTGGCGGATTTTTGATGTCATCCTCCCGGCCAGTATGCTTGCCCTGGGAGTGGCGGGTTTGATCAAAGCCAGTGCGCTGGCAAAATGGATTTCCGACAAACTGGACGAGTGACCGCCGGGTTTTGAACGATTATGCCAGGATATTTATCCCTCGTTCTGCACGCGCACCTGCCGTTCGTGCGCCATCCCGAGCACGAGAAGTTTCTGGAGGAATGCTGGCTCTTCGAAGCCATCACCGAGACCTATATCCCGCTGTTACAAATGCTGGATGGGTGGAAACGCGACGGCATGGACGCGCGCCTGACGTTTTCACTCTCGCCGACCTTGTGCGCGATGCTGCTCGACCCGCTGTTGTGCAAACGGTACGAGCGGCATCTCAACCGCCTCATCGAACTGGCCGAAAAGGAAATCCATCGCACGCACTGGGACCGTGCCTTCCGCGAACTGGCGTGGATGTATCATCACCGGTTTGTTTCCATCCGCAACAGCTTGCAGGCCTGGGAGGGCAATCTCGTCGGCGCCTTCCGCACCTTCCAGGATGAAGGCCGCATCGAAATCATCACCACGGCTGCGACGCACGCGCTGTTGCCCCTGCTGGCCGGCCATCCGCCGGCGTTGCGCGCGCAGATTTTGACGGCGCGCGACCACTACCGCGGTTGTTTCGGCCGCGACCCGGTCGGCATCTGGCTGCCGGAATGTGCCTATACCGAAGGTGTGGAAATGGTTTTGCAGGAGGCCAATATCCGATGGTTCATCCTCGACACCCATGGCGTATTGCACGCGCGTCCCCGACCGCGCTACAGCACGTTCGCGCCCATCTTCACACCCAACGGCATCGCCGCGTTCGGCCGCGACTTCGATTCCTCACGGCAGGTCTGGAGCCAGCGCGAAGGTTATCCCGGCGACCCGCGCTACCGCGATTTTTACCGCGACATTGGTTTCGACCTCGACTTCGATTACGTGAAGCCGCACCTGCCTTCGCCGGAGAACCGCGGTTTCACCGGCATCAAGTATTATCGCATCACCGGCGGTCCCGGGGAAAAGCAGATTTACCAGCGCGATCTGGCCCTGCAGGCGGCCAATGAACACGCCCGGCATTTTCTCGACGAGCGCGTCAAACAATGCCAGGGCATCGCGGGATTTCTAGACCGCCCGCCCATCGCCGTCGCTCCCTATGACGCGGAATTATTCGGCCATTGGTGGTACGAAGGGCCCGAATTTCTCGATTATTTCGTGCGCAAGCTGTATTACGACCAGAAAATCCTCACGCTCATCACGCCGGGCGAATATCTACACCGTCACCCGACCAACCAGGTCGCCACCCCCGGCGCCTCGAGCTGGGGCGAGGAGGGTTACTGGCGGGCGTGGCTGAATGAGTCGAACGAATGGATTTATCCCCACCTGCAAATCGCGCAGGAGCGCATGACGGGCCTCGCCCGGAAATTCCCGGCGGCGACCGGCCTGAAGGCCCGGGCCTTGCGGCAGGCGGCGCGCGAATTGTTGCTGGCGCAGGCCAGCGACTGGCCGTTCATTTTACGCGCCGGCACCAGCCCGGACTACGCGCGCCGCCGGGTGAAGGACCATTTGCTGCGTTTTATCGCCCTGCACGAACAATTGACCGAAACGGCCGTGGACGAAAAATGGCTGGGTGAAGTGGAATCCCGCGACAACCTGTTTCCCGACGTGAACTGGAGTTATTGGAAATGAGATCCCGGCAACAGGACTGCAGCGGCGCTCGGCGAGCGGCGGACTCTTCAAAGTCACCTGGGAAAATGCGGCGGTAACAAGCCTCCGTTACCGGAAAAACTACGCCGCCGGTGGACTCAGATCGATTTTGGGGGCATTGCGGACCAGTTCGCCGGCGCGCCGGGTGGCATTCGAAATGGTTTTCAGGCTCGACGCCAGCGCGGAGTCCTCCTGATGTTTGAGGAAAAGGCGTTCGGCATGGCCCTGGACGACGGTCAGGAGGTTGTTTAATTCGTGCGCCAAGGTGGACGAGATGTGCCGGTCGGAGTCGGCTTTGTCATTTTCCCGCCGGTTTTCCGCGCCACTGGGTGGCAGCGGCGAAGCCATTTTTTTATCGGATGATTCAAGGTACGACATCACCTCCGGCAAAGCACCTTGCAAGCCACATTTGGACAATGCCTTTTTGAGGGCCGGTGCCGCGTCCGGGTAATTTAATTTTACAGTGGTCGTCAACATTTTACCGAATGAGACAGCCTGTGCCGGGACGGGACATTGGAAATGAAGAAGGCAGAAGGATGAATGCAGAAACGGCGCAAATTTGCCACCGCTGTTGTTTGGAGTTCCAAACGGTCGCGTAAACGCGGGACTCCAAACCGCGGCCTGATTGTGCCCGTAGAAATACAGCAACGCGCTTCCAACTTGTTTCTTCATTCTTCCTTCCTCATTCTACCTTCAAATGAACGCGCCCGCCGCCCTTGGCCTGATTGCTGGCAACCGTTCGTTGCCGCTGGAATTTGCCCGGCAGGCGCGAATGGCCGGCGTCAAACGCCTCGTCGCGGTCGCATTTGAAAATGAAACGGACCCATTACTGGCCCCGCTGGTGGACGAAATCATCTGGCTCAAGGTCGGCCAGCTGTCCAAAATGATTGCCGCCTTCACCGGCCGCGGCATCCCGCAGTGCGTCATGGTGGGTCAGATCGCGCCCAAAAACCTCTACGACCTGCGGCCCGATTTGCGGGCCATGGGAGTGTTGTTGCGATTGAAGGAAAAGAACGCGCACACCATTTTCGGCGCCATCGCGGAGGAATTGAAAAAGGACGGCGTGGAATTGATTGAAGCCACGCCGTGGCTCAAACCACTCATGCCCCAGGCCGGTTTTCAACTGGGCCCGAAACTCTCGGCCGAACAACAATCCGATGTGGCCTTTGGATTTCGCATCGCCAAGGAAACATCGCGGCTCGAAATCGGCCAGCTGGTCGTGGTCAAAAACGGCGTGGTGCTGGCCGTCGAGGGTTTTGAGGGTACGGACCAATGCCTCGCGCGCGGCGGCAAGCTGGCGGGCAAGGACCGCGGTGCGGTGGCCGTCAAGGTCGCCAAACTCAATCACGACATGCGGTTCGACATTCCCTGCCTGGGCGCACAAACTGTGGAAACCTGCGCCGCGTCGGGGGTGGCCGTGCTCGCGCTCGAAGCCGGAAAGACACTGTTGCTGGAACAGGAAACTTGCGGACAACTGGCCAAAAAAAATAAGATCTCCGTCACGACCATTTAATTTCCAACTCTCAACCTTCAACTCTCAACTCTCAACTTTCAAATGTTAACCTCCCACGAACTCTTCGGTTTCATGTCGGCCGCTCTGGCGAATGAAATGCTCGATTTCACCCACGAATCGGACAAGCCCGCCTACAAGGCCGCCCTCGCGGCGGTGGCGCAGGCGCGCCACGTGCGTCCGGTGTTTCTGGAACGCCAGCCGCGCGCCCAGCGGCAGGCCGCGATGATTGCCTCCCTGTCCCGCCCGACGCTTGAAACCGCCGCCGCCGGACTCATCCGCGTGTGGCTGGTGAAAAAACAACGGTCGATGCTGGTGGATTTTCTCAACGCGCTCGGCCTGCCCAACAACGAAGGCGTGGTGGACGATCTGCCCGCGACGATGGACGACGCCAGATTGAAATCCGCCATTGACACGCTGCTGACCAAGTATCCCGGGGAAGCCGTGGCCGTTTACCTGAACGCGTTTAACGACATGAACGAGGCGAACTGGGCGAACTTGAAAACGATGCTCGAAAGCGACAAACGCCTGCAATTGGGCGCGCCGGCCTGAATTGAAACCCCCGGTTTCCACTTGGTATGTTAGCCACTTTTTACCGACATCGTAAAAGTGAAAGGTGCCGATGGGCCGTAGTTATGAATCCTCCTTCTCGACGGCACAAATTGTGCTCAATGAGCCTGTATGCATAAAATACTTGCCCTGAAACACAAGCCACGCCAGGTCCCCACTACAGGCTGGGATGCCTTGCTCACTATTTACAGAATCAACGAATTAGGTGGTCGAGTCCTTACCGCAACAAAAGTATCAGGCCAACATGGACGCTGGAAGCTCCTCGTCAACTGGTCTAAAGCATTCCTTAACTAAAAGTTTGGATATCAGGAATTTCTTCCCAGTCAGCCTGGTGCGAAAACGGGTTGAAGCGTTCGGTTCGGATAAGATGGCAATCAAACTAACCGCGCTGCTCCAGTCGCTCGCCAACGGCGGTTAATACAAAAAAGCGCAGCGCCCGCCACGATGGCGAGCGCCCAACTTGACGGCTCCGGAACCACAGTGAATTGGACGTCATCCATATAAATGTAGCCTGCCAGGAAGGCGGATGGATTGCCGCTGGCGTCCAAGGGTGAGAGAAGAAACTTGTTAAAGGCTCCAAAAGCCGTGAGGTCCTCGTCAACCCACGAACCGTCCGAAGGCAGGCTAAAAGTTGTGGTGAATGACGGAGTCGAACTCGTGCCTGTGAATCCCTCTGCTTCCACTTGTGCCGCTCCTGAACCAAGGTTTGGTTGGCCAGAAAACCAGCCGGAGAATGTAAACGCTTCGTCTGGCGTCGGATCCAAGGATTCAACTCGAATGGGAGTATTGCCCCAGGCATTATATGGGGCACTGCCACCCAGTAACGGGCTCCCTGGAAGGGTATACTGCAACGGGCCGTGATTACCATCGTTGGGGCCTATTGATCCGAATGTGCTGTCGCCGAAAAAGAAATCGTAACCGTCATAAGCAGGCGAATCCGGGGTAATATATACTCCTGCTCCCGATGGCAAGCTATCCCAGCTGATAGTGACGGTTTGAGCGAGAATTGGCCTGGAGGCCAAAATCGCAATTGTGACAAGTGCTCTAAAAAACCATTTGGCCGGTTTCAACTTTATAAAGAGGTACACAAGATTACTTCCAATTCAGGGTTTTGTCTGGTTAATCGGGCGGTCCCCAGACTTCTAAAGTAGCGGCATCGTAGCAATTGTTCCTGGAATGTCAATGGAAAAACGGCTCGGTCCGGATCCAGGTTTTGATATATCCATGCCGCCATGATTTCATAATCCTGCGGGGGAATCCAGGCGTGGCGGGTCAGACGCATTCATTACTGCTTCCCCCCATATTAAAATTCTTCCGGCTTGTTATTTTTGTTTTTAGGGCATAAACAACCAAGGTTATGGATAATTTATCTTGTGACCATGGAAACTCCGCCCCATTGGAGGTTCTGGCCAAATTTCATACTTCCCATGTTCAAGCAGGCCAACGCAAGTGTGTGATTTGTGCCTATCAGCAAGGATACCAATTAGGCCGGGAGAAAATCGTTGAGCCACTTGTCAGCAATCTGGAACAATGTCAGAACGGGAAGAAGGCTTCATCCAAATATTTGTTTGACCTTCCTGAATCACAGGTGGGAGAGGGTCGCCAAACATGCGCAGTTTGCGCTTTTAACGTCGGGTTTGAAAGAGGGATTATGGAATCTCTGGACTCACTTCGACCGGAGGATGCCAATGCTTTGAAAAAACGAATATTACGATGCATTGGCGATGACTTTAATCAGCTACCGGAGAAAATTAAAAAGTATTTAAAGATTTAGATAATTGGGTGATTTTGGGTTTTGGATAAGCCCCCGATGGTTAAGGCCATTGCCTCCGCTTCGCCTTTTGTGGTCAAACTTGATTGTTTGCTCGTCTGGCTGTCGTGACACCACCAAGCATTCCCTCTTCTGAATTTTCGATAATGATTTTTCGGAATTTGTCGCATCTGAAACTTGACTGGTTGACTCATGTTTAAAAGTCGCAAAATGCCACCGATGGTCAGATTGTGGGTTTGCGGTCCCTGAGGATTTTGCAGCACTCCATTCAGGCTCCGTGATTGACCTTGCGCTGGGACTTATTTCGCGATTAGCCTTGCACCACCACAATATTTGTGGCTTGGACCAGGCCAGGGGCAGATATGAACAAACTCACCGGCATACTCGTGGTGGATGACGAGCCTGAAACCCTGTGTGCCTTTGCGCAACTTCTCAACTCCGCTGGTTACGAGGTGTGGAAGGCGTCCACGGGTCGACAGGGTCTTGAGCTGGCCCGCGAAAAGCGCCCTGATCTGGCGCTGGTGGACGTCGTGCTGCCTGATCTCAATGGAATTGAGGTCTGCAGACAAATCAAGAGTGATCATGATTTGCAGGATGTCTTTGTCGTTCTGATTTCCGGTGACGCCACGAAAGCCTCCCATAAGGTCAATGGCCTGGAATCCGGGGCGGATGATTACATGGTCAAACCTGTGGATCCCGAAGAGTTTCTGGCGCGGATTCGGACGACCGTGCGCCTCAAGGGAGCCATGGCCGCACTCCGGCAGAGTCAGGAGCGGTACCGCACCCTGGCCGAGTCATCGCCCGACGCGATTTTCATTCTCGATCAAGCCTCAGCCGTTCAATATGTGAATTCGGTGGCGATACGGTGGCTGGGCAAACCGGATACCGAGTTGTTGGGACGCTCGTCAGTGGATTTTTTCCCACCGGAGATCGCCCGGCAAAATCAGGAAGTCATCCAACGGGTCTTCGCAACGGGTGAATTGTCGCGCACGGAGCGAAACCAGCCGTTCGGCGGCACCATGAAGTGGATTGAGACGCGGCTGGTGCCGTTGCGAAATCAGCAGGGAGAGGTCGTCTCCGTCATGGGTATGGCTCGCGACCTCACCGAGCAGAAGCAAATCGAGGAGGCGCTACAGGAACGCGAGGAACTGAGTCAGAAAATCATTGATTCCGCCGTGGAGGGTTTTTGGATGGTTGACCTGGATGGCAATATCGTGGATGTCAACGAGGCCTACTGCCGCATGAGCGGTTTTTCGCGCGAGGAACTCGTGTCCAAGCACATCAGCGACATGGAAGTCAACGAGCCGTCCCGCGACCTGGTCAAAAATCATGTGCAAAGGATTATCGAATCCGGCAGTGACCGCTTTGAAACCCGTCACCGCCACAAAAACGGACAGGTCTTCGAGGTGGAAGTCATCGCCACCTTCCTCCGGTTGCGGGGTCATCACGTGTTCGCATTCCTGCGCGACATCACCGAACGCAAGCGCGCCGAGCGGGTGTTGCAGGCGAGCGAAGAACGGTTCCGTCAGTTGGCCGATAACATCCGGGAGGTGTTCTGGATGACCAACCCTGGGAAGAACGAGGTCATTTATATCAGCCCGGCGTACGAGGAAATCTGGGGGCGCACCTGTCAAAGCCTTTATGCCTCGCCCCAGAACTGGATTGAATCGCTCCATCCGGATGACTGTGAGCGGGTATTGGAAGCCGCCCTGAC
>JBEKKN010000059.1:0-16998 GCA_050010675.1 Verrucomicrobiota bacterium | reverse complement strand
TGTTCCAGCTTCTCGGTCTGGGCGGTCTTTCGTCCGGCGAAAAAATCAATCCAAACCGTCGAATCAACGAGCAGCTTCATGAAATCCGGCTGCGTCGCAGGGCGTCAAGATTTTCTGTCCAACGAACCTTGCCTTTGAGCGGCAACAATCCCATTTGTTTTTCGCGGCGGACCAGTTCCTGAAGCGCGCGGTGCACCAGTGCCCGCCGGGTTTTCATGCCGGTGGCGCGCAAACCCTGGCGCACCAGGCCTTCATCCAAAACAATGTTGGTTCGTTTCATTGCATACACATTATACTTGAAAAAATGTGTATGCAAGTCTGATTTTCGGTGGTGGTGCGTTTTGCGGCTTTCGGTGTGGCGAGCAGCCTGTCCCGCCCCGCGGTGATCCTCGCGAGCCCGACCCGGCGCGCCAAAGCGAAGCGGCGGCGGCTCGTCAGTAGCCTCGCCCCACCAAAAAGTACCACTGCCAGATTTTCACCACTTCAAGGCCTGCAACCGGCGGGCGACTTCCTCCGCGTTCGCGCGGCTGTTAAAGGCGCTGATGCGGAAATAACCTTCGCCTTTCGAGCCGAAACCGCTGCCGGGCGTGATGACCACGTTGGCTTCGCCAAGAATCTTGTCGAACACCTGCCAGCTGGTGATGCCTTTCGGCGCGCGCACCCAGATGTACGGCGCGTTCAGGCCGCCGAAGACTTTCAGTCCGGCCTTCCTGGCGCCTTCGCGCAACACCTTCGCATTGCCGAGATAATGCTCAATCAGCGCGCGCACCTGCGCCTTGCCGTCCGGTGAATACAGCGCCTCCGCGCCGCGTTGAACGATGTAACTCACGCCGTTGAATTTGGTCGTCGTGCGCCGCAGCCACAATGGATGGAGTGGTTGCATCTCGCCCGTTTTGGTGGCCGCCCGCAAGGGCTTGGGCACCACCGTGTAGGCGCAGCGCGTCCCGGTAAATCCGCCGTTTTTGGAAAAGCTGCGGAATTCGATGGCGCAATCGCGCGCGCCGGGAATCTCGTAAATCGAATGCGGCAGCGCCGGGTCGGTGATGTACGCCTCATACGCCGCGTCGAACAGGATGACGGCCTTGTGTTCGAGCGCGTATTTCACCCACGCCTCGAGTTGCGGACGGTTGGCGGCGGCGCCGGTCGGATTGTTCGGCGAGCAAAGATAAATCACGTCCACGGGCCGCTTCGGCGGTTCGGGAATGAAACCGTTGCTGGGCCGGCACGGCAGATAGACCAGCTTCGCGTAGGCGCCCGCTTCGTTGGCCTCGCCGGTGTGGCCCGCCATCACGTTCGTGTCCACATAGACCGGATAAACCGGGTCGCTGATGGCGATTTTGTTTTTGTGGCCGAGGATGTCCAGGATATTGCCCGTGTCGCATTTGGTGCCGTCGCTGACAAAAATCTCGTCGTCGGCCACATCGCAGCCGCGGGCGCGGAAATCATTTTGTGCGATGGTCGCGCGCAGCCAGTCGTAGCCCTGTTCCGGGCCGTAGCCTTTGAACGTCTCGCGCGCGGCCATTTCGTCCACCGCCTTGTGCATCGCGGCAATGACGGCCGCCGGCAGCGGCTCGGTTACGTCACCGATGCCGCAGCGGATGAGGCGCTGCGCGGCCTCGGGATTGGCGTCGCAGAACGCCTTCACCCGCCGGCCGATTTCCGGGAACAGATAACCGGCTTTGAGCTTGAGATAATTGTCGTTTAAATGGGCCATGGCCTTTGTTTTGTTGGAAAATCCAAGCCTTGGAATCTACGGCAACCAACAGGTTGAAGCAAGCCGACGATAAAACGGGTAGGGGTCAGTTTGAAGCTTTCAAAATTTTGAAGACAATAAACCAGAGCAGAATGCCAATTACCACGGAAGCCGCCGTAATCTCGAAAAGGCTAAACTTGAACTTCCAGAAATAAGTGACGGCGTTGTAGCAGACAAGCCAGACGGCTACAAAAATAAATTGTTGTTTCCAGAATTTCGCTTTCACTTGATTCCTTCGGCATCTTTGACGATTTAAACCCCTACTTTTGTCTCGGCAGACACAACTGGTGGTGGTCTTACTTCCGGTTGATCCGCTTGCACGCCTGTTTGTAGATGTGAGAGTGCAGCACGCCGACGAAGGGCAGGTTGCGGTACCGCTCTGCGAAGTCCAGACCGTAGCCGACCACAAAGTCATCCGGGACGGTGAACCCGACGTAATCGGCCACGATTTTTTCAACGCGCCGCGCAGGCTTGTCGAGCAATACGCAGATTTTGATGCGGCGCGGTTTGAGGGCGCGAATTTTGGGCAGCACGCGGTTCAGGGTCTGGCCGGTGTCCAGAATGTCGTCCAGGAGCAGCACATCGCGGCCACGCACGTCCAGCCGCAATTCCTTGGTGAAAACCAGGTGGCCCGCTTCCAGGCCGTCGCCATAACTGGAAACACCCAGAAAATCCAGCCGGAGCGGCAGGTTCAGATGCCGCAGCAAATCCGCCAGAAACATCACCGTGCCATTGAGGAGCGAGACGACGACGGTTTCGCGCCCGTGAAAGTCGCGTTCGATTTCGCGCGCCAGGGCGCGGACGCGTCGCGCAAGCTGCGCTTCCGTGATGAGCACGCGCTCAACTTCCTTGCGCCAGCGTGGCGGAACTTGATTGGAAGGGGGTTGGGCCATCCGGGATGAATTGTGAAAAGGCCCGCGCCGAATGCGAGCCATTTTTACGGCGAGTTTTTCACCGCCGCCGCCATCTGCTGCGCCAGCCAGTCGGCTTCCGGTTTGCTGCCCAGGTTCTTGGCCGCCGTGAATTCCTGGCCGTCGCGCGTCCGCAGTTTCAGGTCATAATACGCCGTATGGCCGGCGGTCGCGCCCACGTCGGTCGTAATCTTCGCCACCTCGGAAACCTTGAGCGTGCGCTGCTTTTTGAAGCCGAGCCAGGCGGTTTCGATCTGCACCTGTGCCGGCGTTGCGACCACGCGGCTGCGCCGGAACCAGAGGTCAAACGCGAACGCGGCCATCAACAAATCAATCGCGCCGAACACGAGCGGGAAAAGGAACGGCGCGTGTTTCCAGAGCAGGAAGACGACGATCGCCGTCCAGATCAGCAGGAAGGCGGTCGCCCCGCCGGCAAAGCCGGGATTGCGCCCGGCGGGAAAAATGAATTCCCGGCCACCGTCCGCCAGATCCTTGACCTGGACGTGCGAATGGATTTGTTGCCGGATTTCGTCCAACGACATCTGGTAGGGCGCCGTTGGATCGTCGGTGGGCGCCGGCGTTTCGGGCACGTTGAAAACGGGCACTTCAAACGTGGCGTGGTAGTTCGGCCCGCGCAGGTGGGCCGAGGCTTCCAGTTTCCAATGAGTCCCGTCACCCACGGCGGGGGTGGATTCCGGCTGGTCGGCGGGCAATTTGAAATAAACCGGGATGCCGGTGGCATTCAAATCGGTTTGCGGCAGATCGGCGCGCAGCCATTTTTCGTCCTGCCACAGGATTTTCTCGCTGGTGGTGCGGCTGTTGCCGGTGCCGGTCGTGGAGCGGCGAAGGCAGCTCAGCCGGAGGTGCAGGCCGTGTTCGGGTTGCAGGCGCCCGTTCACGCGGATCATGCCTTCGAGCGTGCCGCCCAGGGCGCCGGGCATCGCCGCCATTTCAAAAAAGGATTGTCCGAACCGCCGCCAGGCGCGCGTGGTGTTGAAGGCAAAGACCAGCACGGCCAGGCCGATCAGGGGAAAAATCACGGCGAGGAGCGCCGCGTGATTGCCGCGCTGCCATTCCGGGGGCACGACCAGCAGGGTGATGACCGTGGAGGCGCCCAGCCAGAAAAGCACAAAAATCCACAACAAAACAACAGATTTGCGCGCCCCGGACGTGATGCGGCCCGCCGCCCAGTCCTTGCGTTCGAGCCAGGGTTTTTCCGAAGTTTGCGGTGCGGAAGATTTGAGCCTGGCGGTTTTCAGCGCCATTTTTTTGGCATTGATACCGAAGATGATCGCTACAAACCCGATGCAGGCCGCGACGAAGCTCAAAATGGTAATGAGCCTTTGCCGCGGGATTCCGCCGATCATGTCATGCACGAGCATCACCAGCGCCGCCAGGCCCAGCAGCACAAACGGCAGCGACAAAAGAATCACCCGCATGCGGGCAATTTTGGGGTCCGGCGGCAGTGCCGGTTCGTCCTTGAAAATCCAGTTTTTCACGTGTCAATTAAATGGCGATTTACTTCAGCAGCGCTGGGAGATGGTCGAGGCAAAGCTGCGACCAGGTTTCCATCTGCTCGCGTCGTTTTTTGAGTTCTTCAATGGCAACAAACTCGACCTGCGTGATGACTTGTTCATTTTTCTTCACTTTCTCCGGTGTGCGAAACAACACATGCACGACCCCAAAATGAACGCGTCCGACTTCAGTGGAGTCGTCATTGATCAGGCCGACGGGTTTGGCGTCGAATTCATCCTGGATGGCCAGTTCTTCGCACACCTCGCGTTTGACGGCGTCTTGAAACGCCTGCAGGCCGAAGGCAAAGAGCGTGTGATCCTCGTCATTGATGTGTCCGCCGATGCCGATGGAACCTTTGGCGACCAGACGTTGTTCTCCCGCTTTCTTGCCGCGGACATAATGAAGAATACTTTTTCCATCGGTGACCACCACGTAAGGGATGATCTGTTTGAAATTCGGATTGGTTTCCGCCTGGGCACGGGGCTGAAAACTGTTGTTCCTTTTGTCAAGGATGGCTGGCAGATAGCGGTCCACGTCGGCACTGAAGCCTTGAAAAACGCCCAGCTGCTCAAAAAGCGAGCGCGGGAAAACCAGGACATTTTCGTCGGCGACAGCCATGAATTATCCAACTCTCCTTTCCCGGACATGCCTCGGAGTGTTTTTTTCCTCGTTGCTCATGCGGATAATTCGCGGAGTTGGTCGGGTTTTTCCATGGGCGGAGCATACAAATTCAGCGACGAGTGACGAGGGAAAAATTCCTCCTCGTTCTTGTTCCCGGCCTCGCGCTTTCGATTACGAGAACGAGGAGGATGATGAGGACGATCAAACTGCGCCATTTTGCGCTTTGAACTTGGGCGGCAACGCCCTATAAACGTCGCATGTTGCCAACGTTTTTGACCGACGGCGGCCCGGTGATCTGGCTGATTCTGATTGCTGCGGCGGTGGCGGTGGTGGTGTTTATCGAACGCGTGCTCTACTGCCACCGTTCGCAAATCAATTCCGCGGAATTCCTCAACGGTGTGCGCAACGTGCTCAAGCGCGACAACGTGGTCGAGGCCATTTCCATCTGCGACGCCACGCCCGGGCCGGTCGCGCGCCTCGTCAAAACCGCCATTCTCAACCGCGACCGCGGGCGCGACCGCGTGCGTGAGGCGGTTGAAGAGGCCGGCCTGGCCGAGGTGCCGCAGCTCGAGGAACGGTTGAATCTGCTGGCAACCATCGCGCAACTGGCGCCGCTGCTCGGCCTGCTCGGCACGGTGCTCGGTTTCATTCGCATGTTCATGCACTTGCAGGAAGAAGGCCTGTATGCGCACCTCAGCTCGCTGTCCACAGGCATCTGGCAGGCGCTTATCTGCGCGGCGGCCGGCATCGCCGTGGCCATCCCCGTCCATGCCGGCTATAATTATCTCGTCAGCCGCATCAATAAAATCGTGCTCGACATGGAACGTGCCGCCGGTGAAATCGTCAACATCGTCACCGAAAACGGCGGGCCGAAATCGCCATGAAGTTCCCGCGCAATGCCCGGTTGCTGCGCAGCACGTTCGATGTGGCGCCCTTCGCGGTGGTTTTTTTTCTGCTGGTCATTTTCCTGGCGCTCGCCGCGCTCCTGCCCACGCCCGGCCTGTCCTTGCGCCTGCCGGTCACGGACAACTCGCCCGGACGGGACCTGCCCGGCACCGACCAGCCGACCGTGGCGGTGGCGCTTGACGCCGACGGACGGCTGTTTTTTGCCAACCAGATTGTTTCGGAAAGCGAATTGAAGGCGCACCTGGTTGACGCCGTGAAAAAGTCCCATGAACCACTGACGCTGATTGTGCAGGCCGACCAGGCCGTGACATACGGCCAGCTCGTCCAGGTGACAATGCTCGCGCGTGACGCGGGCATGCGTGACGTCCTGCTGGCGACGCTCCCGCGGGTCAGCAACGAGTCCGACCCGCCATGAAAACCGGGTCCGGCGATTTGAGTTTGGCCGGGGAACTCAACCCCCGGGGCAAAAGTCCCTGGCGCTGGAGCCGCTGGCTGCTGCTCATCGTGCTCGTCCTGGTCGTGCACCTCGTGTTGATTTTCATGTTTGGCGGGAGCAAACCCATCACCCCGCGCGCCGTGACCAACGCGCCGAAGCTGGAACTGGCCACCCGTTCGAGCGAATGGTTGGTGTTAAACGACCCGACGCTGTTCGCGCTGCCCAGTCGCGAAGGTTTTGCCGGACCGGCCTGGCTGGAGCCTCCCCATGTGCAGTTTCACCAGTTGGAATGGACCGAACCGCCGCGCTGGTTGCAACTTCCGGTCGGAGACCTGGGCGCCATTTTCAGTGAGTTTATGCAGACCAACCTTTTTGCCGGATTCCATTTTGAATTGACCCCGCCGCCACGGTTCACCGAGCCGATGGTGTCCTGGGAACCGCAGTTTGCCCAAAATTCAACCTTCCGCGTCGAAGGCGATTTGGTCCGGCGGCCCTTGTTGACCCCCATGGCATTGACCTCGTGGCCGTATGCGGACGTGATCGCGCCGAGCCGGGTGCAGGTGCTCGTGAATGCCGCCGGTCAGGTGGTCTCGGCGGTGCTGTTGCCGTCGGAAAATTCCGATGAAGTCCGTGATGCGGATGCCGACCAGCGGGCGCTCGAACTGGCGCGGGCCGCGCGCTTCGCGCCCGCTTCCGATTTGACCCTGGGCAACCTGATTTTCAACTGGCGTACGGTGGCACTGCCCGCGACCAACGCGCCCGCCGGTTTATAGCATGTCCACTGACTGGCTCATTGTAATTTACGTGGCGGTGCTGCTGGGGGCACTGTGCGTCCTGGGGATTTATTCCGAAATGCGCCAGCGCCGGTTCTGGCCGACGCATACCGAGGACCGCATTTTTCGCTGCTCGGGTTGCGGTTATGTTTACACTGACGACCCGGACGTGGACCGCTCGCGCTGCTCCCAATGCGGCAAACTGAACGAACCCATCGAATTTTGACGGATTGATGGATTATTGGATGGATGGATTGATGGGATGTAAATGGCGGAAATCTCAGTAATCCAACAATCCATTTATCCATTACCCCAGTTTTCAATTCCCCGTCTTGAGTTCCACCACATCGTGCGGGGCGGCTTCGCGCATCCCGGCGGGGCTGACCCGGGTGTAGCGCGCCTTCTCGCGGAGCTGGGGCAGGTTCGCCGCGCCGAGATAACCCATGCCACTCTGGATGCCGCCGATGAGTTGCGCCAGCACGCGATCCACCGAGCCGCACGCTTCCTTGAGCGCCTCGACGCCTTCGGGCGCGACCTTCTGCGTCGGGTTTGGCAGATGGCCGTAACGCGCCGCCGACCCGGCTTTCATTGCCGCAAAACTGCCCATGCCGCGGTATTGCTTGTAGAGCTTGCCGCTGATTTCAATCACCTCGCCCGGCGCTTCGTTGCAACCGGCAAAAATTCCGCCACAAATCACCGCCTGCGACAGCGTCAGCGCCTTCACAATGTCACCGGATTTGGTGATGCCGCCGTCAGCGAGAATCGCGACCTTCTTTTTCGCCGCCGCCCGCGCGCAGACGTAAAGGGCGGTCATCTGCGGGATGCCGACCCCGGCGACAATGCGCGTGGTGCAGATGGAACCCGGCCCCTGGCCGACCTTGATGGCATTTGCGCCACAGCCGGCGAGATATTCCACGGCCGCCGCGCTGGTGACGTTGCCGGCGATGATCGGCAGTTTCGGGAAGGCGTCGCGCAGCACGCGCACGGTGTCGCCGACGCCCTTGCTGTGGCCGTGCGCGGTCGAGACGGCCACCACGTCCACGCCCCGTTCCACGAGCGCGCCGACGTGATTGAGGATGCGTTCGCGGTCCAGTTCACCAAAGGCGTTGCGGGTGGCCGAGACCGCCGCGCCGCAGACCAGATGGAAACGGGCGTCCCGCGCGGGCTTGAATTGCGCGTTGCGTTCCTGCGTGATGCGTTCCACGTCGCTCATCGTGATGAGGCCGCACAAATGATCCTGGTCGTCCACGACCAGCAGCTTGTGGATGCCGATGTGCTCGGTGAAAAATTTGTCGGCGCGCGCAATCGGGTCCTTGCCGAGTTCCTTTTCCTTGACGGTATGGACCTGCGAACGCGGGGTCAGCGCCTCGGACACCTTCTTTTTGGCGTAACGCGGCTTGACGACGTGGCCGGAAAGCAGGCCGACAAGCCGGCCTTTTTTATCCACCACCGGAAAGGTGCTGAAGCCGAACCGTTTTTGCTCAATCAACGCGAGCACGTCGCCGATGAGCTGGTCGGGCGCCACCTGGATGGGTTCCTGAATCAGGCCATGGACGTGGTTTTTGACGCGGCTGACCTCGGAAAGCTGCTGGCGCTCCGGCATGTTGTAATGGATGAGGCCGAGACCGCCGTTCAGCGCCATGGCAATGGCCATGCGCGATTCGGTCACCGTGTCCATGTCCGACGAAATCACCGGAATGTTCAGGTGCAACTCTTCCGCGAGCGTCGTGCCGAGTTGTGTGTCGCGCGGGAGGATTTCCGAGTAAAGCGTCGCGAGCGTGATGTCGTCGAAGGTCAGCGCCAGGCGGCTGTTGGCCGGGAAGAACTGTTCCGCCGGCTGGTAGAACTGGCTGTCGGAGTTGTCGGGTTGCCGCGTTGCTGCCATGTCGGAAAATGAAGCCTGACCATGGCCTTTGGCAAGACAATTTTTCGGTTCAACAGAAATTGGTGGGGCGTAACGATTCCTGTCCGACCAGGAAGTCTAATGAAAGCTGGGTCTTCAATCGACCGGAACGGTGTTCACCTCAATCTCATCGTATCGCTTCACGCGATAGATGAGGATCGAAGCCGTCCAACTCAACACAAAAACTCCGATGATGACGAAGCCAATGGTGCCGAAGTTGTTGTTCAGGGAGCCAACCAGATCCCAGATGGCACCCTGTATCTTAAAATGATTGCCGATCAGCCCCAGCACCTCGATTCCGCCGACCAGCAATGCCACCAGGACCGAAACCAGGGTAATGGTCATGTTATAATAAATTTTGCGGATCGGTTTGACGAAGGCCCAGCCATACGCGCCGAGCATCAGGATGCTGTCGGTCGAATCGATCAACGCCATGCCGGCCGCAAAAAGGGTTGGAAAAACGAGGATGGACCAGATCGGGAGGCCCCGGGTGGCTTCCGTTGCCGAGATGCCGAGCAGGCCCACTTCCGTTGCGGTGTCGAAACCGAGACCGAACAGAAAGCCGATGGGATACATCTGCCAGCTGTGTTCGATCAATCGAAACAGATTCCGGAAGATGCGTCCGAAGAACCCGCGTTTGGCCAGGATCAGGTTGAGGTCTTCATCCACAAACCGGCCTCCCCGTTTGACGTGTTGAAAGGTGCCGTACACCGAGATGAGGATGATGATATTGGCGAGGGCGATGGCCAGAAGAAAGAAGGCGGAAACGGCCGTTCCGATGATTCCGCCGATGGATTCAAAGGAATCGAAATGGGCCTTGATCGCAACGGAAGTCAGCGCGATGACGACTGATAGACCGAAAACAATGGTTGAATGACCGAGGGAAAAAAAGAAACCGGTGGCAACCGGCCGTTTGCCCTGCTGCATCAACTTGCGCGTCACGTTGTCAATGGCCGCAATGTGATCGGCATCCACGGCATGACGCAGGCCAAACGTGTAGGCCAGGAGCGCCGTGCCCAGCAGAACCGGATGGTGATGGAAGGCCATCAGCGCCCAAAGCCATGCTCCGGCATTAAAGCCAATGAGCAACCCATACAGGGAGACCACCCGGCTCTTGATGCCCGGCGAGGCCGCCGGAACAGGCGGGGGGACTGCATCAGATGGGGATGTTGTTACTGCCATGGAAATCACCGTGGGACGCAGGATGGAACACCTTCAAAGGCGTCCGGTGCCGTCTTGCCGGCCCTGGATCCGTTCGGAATGTGCATAATTGAATTTTCAACCGGATGGCCCGCAGAGCAAGTCCAATCTTCATACGTTTATTGTTATTCGTAACACCGATCTTGCCGGCGCGTGGATTGACGCACCCGATTACTTTGATACTGTCATGTTTGTTGCATGAAAAAAGAAACCGTCAGCCGTTTCAGTGTGTCCCTGCCGCCGTCGCTCTTGCGGCAACTGGACGAAATGTCGGGCGAAAAAGGCTACGACAACCGGTCGCTGGCCATTGCCGACATGATTCGCAATCACCTGGTCGAGCACCGGGAGAAATTCGGCAACGAAGACATCGCCGGCACCATCACGCTGGTCTATGACCATCACAAACAGCACGTGCAGGAATCGCTCACCGACATCCAGCATGATCATCACGACGTGATTCTCTCAACGGTGCACGTGCATCTGGACCATCACAATTGCTTGGAAGTATTGCTGGTGCGCGGCAAGGCAGCGGTAATCCGCAAAATTGCCGATGAATTAATCACCGCCAAAGGCGTGAAACACGGGAAGCTGACCGTGACCACGACCGGCAAGGACTTGCCGACTTGAAAAATTTACCAGCCGATTGACGAAAAACGGCTATTTTCTGCTGTTCTGTCGCACCATGGCTTGATGACGGGGAAACGCGGCAAGCCGGGTACTCACGGCAGAGCGGATTCGCGCCCTCCGGACCTTCCAGGAAACGGGTCTGCCGAACCGTCTCAGTTATGGTGTTGTGCCAGAGCGGCGGCAAAACCAATGGTGAACAGGATGCCGAAGACGATGATTCCAATAACCATCAGAATCGTCCCGATGATGCCGCAGATCTTGCCGGCCTGCGTGTTGCCGCGTCCACTGGGGTCCATGGCGCCGGCGTCCATTTGTTTGAGGTCACCGGAACCCATGACCCAGGCCGCAATGCCGAGCGGGGCGCAAACGATCAGGCCTAGGATGCCGAGTACGAGAATGAGAGTGCCGCGATGTGGTTTCATAATTGACAGGGTTTAAGACCGACTTCGTTTACCTACCAACACCGTTTCATTCCGGCAAGCATCTTCACGCCCTGAATTCCGAGTCCAGGTTTGCCAGTTCCCAACTGCCCGCCATCAAATGAGATTAAATTTGTTGTTTTAACCATGATTCGCCCGCGCTCGGCTGTCTAAATTGAACTCATTTGAGCTTGCTATTCCATTTGACTTTTCTTACCATAACGTCGTTCACAAGCCGGTTTAATCGCAACCATCGTGGGTTGGAGTCATTGGCAACCTGAGGGCGGAAGGGGAGTGGATTTATTGGGCGGCTTTCCCAGATGACGTGTTGGGACATCCCGTAAGCATAAACAGAAGCTCTGTCAGCAAAGGTTCTCGCTATGAAAAGAACGTCTTCCCCCTTTCAACCCAGGATCAATCTGCGGCTGGTTTTCGCAGCCTTTCTGTCCTGGATGTGCTTTTCCATCGCCCACGCGCAGTCGGTGAAAGAATATGTCCGGCTGGCGGCGGACCTCAATCAGTCGCCCATGAGTTCCGCTCCGGGGAGTTTGGTGGTGTTCAACAACGCTCTTTATTTTGGGGCCAACGACGGAACGCATGGCCTTGAATTATGGAAATATGACGGCACCAATGCGACGCGCATCACTGATTTGTCACCCGGCAGCATCAATTCTTTCGTCAGTTCGCTGGCGGTTTTCAATGGCGCACTTTATTTCCGGGGTTCGGGAACCACCAACGGCACCATTGATTTGGAATTGTGGAAATACGACGGAACCAACGTGACCCAAATCACGGAAATCAAACCCAGTGGCAGCGGTTTCAATCCCACCGGCATGACGGTCTACAACGGCGCGCTTTATTTTTCGGCCAATGACGTCACCAACGGCACGGAGTTTTGGAAATATGACGGTTCGACCGTCAGCATGGTGGGCGATTTGAATCCGGGTTCGGCCAGTTCAAATCCGTTTGGATTTACCGTTTACGACGGGTTGCTTTACTTCACGGCCACCACGGCCATCAACGGTACGGAACTGTTTATCTATGACGGTACCAACTGGGGGATATTGGACATTGACTTCGGGGCCACCAGTTCCAATCCGTCGGGCTACACGGTGTTCAACAATATATTGTATTTTTCGGCAAGCAATTCAGTGGCGGGCACGGAACTTTGGTATATGAACGGAGTGACCACGGCCTACGGTATGGCGGCGGACATCAATCCCGGGATCGCCAGTTCCAATCCCGGCAATTTTAAGGTGTTCAACGGTGCGCTCTATTTCTCGGCCAACGACGGGGTCAACGGCACCGAGTTGTGGAAATACGACGGAACCAATCCGCCGACGCGCGTGACGCAAATCGCCTTTGGCAGCAATAGTTCCAATCCGGCGAATTCCTGCGTTTACAACGGCGCGCTCTATTTCTCGGCCAACGATGGTTCCAGCGGCACCGAATTGTGGGAATATGATGGAACCAACGCAACCCGCGTGGCGGACATCAATACCGGCAGCGGAAGTTCCAGTCCGACCAGCCTGACGGTTTTCAACGGCGTGCTTTATTTTACCGCCCAGGATACAAACTCGGTTCGCGGCTTGTGGAATTACAACGGTTCGACCGTGTCGCTGGTCACCAATGTCAACACCGGTAGCGCCAGTTCCTTTTCCTACGATGGCATCGCTTTCAATGGCGCGTACTATTTCGCCGCCACTCCGAACAGCACCGCACCGAACAATTATTTCTACAAATACGATGGCACCAATGTCAGCGTGGTCAGCACCACCATCTGCCCGCCCAGCAGCAGCGGCATCGTGGTTTTCAACGGCGCCCTGTATTTCTCAACCTGGAAATTTGACGGCACCAATTTCACGGCGCTCAGCGGAAATCCATTGCCGAGCAACGCCGGTTCCACGGCCGTTTTCAGCAATGCGATATATTTTAATGGCCGGGACAACAACTACGGAAATCAATTTTGGAAATGTGATGGCACGAACCTGACGCGTCTGACGACCCTCAATCCCAGTTACGGCATCAATCCGCTTTCGCTCGTCGTTTTTAATAATGCACTGTACTTCTACGCCACCGCCGACAGCGGCGCGACTTACGGTCTGTGGAAATATGACGGAGTCAACCCGCCGGCACGCGTCGGCACCATGATCCTCAACAGCCTGAACAACCTGCTGGTTTACAACGGCGCGCTTTACATGGGTGCGGCCGTCAGCGGCACGGATTTCGAACCTTGGAGGTACGACGGAACGAATTTTGCCTTTCTTGGCCAGGTCAACGTCGGCGGCACCAATGCTGCCCCGGTTTTCTGGACCACCTATCGCAATCTGGCCTTTTTTTCCGCCACCGACGGCATACACCACGGTGCCGGCTATCAGCTTTGGAGTTGCGACGGCACAAATCTCACGCGCCTCACCGATTTTGTCAGTGGCGGCATTTATGCCTTTGCCTTCAATGACACACTTTACTTCATGGCGAACGACGGCGTTACCGGATACGAGTTGTGGAAATACGACGGCACGACCATCTCGCAAGTGGCGGATATCAACCCAGGCTTTAACGGTTCGCTGCCCATGCCGCTCTCCGCTTTCAATAACACCTATTTTTTTCAAGCGACCGACGGGCTGCGCGGCACGGAACTTTGGCGGCTGGACCCGCTTGCCAACGTGTTCCGCATCATGCAGATCAAACCCCAGGGCAATGATGTTTCCATCACCTGGATTACCCCGGGCGGCTGGACGAACGTCGTACAGGCGGCGAATGGCGTGGATGGGACAAATACCTTCACCGATCGCAGCTCATCCATCGTCGCCGCGAATGGCGACATTGTGACGACAAACTATCTCGACGTCGGCGGCGCCATCAACCATCCGTCGCGATTCTACCGCCTGCGCCTGGGCCCCTAGCGGCCGCGAAGCGGGAGTTTCAGTCCGGATAGCCGGTGGGATGTTTTTTGTGCCACGCCCAGGCGGTGGTCACAATGTCTTCCAGCTTTGGGTATCTGGGTTTCCAGCCCAGTTCGTGGATCGCTTTTTCGGCCGAGGCCACCAGCCGGGGCGGGTCGCCGGGCCGCCGCGGTTTTTCGACGACGGGAATTTTTTTGCCCGTGACCTTTTCACACATTTGAATGACTTCGCGCACGGAATAGCCGTCGCCGTTGCCCAGATTGTAGAAACCGGTCCGGCCCGGCTGCAAGCCGAGGATGTGCGCCTGCGCCAGGTCGAGGATGTGGATGTAATCGCGGATGCACGTGCCGTCGGGCGTCGGATAGTCCGTGCCGAAAATCTCCGCCTGGGGCAACTGGCCGAGCACCACCTGCAGCACCCGCGGAATCAAATGGGTCTCGATACGGTGATGCTCACCGAATTTTTCGCTCGCGCCGGCGGCATTGAAGTAACGAAAGGCGATGAATTCCAGGCCGTGGATTTTTTGATACCACTGGAGGATTTTCTCGAACATCAGCTTGGACTCGCCGTAGGGACTGATGGGGCGCTGCGGCAAATCCTCGGTCATGGGAATTTTGTCGGGCGGTCCGTAGGTGGCGCAGGTGGAGCTGAACACAAATTTCTTCACGCCGCAAGCGACGGCGGCATCGGCCAGTTTGAGCGCGTTGAAGGCATTGTTGTGAAAATACTTTTTCGGGTTGGTCATGGATTCGCCGACGAGGGCGCTGGCGGCGAAGTGCAGGATGGCGTCGGGCCTGGCGGACTCGACGGCGTTGAGGATGTCACCGTCCTGTTCGGGTTTGCCGAAAACAAATTTCGCGCGCGCATCCACCGCCGAACGATGACCTTCGGTGAGATTGTCATAGACCGTGACCTGATGCCCGGCTTGAAGCAGTCCTTCCGTACAAATGGAACCGATGTAGCCGGCGCCGCCGGTGACAAAAACGTTCATGCCTAAACTATGGAAGGAGCGCGCGGAAGTTCAAGGTTCAAAATGGAAAGCGTGCGGATGGTTTCGACGCGGGTGATGAGCCATTGCCCGTCGATTTTCCGCAGGGTGAATTTCATTTCCTGTACGATCAGGTCCGGTTCGCCTCCCACGCGCGCCTCAACGGTGAAGTCAGCCACGGCGGATTGTTTGTCCGGGCCGAGGGTTACCGTTACGTCGAGGAATTTGACGCTGAGACCGCTGACGGTGGAACGGGCGGCGACGGCGGTTTGCGTGATTTCGTCACGACCCAGGATGGTATGCTGGAGGCGACCGGGCACATCGAGGTCGATTTCGACATTGGTGGAGAAATAGCCGGCCAGGCTTTCCGCGTCGGCCAGACGCGCAAGCGTGCCTTCATCTGGGGCAAAGGAAGCGCGTTTGGCAACCGTGGCGAGGCGCTGGCGGATGACTTTTTCAGGGCTGGGAAACAACACCGTCCACAACCAGACGCCCACCGCCACCAGCGCGGCCACCGACAGGACGCGAAGGACAATTTTCATAGGACAGCCTTGCCGACGATATGATCGCTCTCAACTTTGCCGAATACGTGATATTTTGCAGGCATGGAACGGTTGTCGCCCACCACAAGATATTCGTTGGGGCCGAGTGTGACCGGAGGGAGATTCCAATCGCAATCGTATTTTTTATAAGGTTCATCGAGCACCTGGCCGTTAATCAGCACCTGGCCATCAACAAAGGCCACCGTTTCGCCGGGCAGGCCGATGATGCGTTTCAAATACAGCAAGCTGGGCCGGGTGATGCCCGGATCGGACAGGCGAATGCCCACCACGTCGCCGCGCTTCGGGTCGTGCCGCAGGTACGCCAGCCGATTTACGAAATTTACCGAATTATCCTGGTAGGTCGGCAACATGCTGACGCCTTCAACGCGGATGGGCAACAGGACAAACCAGAAAAAACAGAAAACGATGAAGAAGGTGGCGATCAGGACCGCCAGACGCGCGAGGGTGAATTTCCAATTGCGGCCGATCGCGAGGACTCTCAGCCAGCGAGGCCATCGCCGCGGTGGTAGGGATGCAATTGGATCTGGCGCCGACATCAAATCGATTTTCGGCGCGTTTTGCCAATCGCGCAACTCAGATTTGGCCCATGGCCTTGTCCAAGGCGGCGTACAACTGGTTCATCGTGGCCTCGGTCTCATCGCCCATGTTCGACAGGCGGAAGGTCTTGCCCTTGATTTTACCATACCCGCCGTCAATGAGAAAGCCCTGGTCCTTCACCAGTTTCTGCAATCTCGCGACGTCGGTCACGTGGCCGCCGGGTTTGGCGCCGTTGTTGACGCAGGTGAGCGTGACGGATTCAAAACCCTTTTCGGGGAACAGCGTGAAACCATGTTTCGCCGCCCAGGCACGTGTCATTTCGGCGAGCTTTTTGTGGCGGGCAAACCGGTTTTCGAGTCCTTCGGCAAAAATGTCCTCCAGCTTCGATTGCAACGCATAAATATGACCGATGCTCGGCGTGCTGGGCGTCATGCTTTGTTCGGCATTCTTCTGGAATTCAACAAAGTCGAAATAATAGCCGCGGTCTTTCAGGGTGGCGGCCCGGGCGAGCGCCGCGCTCGAGCAGGTGAAGACCGCCGTGCCGGGCGGCAGGGCAAATGCCTTTTGCGTGCCGGCCAGCAACACATCAATGCCGAGCGCATCGAATTCGATTTTCGTCGCGCTCAGCGAGCTGACGGCGTCCACAATGAACATCACGTCGGGATATTTTTTCTTGAGCGCGGCGATTTCCGCCAGCGGGCTCATCACGCCGGTCGAGGTTTCGTTGTGAATGAGGGTCAGCGCGTCGAACTGGCCCGTTGCCAGTTTTTTGTCCACGGCCTCGGCGCGGATCGGCGATCCCCACTCCACCTGCAGGGCCTCGGCGTCCTTGCCGCAGCGTTTCGAGACGTCGAACCATTTGTCCGAGAACGCGCCGCACATGCAATTGAGGACTTTTTTGGCAACGAGATTGCGGATGGCGCCTTCCATGACGCCCCAC
>JBEKKN010000058.1:0-17433 GCA_050010675.1 Verrucomicrobiota bacterium | reverse complement strand
TCGGTTACAGCCTGAACAATCTCACGCTGATGGCGCTGACGATTTCCACCGGCTTCGTCGTGGACGACGCCATCGTGATGATCGAAAATGTTTTTCGCTACATCGAGCAGGGCGAAAAGCCGCTGCAAGCCGCGTTAAAAGGCGCGGAGCAAATCGGGTTCACGATCATTTCGCTGACGATTTCGCTGATCGCCGGGCTGATACCGCTGTTGTTCATGGGCGACATCGTCGGGCGCCTGTTCCGCGAATTTGCCGTGACTTTGAGCGTGACGATCCTCGTTTCCGCCTGCGTTTCATTGACGCTCACGCCGATGATGTGCTCGCGTCTGCTCAAAGCCAAAGCCGATGAGAAAAAGCATGGCCGCTTTTTTGAAGCGTCCGAACGTGTTTATGACCGCATCATTAAATTTTACGGACGCACCTTGCAATGGGTTCTTAATCGTCAAACGGCAACCTTGTTTGTCGCCGTCGCAACGCTCGTAGTCACAATTTTACTTTACGTCATCGTGCCGAAAGGATTTTTTCCCGTGCAAGACACCGGCGTGATTCAAGGCATTTCCGACGCCGCGCAAAATATTTCTTTCACCGCAATGGCCGACCGGCAGCAGGCGCTCGCGCAGGTGATTTTGAAAGACCCGGCGGTTGAAAGTTTATCGTCGTTCATTGGCGTGGACGGCATCAACTCGACACTCAACAGCGGACGCGTTCTCATCAATCTTAAGCCGCTCGCAGAAAGAAAAATCAGCGCGAGCGACGTCATTCGCCGCTTGCAGCCGGAACTCGCGAAGGTCGAGGGTGTCACGCTTTACATGCAGCCGGTGCAGGATTTGACCGTCGAAGATCGCGTGAGCCGCACGCAATATCAATACACCCTCGAAGACGCGAATGCGGACGAATTGAACCAGTGGACGACGAAGCTCGTGGAAAAATTGCAAATGCTGCCTCAGCTCCGCGACGTGGCGACCGATCAGCAAACGCACGGCTCACAGGCGACGCTCGTGATTGATCGCGTCACGGCGTCGCGCCTCGGCATCACGCCGCAGGCGATCGATAACGCGCTCTATGACGCGTTCGGCCAGCGGCAAATTTCCACGCTCTTCACGCAGTTGAATCAATATCATGTCATCTTGGAAACGCTGCCGGATTTTCAGCGCAATCCGTCGAAACTGAATGACATTTACGTCCTTTCAGCTTCTGGCAGCGCCGTGCCGTTGAACACATTCTCGCATTTTGAATCTGGCGTCGCGCCGCTCGCGATCAATCATCAGGGACAATTTCCGGCGGTGACCATTTCCTTCAATCTCGCACCCGGCGCGGCGCTCGGCGAAGCGACGAAAGCCATCGAAGCCGCGCAGAAGGAATTAAACATGCCGTTGAGCGTGCAGGCGTCATTCCAAGGCACAGCACAGGCGTTCATCGCCTCGCTGGCGAATGAGCCGCTGCTCATTCTCGCGGCGATTATTACGGTCTATATCATCCTCGGCGTTCTTTACGAAAGTTACATTCATCCCATTACGATTCTTTCGACGCTGCCGTCGGCGGGAGCCGGAGCGATTTTGGCGTTGATGGTTTGCGGAACTGAACTCGGCGTGGTCGCGCTCATCGGAATAATTTTGCTCATCGGCATCGTGCAAAAAAATGCGATCATGATGATTGATTTCGCGCTCGACTTGGAACGAAAGGAAAAGAAACCGCCGCACGAAGCGATTTATCAGGCTTGCCTCTTGCGCTTCCGGCCAATCCTGATGACAACGTTTGCCGCGATGTTCGGCGGCTTGCCGCTGGCTGTGGGCAATGGCGTCGGCTCGGAACTGCGCAAACCGCTCGGCATCGCCATCGTCGGCGGATTGATCGTGAGTCAGGTGCTCACGCTTTACACCACGCCGGTGATTTATTTGTGGTTTGGCCGGCTCGCGGCAAAAGTTTCACGGTCAGGCGAATCTACAACGGTTAAAAACGAGGAAATTATTCCCGTTAAAATTTGATGAACATTTCCGCGCCATTTATTCATCGTTCGGTCGGCACGGCATTATTGACCGCAGCGATTGCGCTGGCGGGCGCGGTGGCGTATTTACAACTGCCCGTCGCGCCGCTGCCGCAAGTGGATTTCCCAACCATTAGCATTGGCGCGTCACTGCCGGGCGCGAGTCCGGAAATTATGGCGTCGTCGGTCGCCGCGCCGCTGGAGCGGCAGCTCGGCCATATCGCGGGCGTGAACGAAATGACTTCGTCGAGCGTGCTCGGCTCAAGTTCCATCACGTTGCAATTTGATTTGAACCGCGACATCAACGGCGCGGCGCGCGACGTTGAGGCCGCCATCAATGCGGCGCGAGCGAATCTGCCGGCGAATCTTCCGAGCAATCCGACTTATCGCAAAGTCAATCCTGCCGACGCCCCGATCATGATCATCGCGCTGACCTCTGACATTTATAATCGCGGACAACTTTACGACGACGCCTCCACCATCATTCAGCAGCGGCTTTTGCAAATTCAAGGCGTCGGCCAGGTCAACATCGGCGGCGGCGCGCTGCCCGCCGTACGCGTGGAAGTAAATCCAACTTTGTTGAACAGCTTCGGTTTGAGCCTACAAGACGTGAGTACGATGTTGGGCCAGCAAAACGCGAATCTCGCGAAAGGCCAGCTTGCCGACGGCCACACGACGGCGGACATTCTCGCGAACGACCAATTGCTCAAGGCCGCCGATTACAAAAACCTCGTCGTCGCCTATCGCAACGGCGCGGCCATCCGGCTTTCAGACATCGCCAATGTTCAGGACGGCGTGGAAAATATTCGCACGGCCGGTTTTCTAAACGGCAAGCCAAGCATCCCGCTCATCATTTTGCGCGAGCCGGGCGCGAACATCATTGAAACCGTTGACCGCATCAAAGCCGCGCTGCCGTCGCTCAAGGCGTCAATGCCGGCGGCGATCAACATGGACGTGGTGCTCGACCGCACGACGACGATCCGTGCGTCGGTCCGCGAAATCGAACGCACATTGCTCATTTCCATCGCGCTCGTGATTCTGGTCGTGTTTGTTTTTCTGCGCAGTCCGCGAGCGACCATGATTCCCGCCGTCGTTGTTCCCGTTTCTTTGATCGCCACGTTTGGCGTGATGTATCTGTTCGGCTACAGCGTGGACAATCTTTCGTTGATGGCGCTGACGATTTCCACCGGCTTCGTGGTGGATGACGCGATCGTCGTCATCGAAAATGTGTCGCGCCATTTGGAAAAAGGCATGAGCGCAATGGAAGCGGCGCTGATCGGCGTGCGCGAAGTCGGCTTTACCGTGCTGTCCATCAGCGTTTCGCTCGTGGTGGTTTTTATTCCGATTTTGCTCATGGGCGGAATCGTCGGCCGATTGTTCCGCGAATTTGCCGTCGTGCTTTCCACCGCCATTCTCGTCTCGCTCGTCGTTTCGCTGACGACGACGCCGATGATGTGTTCGCGTTTGCTCCGGCATCGCAAACCGGAAGACCACGGAAAAATTTATCGTGTGAGCGAAAAAGTTTTTGCGAAATTGCTCGGCGCGTATGAACGCAGCTTGACGGTCGTGCTACAGCATCCGGCGATCACGCTGGTAATTCTTCTGCTCACGATTGTCCTGAACATTTTTCTTTTCGTCATCGTGCCGAAAGGATTTTTTCCGCAGCAGGACAATGGCACGATCCAGGGCGGCATTCAAGGCGCGCAGGATATTTCGTTTTCCGCGATGCAATCGGCGACATTGCGGTTCGACAATTTGATCAAAACCGATCCGGCGGTGCAAAACGTCATCGCGTTTACCGGTGGCGGCGGCGCGGCCAATGGCGGATTCATTTTTCTGGCGCTCAAGCCGCTGGAAGAACGGAAAATTCGCGCGGACCAAATCATCGCGCGCTTGCGACCGAAACTTGCGTCCGTGCCGGGCGTATCGTTGTTCTTGCAGTCCGGACAGGATCTGCGCATTGGCGGCAGGCAGAGTAACGCGCAATATCAATACACGATCCAAAGCGAAAACCTTGACGACCTTATCAAATGGGGACCGATTTTACTTCAGCAAATGAAAACGCTACACGGTTTCACTGAAGTCAATACCGACCAGCAAAATCAAGGCCTGCAAGCCTCGCTCGTTTATGATCGCGCGACGGCGGCGCGATTGGGCATTTCGCCGCAGACGATTGACCAGACGCTTTATGATGCGTTCGGCCAGGCGCAGGTTTCGACGATGTATTCGTCACTGAACCAATATCACGTCGTCATGGAAGCGGCTCCGCAATTTTGGCAAGGCCCGCTCGGACTTAACTCTATTTATCTGCGCGCGACCAACAGCAGCGCGATGGTTCCTCTGAATGCCATCGCTCATTACGAGCCGACAACCGCACCCATCGCCGTGAATCATCAGGGGCAATTTCCGGCTGTCACGCTCTCGTTCAATCTCACGCCCGGAATCGCCTTGAGCGACGCAGTGAAATCCATTCAACAAATGGAACAGAAAATCAGAATGCCGGAAACGATTCATGGAAATTTTTCGGGAACGCTTCAGGCATTTCAACAATCACTGGCGACTGAACCTTTTCTCATTCTCGCGGCTCTGGTTGCAGTTTATATCGTGCTGGGGATTCTTTACGAAAGTTACATTCATCCGATTACGATTCTTTCCACGCTGCCGTCGGCCGGCGTCGGCGCGGTCCTGGCGCTGCTGATTTTCAGGACGGATTTGAGCATCATCGCCATCATCGGCATCTTGCTGCTCATCGGCATCGTGAAAAAAAATGCGATCATGATGGTGGACTTCGCGCTTGCGGCGGAACGCGAGGAGGGGAAAAATTCGCGCGACGCCATTTTTCAGGCCTGCCTGCTTCGCTTCCGTCCGATTTTGATGACGACGATGTCGGCGATCTTCGGCGCGCTGCCGCTGATTTTGAGCAACGGAACCGGCTCAGAACTTCGCCGTCCGCTCGGCATCACCATTGTCGGCGGATTGATCATGAGCCAGGCGCTGACGCTTTTCACAACGCCGGTGGTTTATCTTTATCTGGATCGCATGAGATTGTGGTGGGAACAAACACACAAAAGGAAAATCGAACCCAAAATAGTGCTGCAACCGCTGGCGATTGTCGCGATGTTGGGTTTCACTTTATTCGCCAGCGGTTGCAGCTTTGCGCCGCATTATTCGAAGCCTTCAATTCAAACGCCTGCTGCCTTCAAGGAATTGACATCGTCGCAAGCCAAGGAAACTGACGGCTGGAAAACTGCCGAACCGAAGGACGGCGCGATTCGCGGCCAGTGGTGGGAAATGTTTGGCGACACGAATTTGAACGTGCTTGAAGATCAGGTGAACATTTCCAATCAAACTGTCGCGGTGGCTTTTGCAAATTTTTTGTCCGCGCGCGCGGTTGTGAAACAGGCGCGCTCGGAATTTTTCCCGACGGTGAGCGCAAATCCTTCGGTCACACGCTCGCGGCAATCGTCATTGACGCGTGGCCAGACAACTTTCTCCACAAATAATGCTGCGGTGACGTTGACGGAATACTCGCTGCCGCTGGACGCTTCATGGGAACCGGATTTTTGGGGCAGCATTCGCAACACCTATCTGGCAAATAAATTTGAAGCTCAGGCGACGCTCGCCGATTTGGAAAATACGCGGCTGATGATTCAATCCGAAGTAGCCGCAGATTATTTCGAGCTTTGTTCGCTGGATGCGCAGAAGCAAATTTTAGATTCGGCCGTGAGTGCTTATGACAAATCACTCAAATTGACGCAAGTCCTGCACAAAACCGGCATCGCGTCCGACCAGGATGTCGCCCAGGCTGAAACCCAGCTCAACACGACCGAAGCGCAAGCCACCGACCTTGGCATCCAGCGGGCGCAACTCGAACACGCCATTGCGCTGCTCATCGGCAAACCGGCTTCGTTATTTTCCATCGCACCGAATCCACCTGTTGCAAAACCGATAGCGATTCCCTTCGGCGTTCCATCGGAATTGCTCGAACGCCGTCCTGACATTGCCGCCGCCGAACGCCGCGCGGCGGAAGCGAATGCGCAAATCGGCGTGGCGCGTGCGGCGTATTTTCCCACAATCACTTTAAGCGGCTCGGTCGGCTACGAAAGTTCATCCACGGCAAATCTTTTCAGCGGACCGGCTCTGGTTTGGTCGGTCGGCGCGTCGCTTGCCGAAACCATTTTCGACGCGGGCAAACGCCACGCGGTCACGGAACAAGCTTGGGCAAATTATCAGGGCACGGTGGCGAATTATCGCGAAACCGTGCTAACGGCGTTTCAAGAAGTCGAAGACAACCTCGCATCATTGCGCATTTTATCGAAGGAACTTCAGCAGCAAGATGCTGCCGTGGCCTCGGCACAGCAATACCTTGATCTTGCCAACGACCGTTACCGGCTCGGCATTGACAGTTACCTCAACGTGATTGTCGCCCAAACCGCCCTGTTGAACAATCAGCGGACGGCGATGAACCTCCGAATGGAACAGATGACGGCGAGTGTGCAATTAATCATTGCGTTAGGTGGTGGCTGGGATGTTTCGCATCGAACGACAGCGGCCATTCCTTAAACATCACGCTTTATTGAACTGGCACAGCCACCGGCATTGTGTGCATACTCGAAATCTCATTGGTGGTTGCATCTTCCTTCAAAGTTTCGGAAACCAAAAAGTATGGAGTTGAACAAGACAACAATTTTTATCTTCTATGAACAAATGAAAAATAAAACCGAACAATTTTTTGGGGACAATTGGGGACAAAAACATTGCGGAAGGATGCGGAAATCTTCGCTTCGGAGCAATATGCCCAATGATGCGAAACACGCACAATAGCGTTTATTTATAATGTTTTTCCGCATCCATGCGAAAATAAGCGAAGTCTGTTTCGAGGTTTCGACCCCCTCCGTCGGTACCATTCGTTTGAACGTTGAGCGTTGAATGTTGAATGTTCGATGTTCGCCTGCTGGCTTTTACTCCAACCTTTAGCATTTAGCCTTCGTAAGATCGCCTTTAGCCTATGCTCACCCGCCGGTCCTCAAGTGTCTTTTCACCCAACGAATCAGCAGCAGACTCGCGATTGAGCCGATCATGATCACCAGGAGAGTGTCAAGGGCGATATGACATAGAAAGGTCGCGGTCGCGCCGTTCTCGTAACCATGTGACACGTCAAAAACGGCCTTGTGTTGAAGAACGCCAATGTCATTTATCGAATTGATGGCCTTAATCTCGGCGTCGCGCGCATCGGTACTGCCGAAATAGGCCACCCCGGACGTGAACAATGCGAAGACAATCAGAGCCGCTGCACTCACCAGCAGCATCAACCCCCAAACCGCCGCCAGCAGATTGAAAGAAAAGGAAATCATAAATACGCCCGAGGACGCCGGGCGATCAGAATCCTGCGACTGCGGGTCTGGCGGGCTAGCGAAAGGCACGAAACTGGGCAAACGATTCAAGCTCATTCTGACCAAAGCAGCGAGTTCTGTGCCGTTTCATCCTTCAGAATTTAGCCTTTCTTCCGCCCTTCCCTCTTCCTACGATGCTGGCAATCTGCAATGAAGCAATTGCCTTCAATGATTTGTTTCACCAAACTACTATGTCGTCGAAAAGGAAGTGCACGAGGAGTTGCTTCGTAAAGAAATCTTCCGGCTCGCGCAATTTGTGCGCGACGCCGACACGGACACACTGGAAGGCAAACCCGTCCCAGCCAAGAAAGACGAGTTGCATTACGAATCGCCCCGGCTGGTCTATCGGAAAATCGGGAGCTCAACCAACGAACGCACTTTAATCTCAACTGTGGTTGACGAGCAAATCTGTCTTGGTGAGTCGCTTAATTATCTCACGCCTCTCGATTATTCAACCTCCAAGTCATTAGATTAAGGGTATATAACAACTATAAACGGCTCAGTCCTCACTTTTGCCTCTTTTCTCCCCGGCGGGAAGAAAGGCTTAAGAATGAATGCTAAGGGCTTAAGTCCGGCAAGAAAGGGGGGAAACATTCAACTCTCAACATTCAACTTCCAACATTGAAGGTGGAGGGAAACGGCTCGTCAGGAGCCTAGCCCCGCCAAACCTGACCCAGAACATCCGAAAATTTCTCTCGCTCATTGCCATTCGTCCGGTGTCCTAATATAAATAAAACGGATGACCGCAATGAGTCGAAACGAAGCCGGTGCGTCCAGCCGCACCGGGAGGCCGTTCAAGAAATTGCTCGCTGCCAACCGCAGCGAAATCGCGATCCGCATTTTCCGCGCGGGCACCGAACTCGGGCTTCGCACCGTGGCCATCTTTGCGCAGGAGGACCGGTTCTGCCTCCATCGTTTCAAGGCGGATGAAGCTTACCTTGTCGGCCAGGGCAAAGGCCCGGTCGCCGCGTATCTCGACATTGATGGCATTGTCACGCTGGCGAAGGAAAAAGGCGTCGATGCGATCCATCCCGGTTACGGTTTCCTTTCCGAGAACGCCAGCTTTGCCCGCGCCTGCGCGGAGGCGGGAATTACTTTTGTCGGTCCGCGTCCCGAGTTGCTCGATATGATGGGCGACAAGACGGCCGCACGCAAACTCGCCCAGAAGATCAATGTTCCGGTGCTGCCCGGCAACGAAGAAGCGATTTCGGACCGGGCCGCCGCGCTGAGGGCGGCCAAAGAAATCGGCTACCCACTGATCATCAAAGCCGCGTTTGGCGGCGGTGGCCGCGGCATGCGAGTCGTTCACAAGGCGGGTGATTTGGAAGGCCTGCTGGATGAAGCGCAATCAGAAGCGGAACGCGCGTTCGGCAACCCGGCCGTGTTCCTGGAGAAATACATTCAACGCGCCAAGCACATTGAAGTACAGATCCTGGGTGATCGGCACGGCAACGTGATTCATCTGCATGAGCGCGATTGCTCCATCCAGCGCCGCCACCAGAAGATCGTGGAAGTCGCGCCCAGCTTCGGCCTGCCGGAGAGCGTCATCCAGGAGCTTTGCGAGGCGGCGGCCCGCATTGCCCGCGAGATTCGTTACGACAACGCCGGCACCATCGAATTCCTTTACGACCTCGACAAGCACGAGTGGTTCTTCATCGAGATGAACCCGCGCATCCAGGTCGAGCACACCGTCACGGAAGTGATCACCGGCCTGGATCTCGTCCGCGCGCAAATCCTCATCGCGCAGGGACACCCCTTGCACGGTCCGGAAGTGAACATGCCGGAGCAGCCGGACATTGCGCGCAACGGCTACGCCATCCAGTGCCGGGTCACCACGGAAGACCCGGAAAATAAGTTCATGCCGGACTACGGCAAGATTCTGGCGTACCGGTCGCCGGGCGGTTTTGGCATCCGCCTCGACGGCGGCATGGGTTACGCGGGCTCGATCATCACGCCATTCTACGATTCGCTGCTCGTAAAGGTGATCGCCAGCGCCCACACCTACGACACGGCGATTCATCGCATGCATCGGGCGCTGTCGGAATTCCGCATCCGGGGCGTGAAGACCAACATCCCCTTCTTGGAAAACGTCATCCGGCACGAGAAATTCCAGAGCGGCCAGGCAACGACCGCCATGATCGACACGTCGCCGGAGCTGTTTCATTTCCAGACGCGCCGCGACCGGGCGACGAAGCTGTTGAACTTCCTGGGCAACGTGATCGTGAACGGCAATCCTCACGCGAAAGGTTACCGGCCCGGGAAGCCGCCCGCACGGGCCACCCCGGTGGTGTTCGATCCCCGAATCCCCCCGCTGCCGGGAACGCGCGACCTTCTGCTCAAGGTCGGCCCGAAAAAATTTGCCGGCTGGACGCGCCAGCAGAAACACCTGCTCGTCACGGACACCACGTTGCGCGACGCGCACCAATCGCTGATGGCGACCCGGGTTCGCACTTACGACATGCTGGCGGTGGCCGACGCCATCGCCCATCGCACTCCGAAATTGTTCTCGTTGGAAATGTGGGGCGGCGCGACCTTCGACACGGCCATGCGTTTCCTGAACGAAGACCCGTGGGAACGCCTGCGCCAGTTGCGCGCGCGCATTCCCAACATCTGTTTCCAGATGCTGTTCCGCGGTTCGAATGCGGTGGGTTACTCGAATTATCCCGCGAACGTCATTGCCGGCTTCGTGAAACACGCGGCGGCTTCCGGGATCGACATCTTCCGCATCTTCGATTCGCTGAATTACACGCCGAATCTCCGGATCGCGATGGAAGCGGTGCAGGAGACGCACGCGGTCTGCGAAGCGGCGATCTGTTACACCGGCGACATCCTGGATCCAAAGCGGACGAAGTACTCGCTGAAGTATTACGTGAAGCTCGCGAAGGAATTGGAAAGAATGGGCGCGCACATCCTGGCGATCAAGGACATGGCCGGCCTGTGCCGTCCGTATGCGGCGTGCCAGCTCGTGAAGGCGCTGAAGGAGGAAATCGGCCTGCCGATCCATTTCCATACGCATGACACGGCGGGCGTTCAGGCGGCGGCCATCCTCGAGGCCAGCGAAGCCAACGTGGATATCGTCGACCTGGCGACGGCCTCGATGTCCGGCTCAACCAGCCAGCCGAACCTGAATTCCATCGTGGCGGCACTCCAGAACACGAAGCGCGACACCGGCCTGGATCTCGCGGCCTTGAACGAGTTTTCGAATTTTTGGGAGAAGGTCCGTGAGTATTATCATCCGTTCGACACGGCGCCGAAGACGGGCAGCGCCGAGGTGTATCTGCACGAAATGCCGGGCGGACAATATACGAATCTCAAGGAACAGGCGGCCAGCATGGGCGTGGCCAATCGCTGGCCTGAGATTGCGCGCACCTACGCCGAGGTGAACCAACTATTCGGCGACATCGTGAAGGTAACCCCGAGCAGCAAGGTGGTTGGCGACATGGCGTTGTTCTTGTTCAGCCGCGGCATCAAGCCGGCCGATGTCGTGAACCTTGAACCCGGCTCCCAGGGCTTCCCGGATTCCGTCGTCGACATGCTGAATGGCGGCCTCGGCTGGCCGGATGGCGGCTGGCCGAAAGATTTACAGCGCATTGTGCTGGGCGAGAAGCGCGCCGCCGAGGCGCGGCGGAATTTCAAAAAAGGCGTTGTGCCCACCACTCCGGCAAACGTGAAAAAAATCCGCAAGGAACTCTCCGAACTGCTGAAACGCGAAGCCACGGACGACGATGTCTATTCGCACCTGATGTATCCGCAGGTGTTCGCTGATTTCGTGAAGCATGACCGCGAGTTCAGCGACGTCAGCGTGCTGCCGACGCCGGCATTCTTCTACGGTCTCTTCCACCGGGAGGAGATCACGTTTGAAATTGAGGAGGGCAAGACCCTGATTGTCCGACGGGTCAACGTGAGCGATCCGGACAAGGACGGCCGCCGTACCGTCACTTTCGAGCTGAACGGCATGACGCGCGATGCCTCCATTGTCGACCGGAATGTCGCACCGCAGGCAAAGGCGCGACCGAGGGCCGATCTCTCCAATCCATTGCAGGCGGCGGCGCCGATTCCGGGCTTGGTCAGCGCGATCTCGGTCACCGTCGGCACCAAGGTCTCCAAGGGGGACAAGCTGCTGATGATGGAAGCGATGAAGATGCAAACCACGGTTTACGCGGCAGCGAAAGGAGTGGTGGACACCATCCACGTGCAGATCGGCGATACGGTCGAGAGCAAGGACCTGCTCGTGCAATTGAAGGCGGTATGATTCGTGAAAGGGTCGGTCCTGGAATTGTGAATGCGCCAACCATCCTGCACCGGGAGTGGTTCGCTCCGGTCGCATCCTGAACATCCTGTTCATCCTGTCCGCGTAAAGCCCCCTAAACGTAAACGGGCCAGTTCTTGATATTGAATTTTTTCCGCATCCTGAAAATCAAACGGTTGAAACTGTGAAAAACCTTCATCCGCCTTTCCCTGCCAAACGGGATTCGGCGCGACAGGAACGAGAATGGCAATCTATTGTCAACCATCACGACTTGTGATAGCTCTGATTATATGACTACCAAGAAATTGTTGCTCATGGCACTGGGTTCACTCGTTTTAGGCGGACTGACCGTTCGTGCGGGTGAATTTCCCGACAGTTGGACCTGGGACGACAAGCCTGAGTATCGCGCCGCTCACGCCGCCCTGGAAGGCAAGCCCATGCCCGCCTTTCACGTCAGCGCTTGGATCAATGGCGGCATTACGGCCGGTGACATCAAGGGCAAAGTCGTGGTTGTGGATTTTTACGCCACCTGGTGCGGCCCCTGCATGAGGGCCATTCCCCACAACAACGAACTTCTGAAAAAATACAAGGATCAGGGGCTGGTCATCCTCGGTGTCTGCACGTCCAGTGATGGTCAGGAAAGCTTTGAGGCCAACGCCCAGGAACATGGCATCCAATATCCGGCCGCCCGCGATCCCGAATTGAAATCCGAGAAAGCATGGGCCGTGCATTACTACCCCACTTACGTCATCATTGACCGCAAAGGAATCATCCGGTCCGTCGGCTTGCAACCCGGTTACGTCGAAGAGGTCGTCAAAAAATTGCTGGCGGAACCCGCGCCGTAACTGTGTGGTCGAAGCCACATTATTTGCCGTTGCATAATATGGAGCGGGGCCATACTGAAATGGAACGCGGGAGCAAGGGATGGTAGCGGAGGTGGATGCGCTGAAGCGCCTGCAAGTTGAGTCCACCGCCGAATTGGACGCTTTGCTCCCCGCCATCTTCCAGTCTTCGCCTGGCTTTGGTGGGACACGCGATCGCGCCTTCAAAGGAGAATTATGAAAGGCATCTTACGTTTGCCACGACCCATCGTTAAGTTCACCTTGCCACTTCTGCTTTCGGTTGTTCCCTTTCTATCCGAACTATCGGCTCCCGCATCAATCATCGGCAATCACCCCGCGGTTTACGATGGGCGTGGTCTGTTACAACTTTGGACTTCATGGGGCGACGCGATTGACCGGGAAGTGAACTGGTATTCCAAGTGCCCCGTTGAGCATGGCTATCCGCGCTTTGTTTATCTTACGTTCATGGATGGTAATTATCAGGCAATCGCCAACCGCCCCTCACTCATCCCGGCGACGCAGGACGGCATGGGCATAATCTCCTACCTAAAATATTACGCTTACAAGGGGAAGAAAGACCACCGACCGCTCCAAATGGCGCGCTACATGGGTGATTATCTCGTCAAAGAAGCTATAACGCCGGACACCGGCAAGTATCCGCGCTTTAGCCGTTCTACTGGTTGGCAGGAAAAATTTCCGCAACCGCCCGACTGCGGTTCCGAGGGCGACAAACCGTACGAAATTGAGCCGGACAAAGGCGGCATTGCCGGTTACGCACTTCTTTTACTGTTCGAGGAGACGCAGGACGAAAAGTATCTCCAACAGGCGCTGCAAAACGCACGCGTGCTGGCGGCCAACATGCGCGAAGGGACCGCCACGAATTCACCCTGGCCGTTCCGTGCGGATTACCGGACGGGTGAACCTCGGGGCGAGGTTTCAGGCAACATGTCTTTCATTCTTCGGCTCTTTGACAAGCTGATTGAGCATGGTCATCCGGAATTTAAGCCTGCCCGCGACAAACTGTGGGAGTGGATCAAGCATTACCAGATCCCAAACCTGACGCAGGACGGACTGCTTTGGGTGCAGTTCTTTGAAGATCACCATGAACTGGACAACCGCACCGCCTGGGCTCCGCTCAATCTGGCTCGCTACCTGATTGAGAAACAAGACGCGCTGGATCCGGATTGGAAGCAAGACTCCAGGGCATTGATCGAATTTGTCAACCGCCGGTTCATAACCGTTCGCGATGGGGTTGCAGTTTGTGGGGAGCAAACCAACGACCTCGACCCTTGGGGAGGCATCCTTTCCACCTACGGCGCGGTGCTGGCGATGTATAGCAAAGCCACCGGGTCGGATGAATACAAGGCCGTGGCCCGGCAGGCCTTGAACTACTGTCTATATGCTGTCAACGCCGACGGCTGTCCAAGTGACCAGGCGACAAGGAGTGGTCGTGGCGGCTGGCAGGAAGACGCCCACACCGACAAACTGCACAACATCCTTGACGCGATGACCGCCTTTCCAGAATGGGCAAAATAAATCGCAGTTTGACGTCGATGCCGCCCGGGAGTAATTCTTATCCATCACCGAAGATTTGAAAAAAATGAACCTGCACCTGCAAGCCGAGACCACGCCGAGTGGGATACCTTGTTCACCACCATTCTCGACCGCGCCTTCAAAGAAGAATAAACGGGTCAGTTCCCGGTTTTGAAGAATTTCAGCATCGCCGCTGAAATTAGTTGACTGATGACCTGCCTGCACCCGCAGTGCGAGGGTCCAGCGCGAAGGGGAGTTGGCACCCGCACGATCCGCGAACGCGACGACAATCGCTGCCGGCACACCGGCGCATTGCTGCGCCCGGACGAAGGCAGCCTGGACTACGTCGCGCCCCCGCTCGCGCGGCGGCCCGGACACGTGGCAAAACCTCGTGTGGTCGAGCAAGCATGTGAATACCCGCAAGGGCAACCGCCTGTCGCACGAAGCCGGCCTGAAGCTGCTCAAGGCGCCGCGTGTATCGAAGGAACTGCCGGTGTCGGCGCTCATCCGCAACGCCCACGCTGTTGCGGAATGGAAGCTGTTACTGAACGAATAAAGCCAAGGGATGGCGAGCGTCAATGCCCGCCAGCGGAATCTTCACCGCTCCGACTGCTGGCTTTTATAAGGGCAAGAGTGAATCTTTTCGGGCCCGCATTTCCCTGTCGTTTACATCCGCGGGAACGCGAAAAGCAGGGCGGCAAGCCGGTAAGAAGTCCTTTGTTGCAAGGCAGAAAAAAGCACGGCATGTTCTGTTCATGCCGTGCGTGAGATAAGATTGAGTTTCAGGCGCGTCGGCGGAACAGCCGTGTTAGCGGCAGAAGGCCCAAGCCCAAGAAAGCCAGCGTGGATGGTTCCGGAACAGGTGCGATTTGGAAATAGCCCCCCAGATAGTCGCCCGGACTCCCGACGGGTCCGCCCAAGTCGAAGTAGTTGTTACCAGGCGCTGATGCGGCGAATTGCCCGTTCACTTCATACTCAAATGCAGCCTTGGTGGTGACCGGATCCAGGGTGTAAATGAACGTCATGTTGATCGTTGTGCCGTTCACGTAGTTTGGGACGCTTCCACCGACGCCCGGATAACCGCCTGCCGCCGGGGAGAAGGGATAATACGAAGGCCCTCCAAATTGGACGACCGCTCCTGCATTTCCACCTTGCCCAATGGCGACGACTTGGTCATCACCACCGAAGACGCCGGACGGATTACTGAATATAAAACCGCCTTCCAAATCCTTGCCGGCAATGCCCCCGGACAACGTCAGGCCGAAGGAAGCGCTGAAGAAGTCACCGCTTTGGAAGTTGTATGGGCTCGCTCCCCCATTGTTGGAGAAATACCAAATATCCCTTTCGAGGCCGTTGCCGGTTCCGTTGTTCACATTCGCCTCACTGAGCAAGATGGATCCGGGATAGCTGTTGTTGTACGTCCCCACAGAGGCAGGGGCGTCGTTGAATATATGCGGCAGTAGAAAGGCCCCATTCATTGTGCCGACCGCCGACCCCGCTGGATTTAAGGGCGTAATACTGATATTCGAGAAGACCGCTGACCCGGAATTTGGTAGCCCCATGACCGGGCTGGCGGCCGCCAGGCAAACGCCCGTGAACGCCGAAACATAAAAGCTGCGATTGAGAGATTTCATGGCTGATCCTTGAGATAATTGTTTATTCTGTTTTTTTATACTTTGATTGCATTCTCTTTATGACAAGCCCTTTGAAAAATGTCAACTCATATTTTTGTAATTTTCCCAAAAAACAACGGTCCTCGGGCTATTGTCAGTGTTAACCACCTCATCTACAGATGGATGGCTCGCTCAGTCGGTTTGAGTTGGAACTGCCTGCCTGTTCCAGCGCACAGACGCCGACTTGAGCTGGCTTGAACTGCCACCAATGCGGATGATGAATTCGCCCGGTTCCCAGTCATATTCCAGTTGGGAGTTATAGAATTTCAAATCTTCCGGTGTGATGCGAAATGTCACCTGCCTGGTTTCACCCGGTTGCAAGAGGACTTTCTGAAATCCCCGCAGATCCTCGACACTGCGCGTCACACTGGCTACCGGCTGGGTCAAATACAATTGCACCGTTTCCTCGCCGACCCGCTTGCCCGTGTTGGTCACGTCAACTGAAGCGAGCAACGTCTCGTCGCCAGTGAGCCTGGTCTTGCTCAGTTTGATGTCCCCGTAGGAAAACGTGGTGTAGCTCAAGCCGTAGCCGAACGGATACAACGGGTCATTCGGCACGTCCAGGTAGCGGGAGACATACCGATATCCCGGGTCGCCCCGGTAGGGGCGTCCGGTATTCTTGTGATTGTAATAAATCGGGATCTGGCCGACGTCGCGCGGAAAGGTCGCCGTCAGTTTCCCCGACGGATTGTAATCGCCAAACAGCACATCGGCCACGGCGTTGCCCGCTTCGGTGCCGCCAAACCACGTTTCGATAATTGAACCACAATGCTCCGCTTCCCAGGTCAACGTCAAGGGACGGCCGTTCATCAGCACCAGCACGAGCGGTTTGCCGGTTTTCACCAGCGCCCGCAACAGTTTCTCCTGACACTCGGGAAGTCCGATTTCGCTCCGGCTTGCGGCCTCGCCGCTCATGGCGGCTGATTCCCCCAGCACTGCCACCACAACGTCCGCGCGGGCCGCCACTTTCACGGCTTCCGCCAACATCTTTTCCGGTGAACGCTGGTCCACCGGAATCTCCGCACCGAACGCCTTCAGCGTTGCCCGCAGCGCAGGATCGTCGATCAGGTTGGCGCCTTTCGCGCGCAGGATCGTCACTGCGGAACCGGCCACATTGCGGATCCCCGTTAGAACGCCAACGGCCTGTCGCCCGTCACCGGCGGCGTGCCAGCAACCCAACAGATCCTGCTGGTCATCCGCCAGCGGACCCACCAAGGCAATGACCCCGGATTTCTTCAGGGGCAGGATCTGCTGGTCGTTCTTCAGCAGGACAAACGATTGCTCCGCGAATCCCCGCGCCGCCTTCCGGTTTTCCGGCGTGAGGATTTCCGAGCGTGCCCGCTCCTCGGTGCAGCCACGATACGGATCGGCAAACAACCCGAGTTTATATTTCGCCTCGAGGATTCGCCGGCAGGCTTGATTGATCATTGACTCCGGGATTTCTCCGTGTGCGACCAAGTCCGGCAAATACTTGAGGTAGGTTTCGCTAAACATGTCCATATCCACCCCCGCCGTCATGGCCAATCCGGCATCCTTTCGCAAATCCCCCATGCCGTGCGCGGTCATCTCGCTGATGGCCGAGTAGTCGGTGACGACGAAGCCTTGGAACCCCCACTGCGTTCGGAGCAGGTCGGCAAGGAGCCAGCGATTGGCCGTGGCCGGCACTCCGTTGATTTCATTAAAGGAAGTCATGACGCTGCCGGCTCCAGCCTCCACCGCCGCCCGGTACGGTGGCAGGTAATACTGGTACATCTTGAGA
>JBEKKN010000057.1:0-21470 GCA_050010675.1 Verrucomicrobiota bacterium | reverse complement strand
CAAGGGTCTGACGGCCGCCTCGCTCGGCACGTTGCTCGAAAACCGCGGCCTCAAGGTCGTGCTCCAGAAATTCGACCCCTACCTGAACGTGGACCCCGGCACGATGAACCCGTACCAGCACGGCGAGGTTTACGTGCTCGACGACGGTGCGGAAACCGACCTCGACCTCGGCCACTACGAGCGGTTCACGAATTGCAAGCTCACCCGGATGAACAACCTGACGAGCGGCCAGGTGTATCAGACCGTCCTGAACAACGAGCGCGAAGGCCGCTACCTCGGCAAAACCGTGCAAGTCATCCCGCACGTCACCGACGAAATCAAAAAACGCATTGACCTGCTGGCCGCGCAAAGCAAGGCCGACGTCGTCATCACGGAAATCGGCGGCACGACCGGCGACATCGAGGGGCTGCCATTTCTGGAGGCCATCCGCGAATTCGCGCTCGAAGTCGGTTACAACAACGCGATTTTCATGCACGTCACCTACGTGCCGTTCATCAAGGCCGCCGGTGAATTGAAGACCAAGCCGACACAACAATCCGTGGCCAAACTGCGCGAAATCGGCATCACGCCCCATTTGCTGGTTTGCCGTTGCGAAAAACCGCTGGACAAGGAGTTGCGCCAGAAAATTTCCATGTTCTGCAATGTCCCCGTCGAGGCCGTCATCGAGGAAAAGGACGTGGACCATTCGATTTACGAGGTGCCGTTGATGCTCCAGCGCGAGCGGGCCGACGACCTCGTCTGCCGCCTGCTGGATTTGCATACGCCGCCGGCGAACATGACGCATTGGCAGGAAATCATCCGCAAACTCATTGCGCCGCAACATCGCGTGCGCGTGGGCGTGGTCGGCAAATACATCGGCCTGCAGGACGCCTACAAATCGGTCTACGAGGCCATCATCCACGGCGGCGTCGGCAACGATTGCGGCGTGGAAATCGTGCAGGTGGACGCCGAGGAAATCGTAAAGAACGGCGCGGAAAAAACGTTGAAAGGGCTGGGGGGCATCCTCGTGCCGGGCGGCTTCGGCGAACGCGGCATCGAAGGCAAAATTCTCGCCGCGCAATACGCCCGCGAAAATAAAATTCCCTACCTCGGCTTGTGCCTCGGCATGCAGATCGCCACGATCGAATTTGCCCGGAACGTTTTGAAGCTGGCCAAGGCGCATTCGACCGAGTTTGAGCCCAACACACCGCATCCGGTCATCGCGATGCTCGACGACCAAAAGCGCGTGACGAAGAAAGGCGGGACGATGCGGCTGGGCGCGCAGCCGTGCCAATTGGCGCTCGGCACGAAGGCCGCGCAGCTTTACGGCTCCTTTGTCGTCAACGAACGCCACCGGCATCGCTACGAATTCAACAATGCCTACCGCGACAAATTCGAAAAGGCGGGCTTCGTTTTTAGCGGCCTGTCGCCCGACGGCAAGCTGGTGGAAATCATCGAACTGCCAAACCATCCGTTCTTCATTGCCAGCCAGTTTCACCCGGAATTTTTGAGCAAACCGCACCAGCCACATCCGCTCTTCAAGGGATTCATCGCCGCCGCCCACGCGCACATCCACCAGAAACCGCTGTAATTTCCCCGGAGGCCAATGTCTTATCCGGAAGCCATCCAATTTCTATTCGGTCTGCGTTTGTTCGGCGCGGAGTTGGGCTTGGAAAACACGTTGCAGCTCGCCGCGCTGGCGGGCCACCCGCAGAACCGGCTCCGCTTCATTCATGTCGCCGGCACCAATGGCAAGGGCTCGACCTGCGCCATGTTGGAAAGCATCTATCGCGCGGCCGGCCTGCGCGTCGGGCTGTTCACCTCGCCGCACCTGGTTTCGTTCCGCGAACGGATCCAAATCGACCGCCGGTGGGTTGGCGAAGACGACGTGGTCCGGCTGGTCAGGGAATTGCAACCGTGGCTCAAATCATTTCCCGAAGTTCATCACCCGACGTTTTTCGAAGTCGTTACCGTGATGGCGCTGAAATTCTTCGCCGAACAACACTGCGACCTGGTGATCTGGGAAACCGGCCTGGGCGGACGCCTCGATGCGACCAACATTGTCACGCCGCTGGCCAGTGTCATCACCAATATCCAGTTCGACCACCAAGCATGGCTCGGCGACACGCTCGCCAAAATCGCCGCCGAAAAGGCGGGCATCATCAAGCCGGGCGTGCCGGTCATCACCACGACGGACGAGCCGGAAGCGTTGAAAGTCATTGAGGAAGCCGCGCGAGCACAAAAGGCGCCGCTGGTAATGGTTGATGGTAGGGACGCCGCGCTGCAGCGTCCGGACAGCGCAGCGCGCTGTCCCTACCTTTCGCTGGCTGGCGAACACCAGAAAATCAATGCCGCGCTGGCTCTGGCCACGGTCGAAGTCCTGCAGAACCAAATCCCGGTGACGGAGGAACAAATCCGCGCCGGGCTGGCCAGCGTCAGCTGGCCGGGACGATTGCAGTTGGTCACGGGCAAATCGGGCCAAAAAATCCTGCTCGATGGCGCGCATAATCCGGCCGGCGCCAAAGCCCTGCGCGAAGCGCTGGAGAAAAATTTCCCCACCGCCAAACGAACGCTGGTGCTGGGCGTATTGCAGGACAAGGACTGGCGGCCCATCTGTGAAACCCTCGCGCCGCTGGCGGCGCGCATCCATACCGTGCCCGTTGCCAGCGAGCGTTCCGCCCATCCGCAGGAACTGGCGGAAGCCTGCCGGAAAATAAATCCGGCGGCGGAAATCAACGTTGGCCATTCGCTTGGTGAGGCACTGGAAAAATCGGCCGGCGACGGATTCGTCGTCATCACCGGCTCGCTTTACCTGGTGGGGGAGGCGCTGGAACGGCTGGGCCTCTCCCCGGCCGGCGGCGGCGAACGCGGTCTGAACGAATGGACGGGTGCGTCCCCGGCCCCGCTTCGCAGATAAGTTCAAACCAAGTTAATACGAAGCAGCCCTTATATTTACTCACCTTCTATTGACCCATCGAAGACAAGTTCGTTAAAGTTGACTTCTATGGCTTACGCAGATGCCTCGATGCCGCCGCGCCGATTTGGGGAGACGGCCCGTCCGGATGCCTGGTGGGTGCAGCCGCTCGCGGTGTTTCTGGGCTTCTCCGCGTTCATCGTTTATTCGACCTGGGCGGCATTTCATCCGTTGTCTCATGGGAATTGCGCCTATTGGTTCAACGGAAACGGCGCGGATTATTTGTCACCGTTTTTTTCGCCGGAAATTTTCGGGTATTCGCCGCACGCGATTTTTGGACTGCACCCGGCCTGGTGGCCGGCGTGGCTGATGTTTTCGCCCGCCTTTCTGGTGTTGTGGGCGCCGGCGGGCTTTCGGTTGACGTGTTACTATTACCGCGGCGCGTATTACAAGGCGTTCTGGGCCGACCCGCCCAATTGTGCCGTCGGCGAACCGCGCAAGACCTTTCTCGGCGAACGCTCGTTCCCGCTCATCCTGCAAAACGTTCACCGCTATTTCATGTATCTGGCGGTGATTTTCATTTTCATTCTCGGATACGATGCGTGGAAAGCGATGTGGTTTACGGAAAATGGCACCAGCCATTTCGGCATCGGCATCGGAACCATCGTGCTGACGTTGAATGTCATTCTCCTGGCCAGTTATACGTTCGGCTGCCACTCGTTGCGGCATCTGGTTGGCGGTTTTTTGGATGAACCGTCAAAAGTGTCGGTCTGCGCGAAAAGTTTTGCGTGCGTCAGCTGCCTGAACCACCGCCACATGATGTGGGCCTGGTTCAGCCTGTTCTGGGTCGGCTTCACCGATGTTTATGTCCGGCTCTGCGCGATGGGCCTCTGGCATGACTTCCGCATTTTCTAGGATTTCCCGTGGCTACCCATTACGAAACTTTTGAATACGACGTATTGATCATCGGCGCGGGCGGCGCGGGGTTGCGCGCGGCGATTGAAGCGTCGGCGGTCGGGGTGAAGGTCGGGTTGATCTGCAAATCGCTGCTCGGCAAGGCCCACACCGTGATGGCCGAGGGCGGCATGGCGGCGGCGATGGGCAACGTGGACGACCGTGCCGACACGATGCGCGGCGGCCAATACGTCAACAACTGGCGCATGGCGGAGTTGCACGCGAAGGAAGCCCCGGAGCGCGTTCACGAACTCGAAGCCTGGGGCGCGGTGTTTGACCGCACCCCCGACGGCAAGATTCTCCAGCGCAATTTCGGCGGTCATCGTTACCCCCGCCTCGCCCACGTCGGCGACCGGACCGGATTGGAATTGATTCGCACCCTGCAGGATCACGGCATTCATCAGGGCATTACCGTCCACATGGAGCACACCATTGTGACGCTGCTCAAGGACGGTGACCGCGTCGTAGGCGCCCTGGGTTACGACCGGGAGCGCGGCCGGTTCAAGATTTTCCAGGCCCGGGCCGTCGTGATCGCCACCGGCGGCATCGGACGCGCCTACAAGGTTACCAGCAATTCCTGGGAATACACCGGCGATGGCCAGTCGCTCGCCTATGACGCCGGCGCGGAATTGATGGACATGGAGTTCGTGCAATTTCATCCGACCGGCATGATCTGGCCGCCGAGCGTGATGGGCATTCTGGTCACCGAGGCGGTGCGCGGCGAAGGCGGCGTGCTGCGAAACAAGGACGGCAAGCGGTTCATGTTTGACGACATTCCCGACAATTACAAACCGCAGACCGCGACGGACCCGGAGGAAGGCTGGCGTTACACCCAGGGTGACAAAAATGCCAAGCGCCCACCCGAACTGCTCACGCGTGACCACGTCGCCCGCTGCATCAACCGCGAGGTGAAGGCCGGCCGCGGCAGCCCGCACGGCGGCGTATTCCTCGACATCGCCTGGATCAAGGAAAAAATCCCCGGCGCCGCCGAGCATATCAAGCGCAAGCTGCCGAGCATGTATCATCAGTTCAAGCAGCTCGCCGACCTCGACATCACGAAAGAGCCGATGGAAATCGGCCCGACGACCCATTACATCATGGGCGGGATTCGGGTGAACGGCGACACGCAGATGTCCAACGTGCCCGGCCTGTTTGCCGCGGGCGAGGCTGCCGCCGGTTTGCACGGCGCGAACCGGCTGGGCGGAAATTCGCTGTCCGATTTGATCGTGTTCGGCAAACGTGCCGGGGAATTTGCCGCGAAATTCGCCCGGGAGCGCGGGGCGGGCCGGATCAACGAGGCGCAGGTGGACGAGGCGGCGCGCCGGGCGCTGGCGCCATTCGACCGCGGCGCCCAGGCCGGCGGCAGCGCCGAGGGCCCGTATCAGGTGCAGCACGATTTGCAGGAGATGATGCAAGGCCTCGTCGGCATCGTGCGGCGCGAGGAGGAAATGGTCCGCGCCCTCGACGGCATCGCCAAACTTTCGGAACGCGCCGGGCGGGTCGCGGTTTATGGCCATCGCGAATACAATCCGGGCTGGCACACGGCCCTTGACCTGAAGAATCTGCTCACCGTGTCGGAAGCCATCACGCGTTCCGCCATTGAGCGCAAGGAAAGCCGCGGCGGGCATTTCCGGGAGGATTTTCCGAACAAGAGCGCGGCCGACGGCAAGGTCAATGTCGTGCTGAAGAAAAACCCCGACGGCACGATGAACGTCCGGCGCGAAACCATTCCCGATCTGCCGGCGGAATTGAAACAGGTCATCGAGGAGATGAAATGAAACCGGTCACGTTTAAAATCTGGCGCGGTGACGCGAGCGGCGGAAAATTCACGGACTACACCACGGAAGTTTCCGAGGGCATGGTCGTGCTCGACGTCGTCCACAAAATCCAGGCGACGCAGGCCAATGACCTCGCCTGCCGCTGGAACTGCAAGGCCGGCAAGTGCGGCTCCTGTTCGGCCGAAATCAACGGGATACCCCGGCTGATGTGCATGACGCGCATGAACACCCTGCCGGCCGACAAGCCCGTCACCCTCGAACCGATGCGCGCGTTTCCGAACATCCGGGACCTGGCCACGGACGTTTCCTGGAATTTCCGCGTCAAGACCAAGATCAAAAAATTCCATCCGCGCAAGCCCGATGCCCCGGACGGCACCTGGCGGATGCAACAGGCGGATGTGGACCGCGTCCAGGAATTCCGCAAGTGCATCGAATGTTTTCTCTGCCAGGACGTCTGCCATGTGCTGCGCGACCATCACAAGCACGACGAATTCATCGGCCCGCGCTTTTTGGTTTACACCGCCGCCCTGGAAATGCACCCACTCGACACGGAGGACCGCGTGCCGGAACTGAAGCAGGCGCACGGCATCGGCTTTTGCAACATCACCAAATGTTGCACGAAAGTCTGCCCGGAAAACATCACCATCACCGACAACGCCATCATTCCGCTCAAGGAGCGCGTGGTGGACGACTTCTTTGATCCGCTGGGCTGGCTCTGGAAGAAATTGCGGCCCCAGGCTTGATTGCCGCCTTGCGGACCCGCCCCACGGGCGGTTCTCCTCCGCAGGATACGGTGTGAGTGAAGGATAAACCCAGCCGTCCGCGCCTTCCGTTTCCATCGGCGGCACGAGTGATCGGGTTTGACCGCCCGGGAGCAGCCGGTACGCTAGAGCGGCTTCAAAAATACTGTAGCCGGCAAGCTGGGTTGGGTTAAGCGGATGGCGCGTGAGCGTCTCGGACTGCGACCAGCCCTCTGCCGCTATTTCTCCCGCAAGGCCGGCGGCGCAAAGTGGCAGAGGGCTGGTCGCAGTCCAAAACCTCGCGGAATTTTTCGAACGGGCCTCCGAGTCAGGCCACAGCAATACTTAAAACGCTCTAGAGGTCGCCGGCCGGGCCCTTCTTTCCGGTTTGCTCCCGTTCGCGGTTCGCGGGGGGATGACTGGAGTGGTACTTCAGCGCGGCTTCCGTGCGCGAGCTGACGTGAAGCTTGTCGTAGATGTTTTCGAGATGCCAGCGAACCGTACTCGCACTCAATCCCAGCCGATTGGCGATTTCCTTGTTGGCCAGCCCGTGCGCAAGCAGTTCCAGAATTTTCTTTTCGCTCGGCCTCAGGTCTTCCACTTCCACCGTCGTGGTGATCGGTTGCTGGAAGGCAGCAATGACTTTGCGCGCGATTTCACGCGGCATGGGGACGCCACCCAGGCGGGCTTCGCGGACCGCGGCCACCAGATCTTCCGGCGTGCAACGTTTGAGCAGATAGCCGCAGGCCCCGGCGCGCAGGGCCGCCGAGATACGTTCCGTGTCCTCATAAACGGTGACCATGATGATCTGCGTCGAGGGCATCAGGCGTTTGAGCTGGGCGGTGCATTCGATGCCGGACAGTTTGGGCAATTGAATGTCCATGAGCACGACTTCGGGGCGCAGCCTGGGCAGTTCCTGCAACGCTTCCTCGGCGGTTGCGCAGAGGCATACACAGTGGAAATCCGGCGCCGTCTGGACAAAGCGCGTCAGGCTTTCCCGGATGGTTTTGTTGTCTTCAACAATGGCAACCCGAATCATAAACTCCCGTTCAACGGCAGGTAAAAACGCAGGATGGTGCCGCGTCCCGCCTGACCGGCAATGGTAAACCGCCCGCCCATTTTTTCCAGACGCCGCCGCATGTTGGCCAACCCGTCCATTTCGGGAGTCGGCTGCGCGGAGCGCAGGCCGCTGCCATTGTCGGTCAACGACAAACGCAGCCGGTTTCCGATGATGCGGAGGCTGAGTCGGACTTCGGTGGCCCCGGAGTGGCGCACGATGTTGGTCAGCGCCTCCTTGAAGGCCAGAAAAAATTCGTGCCGGTGGATCGGATTCAACGTTTGGCCGGGAAGATCGAGTGACCCTCGCAACCGGCAGTTGATGTTTGCCAGCTTCAGGAAGCGGTCCGCATACAGGCACAGATAGCTGCCGAGTGACTCCAGCGAATCATGTTTTGGATTCATCGCCCAGACAATTTCGTCGAGGGCGGTGACCATGTGTCTGGCCCGGTCTCCGATTTGATCCAAAGGCCGGGAGGCCGGGGCGGCGGCACCGACGGGAAGGGCGGCCAGCATGCCGATCTCGGTGAGGCCGGAACCGAGTTCATCGTGCAGGTCCTGGGCGATGCGGGCGCGCTCGTGCTCCATCGCCCGGTATTGTTCGATGTTTTGGCGCTTCTGGATTTGCTCTTCGAGCTGAACGGTGCGTTCTTCGACCTTCCGGTGGAGCTGGGTAATCCAGAGCACGGCCACCACGAGGATACACACCAAGATGCCCACCATGACCAGCAGGCGCCGGAGGGTCCACCAGGGTGGTCGTGCCAGAACTTTGACATCCGTGGGCGAGTCCAACAGCAATTCAAAGGAGCCCAGGTCGCGGTCCCAGATTTGTTCCCCTCCTTCAAAGGCATAGACGCCGGTGAGTTCGAGCCGGGAACCGATGGGGAGCGAACGCAGAAAATCATTTCCCCCGGCCAACCGCGCGACAAAATTCTGCGCTCCATCCTGCATCTCCAGCACCATCTGCGGGCCGGCCTCCGCCCGGGTGCCGGTCAGCACGCCTGCCACTGAAACGCGGGTGGCGTCGAACCGGGCCGCGCTCACATTGCCGGGAGGCAGCCGGCGGGCTTCCGGCAGCGCGGCGTTGCCGGTTTTGCGCACCATGGCTTCCCGCAACAACGGAGCGGCGCCGCCCAATTGAGGAAATCCGACGACCTCCACCAGGTCGCCGACCTGGAATTCCGCCGGCGTTTTTGGCATAAACCGGACGCCACTGTCCCCCGCCATCATGAAACACGCGGCTTGCCCCACAAAAACAATCTGACCGGCCATTCGGATGCGTTGAAACAGGCTCGCCTGGGGGTCAAATTGCATCAATTCCGTCGGCGTCTTGTAGGGGGCGGAAAGCATGTCCACCGGGGTTGGGTTTTCCACGGTCACCTGGGGGTCAAACAACCGTATCTCTCCCAGTTTGACCTGGTGCGTGTCCGGATTCCAATCGGCGAACAGCACCCCGCGAACCTGAATGAGAGTATTCTCATATTGTTTCATATCCATCGGGTTCAGACCATTGATCAACTCAATCGTGATGGCACCTCCATGCGTTAGAAATTGCATGTTACCCAGGGTGCCGGCGGTGACGATGCCCTCGATTTCAACATATTGGGCATCCAGGCTGCCGTTCATCAGTTGATCCCAGGTGGGGACGATGGGCTCGGGCAAACGCCCCTCACCCAACTGTTGGATCCGTCCGGGCCTGAGCATGGGGGCAAAAACGCCCGGGTCGGTCACACCTTCGACCTCGACGAAATCTCCCAGGCGCACCGGATCCGCCCCTTGCACATACACTCCGCCCGTCGAATCCTGGAGGGTGAAACCGGGGGGCCCGGAATCAACGCTGGTGACGACCCCACGGACCTTGACCGGATAACTCAATTCCGCCTTCTCCCGTTTTAACTGATGCACTTCCGCCGCCTTCGTTAAAACCGGCATCGCCGCCGGAATGGTGTTCGTGCCGGCGGTGCCGCCGGGCGGAGCCATGATTTCAATGAACCGGCCGGCCGGGACCAACAGAAGGTTGGGAACCTTTAATCCGTCGGAATTATAGCCACCCAAACAGAATCCTGTCACCCGGATCAGACTGTCCATTAACGGCATCCTGGACCCATCTGTCGCCGGGTTGACCCGCACCTCCATGCGGGCCGTGCCGACGCCCAATTCCATTTCCAAACCATCCGGCCCGGGCCGGATTTGCGTAACTCTGCCCTCGATCTGGCTCCACGAGCCATCGTCCTCTTGATTCAGCAGCTGGCCAATGAAGATTGGGCGAGGAACCGGCAATTCGCCCTGCCCGAAGATTTCCACCCGCACATTCGGCTCCCCGATGGACAGGCGGCTGCCATCATCCGAAGAGACATGGAACGTATAGAGGCCGTCCCGCGGCACGTCGAGATAACCGGTAAATTGAAGTCCTACCTCTTCATCACGGGTCCGCACCCCTAGATTAAAATTGTCAGCCACGCCGGCTTTGACCGGCTCCAACTCATCGAAATCCGGCAGGTCATGCCACCCACCTTCGTAGCAGCGGTAATCCAGGCCGGGGACCCAGCTGGCGGCGTTCCCTGATTTCCTGAACAGGGCAGAATCTGCGATCCATTGCCGGGGCAAACCCGTTCCTTCAAAGCTTGCCGTCAGCCCGAACAACCCTGATCCATTAAACCAGTCAAGCCGGATCGGGACTTTGCCCGCCTTGAGATAAATGGCTCCCGCTTGTTCAATCATCGGATGAAGGCCATCATTGTTGAGCACCAGTCCGTCGACTCCCATTTTGAAAATATTGCCCCCCTTAAACAACGTGGCGGCTCCGGTTAAGCGCACCCTTTGCCCGAGGCATAGTGGCTGGTTCAGCCATTCCATCCTCAACACCAGACCCCCGGTCGCATCCACCATCGCAAACGTTTTTTTCGACGGATTGACCCAGCAGACCTGTCCTTCCAGCCGGATGGGATGGGATAGGCAGGGATTTTGCAGGCCGAGCTGCCTCAATTGGGACAGATTGGTGATGGCCGAAAGGGGTGCCGGAATCAAATCCTGGTTCAGTGGCCCGGTCTGCGCACAAACCAGACCTTCAACCAAAAGGAGACCACCCAACGCCATTGCCCGGCCGCACCACCTCAAAAAAGCTTTTGGCATTGAGCAAAGTATAAGAAGAATCTCCCCCCAATGGGAACCCCAAACCCTCTAGCCCGACATTTGTCAGGCTAGGCGATGGCTGGCCGTTGAAGTACCCTTTGCGTCATTAAACCATTACTAGAAGTGTGGCGGTATCGTTTCCTGAACAGTGAATTGTACAGGGAATTTGTTTGTTTTTTGCTTGAAACCAGAACAAAAGTTTAGGAGGATAATCTCTAGATTTTCACCCAACCCCACGTCTCAAATCCTATGAAAAAAACCATTCTTAAACTCGCCTTGGCTTCCCTGGCGTTCGCCACCGTTTCCGGTCTTGCCCTGGCGCAAGTGAACCAGTTGTCCGATCCGGGTTTTGAAGGGGAGCTTGGCCAAAAACTGACCAACTTCGCCAATTTCAATGCCTCCGGCTTTTGGCTGGATGACGGAGTCACTTATACGAATACCGGTTATGAACCAATCGGCGCGCACAGCGGCGTGGAGCGGGCATATGAGATGTCGGGCGATAATGGGGCATTCCAGATAACCGGTTACACAATGAATAATGGCGATCAAATTACTCTTACCTGGTGGGCAACGATTACGTCTGACCCCTCCCCTGGGGGTACCAATCCTCCGGAACAGGTGGTTGGCTTGATCAGTTGCCCTAGCAGCACTCCGGCTAGCGGACCGGCTGGATTTGCGACCTGCACGCCGCTGGCGGTCACGAACAATGGACTTACCGGTGCGTATGTCCAATATACCCTGAACTATACTGCCGGTGCCGGGGACGTGGGCAAATTTGTTGGCTGTTATTTTGATACCACGAACGCCTATGGTTTTGTCTCAAACAGTTTTTCCGGTTTTGATGATTTCTACCTGGCCGTGCTCCCCGCGGGCAGCAAGCCCGGCATCGCAGTAGAGCCGGTCAGTCAGACGGCCTATACGGGGGCCAACATTACATTCGCGGTATCGGCGGTGGGAGCAACGAGCTACCAATGGATGGGGGGGGCGACGGGCAGCGGGATTTATACCAACCTTTTAAACGCCGGACAATTCTCCGGAGTTACCACACCCAATATGACGGTCTCCAATGTACAGCCAACCAACAGCGGTGATTACATTGTGGTGGTATCCAATGGGAACGGCTCGGTGACCAGCGCGCCACCAGCCAATTTGACGGTGGCAAGTATCATTTATCAGGAGAATTTCAATCTGCCCACCTCCCCCAACCAGTCAGTAAATGAAGTTGGCTGGATGAATGATATCAACCTCAATTTCGGTGGACGCGATTTTGCCAACCCGAGTACCGGTGTGACTTTCCCCAATATGGCCGTTTACTCTTACGATGCTGGCGCCGCCATTGAGGCCTTTTATGGCACTACCAGGTCAATCAACGGCGGACCGTACCCGGCAAGTCCCAACCCCATCACGAATCACATGGCCTTCCCGGGCATTAATCTGCAAGTAGTGCAGAACGTGTCGTTTGCAGTGGATTTGGATGGTCCTTACAATGGGACCTCAACCCATTCCTATATCTGCGTGCAAATGAACTCTGCCAATTGGTATGTGGCAACGAATGAATTGTTGCCGCAGCCCAATGGCAGCCCCTTCGTCACGCATTCCCTGAGATTTAATCCTGCCGCCAGCAGTTGGAATAATTTGACCGTCAGTGGCACGGGCAGCGATACCATGACGCTCATCCCCGTTGTTGGATCGGTGGCCACCGCCAATCTGACCGGCTACATTACGGGTATCGGCATCGTCTGTGTCCATAGCGGAGGCTCGACGGTTCAGTTTGACAATTACACCGTCTTGGGCGCGATACCCCCCACTCCCTTCCCGGTCATCAACTCGCCCCCGTCCAGCCGGACAAATTACACCGGAACCGCGGCGACCTTCAGCGTTTCGGCCACCACCAACAGTTCCACCGCCGGCCTGACTTATCTATGGGAGGACGGAACGGTCGGGAGCGGAATTTATGCTCCGCTCTCAAATGGCGGTCAATTTTCCGGAGTAACCTCGGACACTTTGACGATCTCCAATGTCACTAGCGCCGCCAATCACAAGGATTATGTCGTGATTGTCACGGACGGCGCCGGCTCGGTCACCAGCACGCCACCGGCAACCTTGACCGTCCAGGATTCGGTCCCCATCCTCACGACGGACACCGCCATCTATCCCAACAATGGCCCACTGTTCAGCACTACAAACATAACCATTGATGCCGGCAACAACAACATCATGAATTTGACGGCGGCGTTCAAAGGCACCCTGCCCATCAGTTATCAGTGGCAGATCAGCGCCACCAACGACGGCACCGGTGTGACCAGCGTCTCGGGCGCAACCAACAGCTCTCTGACGTTGCCCAATCCACAGACCGGCGTCAGCGGATATTACCGATTGAGCGCCGTGAACAGCCAGGGTGGTCCCGTGACCAGCGATTGGGTTCAACTTACGGTGCTGTCGGCAACCAACAACTATATCCAATGGTCGCCCGCGATAACGATCAATGGCCTGACCGCGTCGCAAATTCTGGGCGGCACACCCGGCACCTTCTTCGAAGCTGAAACGTTCGGTGGTACCGCCCTGTCGGTGACGAATGGCACCAATGTGTTCGTTTTCGACAACACAGGCGCTGCCGCCTCCTCCTCCGTGTCTGGCACGGCGTTTACGAGCGTCTATACCGGACCCAGCACGGGCGACACGAATCTTGACGCAATTCTGAATGCCGATATCGAAGCCGGTTCAACCCTCATCACCCTGAACAACCTGACGGTGGGTACTAAATATTCAGCGCAGTTGATCGCCTTAAATGATGTCGCCGGCGTAACTCGCCAGGCGAATTGGTCGGACGCAAATAATGCCGCCGATGTGTCTCAAACATTCACTATGGGAGGCAACGTCTATGCGGTGGGAACCTTCACGGCAACCAATACGACTGCAGTCATTAGTGAAAATTGCGCCAATAATAATGGTTATTTAAGTGCGGTGATTGTTCGCACCGTGCCGCCGTCCCCAATGATCAGCATCCAAAAGATGGGTTCCAGCGTGCAGGTGACCTATACGAACGGCATCCTGGAGCAGGCCACCAGCGTGAAGGGCCCTTGGACAACGAACAATGCTGCGTCGCCTTACACATTCACACCCAATGGTACGAGCCTGTTCTTCCGCGTTCAGCAGTAGCGGTAAGGAATAATGTCGAAAACGGTTCACAGACAGGGCGCGCTTGGCGCCCTGTCTCGTTTCGGACCGGATGGTTTAAGTTTTCGCCGGTGTGGAAGAAGGGTCGAGAACAGTGAACCTGGTCACCCGACACTTTTCCCAAAGGTGCCATACCCGACCATCATCCTTTGCGAGGACTGACGGTAATTTTGCGTGAAACGGAAACCCATCATGACCGGAAAACCGGGCTTGAAATGATGCCAATCGGTACAACTCTCCTATGTTTGATGACCGGTTTGGGAATCATTTCATCGGCTTCAAACCTGGTTCATGCCGGCGTTTACGTGCCGCCCATCAGCAACCGGCTTATGATTGATTTCAATGCCGGCTGGCTCTACCTGCCGGGCGACGTCGCCAATGCGCAGCTTCCATCGTTCAATGACAGCACCTGGACCAGCGTGGGCCTGCCGCATACCACGAAATTTGTGTCTCCGGAAAACCCAACGGCCTATCTGGGGGTGAGCTGGTATCGGAAGCATTTCAGGGTGACCAACGCCTTCCAGGGCCGGAAAATTTTCATCGAGTTCGGCGCGGCCATGCAAAAAGCAGATGTCTGGATCAACGGAACTCAAATCGTCTTCCCGGGTCCGGATGCACCTGATCATGTGGGCGGGTATCTGCCCTTCAGCGTGGATGCCACGAGGCTGCTCAATTATGGCGGGGCGGACAATGTGATCGCCGTCCGGCTGGACAGCACCCCAAACTCAAACTGGGCGCCCGGCAATTTAAATCCGGATTTTCAATACCACGGCGGTCTGTACCGGGACGTGACACTGATCATCACCGACCCGTTGCATGTCACCGACGCGGTCTTTGCCAACCAGGTTGCCGGGGGTGGCATTTTTGTGACCTATCCGTCGGTCACCAGCGGTTCGGCGACGGTAAACGTGCAGACGGACGTGTTGAACGAGCATGGCACCGCCCAAAGCGCGACGGTGATATCCACGCTGACGGATGCCAACAGCAACATCGTGCAGACGGTCACCAACACGGTTTCCATTCCGGCAGGCACGGACCACTCGTTCAACCAGAACCTGGTGATCGCTTCGCCGAATTTGTGGAGTCCCTACCACCCCTGCCTTTACACGCTTCATACCGTGGTGCAGCAAGGAGCGACCGTGACGGACTACCTGGAAACCCGGATCGGTATTCGAACCATACAATGGACGCATAACCACGGATTGTTGATCAACGGGGTCCCGTTCAAAGCGAGGGGAGCGAACCTTCACCAGGATATTTACGGCGAAGGCAACGCGATGCCGGATCGGACCGCGTTTGATGACGTGAAATTGTTGAAGGAAGCCGGCTTTGACTTTGTCCGCTCCTGTCATTACCCGCACAACCCCGCGTGGCTGGACGCGTGCGATCAGTTGGGCGTCCTGGTGATGGACAGCCAGCCCGGCTGGCAGTTTTACCATGGCGCCACCCCCTTCGACTTGTTTGACACCAACACTTTCCAGGATTGCCAGGATATGATCCGGCGGGACCGGAATCATCCCTCGATCATTCTCTGGGAAACCAGCCTGAATGAATCCTCCTATGCAACGGCATGGGCGACCAAAGAAAAAGCCCTGGCGCACGCCGAATATCCGGGCAACCAGATGTTCACCTCCGGCTGGATCACGACCGCATTCGACACGTTTTGTTCGTCATCGCAGGCTGGCGCTCGAGGCTCGACGGATACCCGGCCGATCATCATTGATGAATATGGGGACTGGGATTACGGCGGCAACGCTTCGACCAGTCGGGTGGCGCGGGAAGACACGGACAGCAATCTGTTGGTGCAGTGTGACAACTGGCAGCAAAGCCTTGACCGGAATCTCGCCTTGAGCTGGTTCTCGGCGGACGCCGTCTGGGATTTTGCGGATTATACCGGTTACCTGTCCTCGACCACCAAGTGCGGGGTGGTGGATGCCTGCCGTCTGCCGAAGTTTTCGTATTACCTGTACCAGAGCCAGCGGGATCCGGAGGTCGTGGTGACCCATGCAGAGGTGCAGACCGGCCCCATGGTCTATATCGCCAACACGATGCAGGCCAGTTCACCCGCCACGATCCGGGTCTTCAGTAACTGCCAGCAGGTCTCGCTGTACACCAACGGCGTGCTGTTTGTCACGCGCTCACCCGACACCAATTATCCCAACCTGCCGCATCCGCCTTTTACCTTCAATGTGCCCATAAAAATCACCGGCACGATCCGGGCGGACGGACTGACCAACGGTGTGACGGCCGCCTCATTTACCCGCCGGACGCCCGGCCCGCCAACTCAAATTGTTTTGCAGGCGGAGGGCATGGATCCGCTGCTGGCGGACGGCGGTGACGCACGACTGATTTTTGTGAGTGTGGTCGATGCCAATGGCCAGGTGGTTCCCAGCGCGACCAACTCGGTGAATCTGTCCATTACCGGGAACGGGAGCATCCTTGGGCCGGCTGCCATCCAAATGAAGGGCGGACAATGGGCCACCTGGATGCAAGCGGGCCGGGTGGCAGGCACCCTGACGCTGACGGCCGCGGGAACCGGACTTTCCCCGGCTTCCCTGACCTTGACCAATCAAACCGTGCCCTACCTTGACAGCATCGACCCATTACGCTGCCCGGCAGTGCCAACGGGACTGACCGTAACTTTGGGACAAACCTCGTTGCGCTGAAACGCAACCCGGCGGCATACGCCTTGAGTTACGACATCACCGTGGCTCTTCAACACGAGTGGTGGAATGGTGCGCGATACAGGGTTCGAACCTGTGACCCCTACAGTGTCAATGTAGTGCTCTACCACTGAGCTAACCGCGCAGCCGTGGGATTAACAGCGTGACAATCCTGCCGCGCGTTGGCAAGTCCGAAGTGGCCGGGCGCCGCAACGGGGCAGGTTTTTCAACGGTTGACAGAGGTCAAATCGCCGGGTTCCGCACCCCCGCCGAACCAGGGGCCGGCAGGATTTCGGCTTGCGGGTCTTGCTGGCCTAAGCGTAGGGTTTAACCCGATGAAAAGATTCCCCGGCGCCGTCGTCAAGTACATCGCCCGCCTGTTTTCGCCCCGCGCCACGATCCCGCAAGGCGTTGTGGTTTCCAGCAAGTTTCAGGAATATAAGGCCGGCGCCGAACGGGGGGATGCCGAGGCTCAATTTAATCTGGGCTTCTGCTACGATGATGGCCGGGGCGTGAAGAAGGATTATGGTGAGGCGGTAAAGTGGTATCGCAAGGCCGCCGAACAGAATTACGCCCCGGCGGAATTCAATCTGGGCTACTGCTATGCCAATGGCCAGGGAGTAAGGAAGGATAAAGAGGAGGCGGTAGACTGGTTTCGCAAGGCCGCCGAACAGAATTATGCCCCCGCGCAATCCAATCTGGGCTACTGCTACGACAATGGCCGGGGCGTGGCGAAGGATGCGGTGGAGGCGGTGAAGTGGTATCGCAAAGCCGCCGGGCAGGGCCATCCCGAGGCTCAATTAAATCTGGGCTACTGCTACGCCAATGGGCAGGGTGTGGAACGGAATGCCGTGGAGGCGTATGCGTGGTTCAGCATGGCGGCCAAGGCAGATCCCGATGCGGCCGAGAGCCGCGATCTGCTGAGGCGGGGGTTGACGCCGCAACAATTCACCGACGCGCAAAAGCGGATCAAGGAGCTGCGTTCGCAAATCGCCTCGTCGGCAATTTCAACTTTGAAGTTGCCCCGCTGAATTGTTACGTTGCGGGCATGTCACGCAAGACGCCATCGAATTCCGCTCACGGTTTCGGCGACATCCTCGGGGTGGCGCTGCTCGCCGTGGCCCTGTTGCTCCTGGTGGCGCAATGGTCCTTCGACCGCGATGACATTTCCTTCCTGACCACCCGGCTGAACAAGCCCACGCACAATTGGATCGGTCCGCTCGGCGCCTATCTGGCGTGGGCCTCGTTCATCCCGTTTGGTTTGGTGGGATACCTCCTGCCCGTGCTCCTTACCGCCTTTGGCCTGGCGTATCTGTTGAACTTTCCCAGCCATTTGCGGGAGCGTTCCCGGTGGTCGCTCATCTGGTCAGCCATCTTGGTGCTGTCCCTCACGGGGGTGCTGTACATAATGGATACAGCCGGCTGGCTTGGGGAAATCCGCAAAGCCATCGGTTCCTTGAGCGCCGGCGGGTGGCTCGGGTTTTTAACTTTTGGCCAGACCCCGCGTTATGAATATGGTTTGAGCCTGCTGGGCACGGCCGGAGCCATCATTGTTTATCTGGCCCTCGGCCTCATCAGCCTGCTGTTCCTGACCAACTTCCGTCTCGGTGAATGGATTCGTGGTTTTCTGGAAAAGGTGCCCACCAGCACCACCGACACCGAAGCGGAACCCAAATCCGCCGACGAAGGGGCGTTGGAACGCCGGGCGCGCGAACTGGAAAAGCAGGCCAAAAAGTTGCAGGAGGAAGTCGCCCGCACCGGGCTGGGTGCGGATATGCAGCCCGTGCCAGAACCCACCGTCCGCGATTTGAGCGTACCGCAGGCCAGAACTACATCCGCCACACCCGCCTCATCCATCCGCATCCGCAAAACCACATTGCCCGGTGGTTTAACCCGGGAACCGGCCGCCGCGGAAGAAACCGCCGCACCGTTGTCGGCGCCAAAACCCGCACCGGCCCCCGACGAAGCAGAGGCCGTTCCCGCGCGCGAAGCGGCGGCGACTACCACCGAGGACATTCTCGGACGGCCGCCGGAAACGGAAAAATCCGCCGAAACCAAAAGCGAAGAAACGGGAAAAGTGGAGCCGGAGAAACCTGCCGAACCGGCGGTTCATATTGCGGATAATTCCGTGTCCGCGAAATCCAGGCTGAAACCCAAAAGACCAAAGCCACTCACCGTCGCCGCGACACCCCTCATCGGCAATTACCAGTTGCCGCCGCTGGATTTTCTCCAGCACCCGGACACGACCGTCAAGCCCACCGAATCGAAGGAGGAATTGATGGCCAACGCGCGCCTCATGCAACAGACACTCGCGCAGTTTGAGATTGAGGTTTCGCTCGGCGACATCACCAAGGGGCCGACCATTACCCGCTACGAATTGCATCCGGCCCCGGGGGTGAAGCTGGAAAAAATCACCGCGCTCTCCAATAACATTGCCGCCGCGCTCAAGGCCGAGCGCATCCACATCCTCGCGCCCGTCCCCGGCAAAAGTTCCGTGGGCGTCGAGGTGCCCAACGCCGTCAAAACCAAGGTCATCGTCCGCGATTTATTTGAGTCCGACGAATGGCGCAATTCCAAGGCGAAAATCCCCGTGGCACTGGGCAAGGACGTTTACGGCCACCCGATCATCGCCGATCTGGTTGAAATGCCGCACGTGCTCATTGCCGGCAGCACCGGCTCCGGCAAATCGGTCTGCATCAACTGCATCATCGCCTCGCTGCTCTACAAATTTTCGCCCGACCAACTCCGGTTTGTGATGATTGATCCCAAGGTCGTCGAGCTGCAGCAATACAACGCCCTGCCGCACCTCGTCGTGCCGGTGGTGACCGACCCCAAAAAGGTCATCCTCGCGCTGCGCTGGGTCGTCAACGAAATGGAAAAACGCTACCAGATTTTCGCGCGCGTCGGTGTCCGTAACATCGCCACGTTCAATGCGCGCCCCAAAAACAAGCCGCTGCCTCAGCAGGAATTGGAACTGCCGCTCAAGGCAAAAAAGGAAAAGGTCGAGCCGGGCGCGGAAGGCTTCGCCGTCGAGGTGGACGAGGAAATCGTCGTGCCGCGCGATGATGAAATCGTCATTCCCGAAAAGCTGAGTTACATCGTCGTCATCATCGACGAGCTGGCGGACCTGATGCTGGTGGCGCCGGCCGACGTGGAAATGGCCATCGCGCGCATCACGCAGATGGCGCGGGCGGCGGGCATTCATTGCATCGTTGCCACCCAGCGGCCGAGCGTGGATGTCATCACCGGCGTCATCAAGGCGAACATCACCGCGCGCATCGCGTTCCAATGCGCCTCGCGCGTGGACTCGCGTACGATTCTCGACGCGATGGGCGCGGACAAATTGCTCGGCAAGGGCGACATGCTGTACCTGCCGCCCGGTTCGGCGAAATTGATTCGCGCCCAGGGCGCGCTCATCACCGACCAGGAAATCAACAGCATCGTCGAGTTCATCGCCAAGCAGGGCAAACCGAACTACGACCTGGAAATTCACAAGCAGCTTTCCCAGCCCGCCGCCAATTTCGGAAACGAAAGCGGCATTGACGAGGACGAGGACCTGATCCAGCAGTGCATCGAGGTGATTCGCAGCGAACAAAAGGCGAGCGTTTCGTTGATGCAACGCCGGTTGCGCCTCGGTTATACCCGCGCCGCGCGCATCATGGATGAACTGGAAAACCGCGGCATCGTCGGCCCCAGCAAAGGCGCCGAGCCGCGAGACATTCTGATCGATCTCGACGGTGGCGGCGCAGATGGCGGCGGGCAACAGGCCGTTTAAGCCACAGATTCTCACAGATGAAACGCAGATTGAAAATTTATCTACGCCAATCTGTGTTCATCTGTGGCTGATTTTTAATATGATTGCCGCATGAGACAATTTCTGGTGACGCTGCCCCGCAACCTCATTGCCTGCTTCACAGGCTGGCGGTTCGTCTGGCACATCATTGCCATCCTGCTCACGGTGATCCTCGTCATGTCCGGCTTCGATTGGCGTTATTTCCTCGTCACCCGCAATCCGGCGCTCCGTTCCTGGATGTGGCCCTCCGTTATCATCGGCGGGTTGCTGCCCATCTACCTGCCGCTGTTGCTGCTTGCCTTTGGCTTCCTTGCCAAAAGTACCAGAACCGTTCTGACCGGCTGGGCGGTCGCGCAGGCCGAACTCCTCGGCGCCTTGATTGTTATTGCCTACAAGGCCTTCACGGGCCGCGCCCATCCGGCGCACACTGTCGGCGCGGACCTCAGTTATGTTTTCCACTTCGGATTTCTGCGCGGGGGAGTTTTCTGGGGCTGGCCGTCGTCACATACCACCATCGCCTTTGCGATGGCTGTAACGGTGTTCACGCTCCATCCAAAACAATGGTGGCTGAGTCTGGCGACGATTCTCTACGCGTTCTATGTCGGCGTCGGCGTTTCCATTACCATTCATTGGTTCTCGGATTTCATGGCCGGGGCCATCGTTGGCTCGGTCATCGGAACCGTGGTGGGGAAGAGTTTTGAGGGAAACATTCAACGCTCAACATTCAACACCCAACAGCCAAGGTAACACCAAAGCAATACGAGCATTGAATATTCGATGTTGGGCGTTGGATGTTTTGTTTTTTACTTCAACGGATACTGCCAGACCCAGTCGCCGTCCTTTTCATCGAACAAAGTCTGTCCCGGCACACCACCGTTGTCCGTCCCGTTCCAGCCGACCGAATAGAGGACGAATTGTCCGCTTGTCGCGGCGGAGTTCTGCGAAGACGGATCGGCGGTGCGGTGATATTTATATGATCCGCCGGAAATCACGTCGTTGGGCAACTCAGAAATGAATCGCGGCACCAGCGCCTCCAGGATTTCGGGAAATTGTCCGTTGGCCAGCCGGTAGCGTTCGAGCGCGCAGGCGATGGCGGCTTCATCCACGGCGACCTGTGCCGCGGCCGCCCGCCGGGGTACGTTGCCCAGTGCCGGCAGCATTAATACCGACAGGAGTTGGTGGCGGGTGCAAACGGTGGTGAACGGATTGCGCCCGGCAAAGGCCTGTTCCAAGGCATTGGTGTTGGCGGCAATCTGCTTCGGAAAAACCTGCTTTTTTCCCGTG
>JBEKKN010000056.1:0-17782 GCA_050010675.1 Verrucomicrobiota bacterium | reverse complement strand
TTCTGCGGGAATTGCTTTTCAAGGCGGACAACTTGGGTTATCTCTGGTCGGACACGTATGTCGGGGCAACCCAAAGGAGAAAAGGTGTTTCGCGGCATCGCCGTTTCCGCCGGCATTTGCCGCGGCAAAATTCTTGTCCTCCACCGTGCCCGCCACATCATCGCCCGGCGCGGTCTGGCCGACCACCAAGTCACCGAGGAGGTTGGCCGTTTCGAAAAAGCCCTGGTGCAAACCCGCCAGCAAATCCTGGAAATCCAGGACAAGGTGCTCAAGACGTTGAGCGCAAAGGAGGCGGATATTTTTGAAGCCCACCTGCTGATGCTGGAAGACCAGGTGCTGGTGGACGAAGTCATCCGGATGATCCGGGACCAAAAGGTCAATGCCGACTTTGCTTTTCACACGGTGGCGGAGCGTTATGTGACGGCGTTGGTGGCGGCGAATGACGAATATCTGCGGGAACGCGCCAACGACATGCGCGATTTGCTGTCGCGGGTGCTGGATAATCTGCTTGAGGTCAGGGATGAATTCGACCTGCGCCACCTCGCCGAGCCGTGCATTCTGGTCAGCCACGATCTCAGCCCATCCACCACCGCACAACTGGACAAAAAATTTGTGCTGGGATTTGCCACCGACATCGGCGGCCAGACTTCGCACACCGCCATCATGGCAAGATCGCTGGGTATTCCGGCCGCGGTCGGCCTCCAAACCGTCAGCCAGGAATTGGAAAGTGGCGATTATGCGCTGCTCGACGGCTACAACGGCACGATCATCGTCAATCCCACCGACCAAACCTTGTTTGAATATGGCCAGCTGGCCAAAATCAAGGCGTCCCTCGAGGAAAAACTGCGGGAAATCCGGCAGCAACCTGCGGTCACCCTCGATGGCAAATTCATCCATCTCTCAGCGAACATCGAAGACCAGCAAGACATCGAAGCCGTTTTGACACACGGCGCGGAAGGCGTCGGATTGTTCCGCACGGAATACCTGTTTATCAGTCGCGAAAGCCTGCCCACCGAGGAGGAACAATATCAGTCCTACCGCAAGGTCGCCGCGGCATTGAAACCGAACCCGGTCATCATCCGCACGCTGGATCTGGGTGGCGACAAATTCGCCTCGCACCTGCAACTGGCCCAGGAGGTCAATCCCTTCCTCGGCTGGCGCGCCATCCGGTTCTGCCTCGCGCAACCGGAACTGTTCCGCGCCCAACTCCGCGCCATTTTGCGCGCCAGTGCCGAAGGCAACGTGAAAATGATGTACCCCATGATTTCCGGCCTGGATGAATTGAGCCGGGCCAACGCGCTCGTGGACCAATGCCGCGCCGAACTGCGCGCCGAAGGGCTGCCGTTCGACGAAAAAATGGAAATCGGCGCGATGATTGAAATTCCATCCGCCGCGCTCATTGCTGACGCCCTGGCCTCGCGCGTCAAATTTTTCAGCATCGGCAGCAATGACCTTATCCAATATACCCTTGCCGCCGACCGCACCAACGAGAAGGTTTCGCACCTTTACGAACCGACGCACCCCGCCATCATCCGCCTGATCAAAATGACGGTGGAGGCGGCGCACCAGCACGGCATTTGGGTGGGGGTCTGCGGGGAAATCGCCGGCGACCCCGTGCTCGCACCGCTGTTGATCGGCCTCGGCGTGGACGAACTGAGCGCCGCGCCGCCGGTGGTGGCCCAGGTCAAATACATTGTTCGCCGGCTCAGATTGACCGAGGCCCAGGCGTTGGCCGAATTTGCGCTCCACTGTGAATCGCCCGTGGAAATTCATGCGCGCTGCCGGGAACTGGCCCGTCAAACCGCGCCGAGCCTTTTTGAAAGCAAAACTTGATTCGTACGTTTCGTAATCTCCGAGTTTTTGATTGCCCGGCGGGTGATAATCTTTTTGAATTCAGGTTCACGCGTACATTCGTGAATAAATTGACCAGCCAATCCGTTCCACCGTCCATAAAAACGTGAATTTCGATCCCAATATTCATCCGCACCGCCGCTACGACCCGTTGAGCGGCGAATGGGTGCTGGTCTCCCCCCACCGCACCCAGCGCCCCTGGCAGGGCCGGCGCGAAGATAGTGTCTCCGTCAACCGCCCGGCACATGACCCAAAGTGTTACCTCTGTCCCGGCAACCTGCGGGCGGGAGGTGCCGTCAATCCCCGCTACACCGAACCGCTGGTGTTCACCAATGATTTCGCCGCGTTGCTGCCCGGGGTGCCGGCCAGCAACAGCGAAGCCGGCGGGTTGTTCCGTTGCGAAGCCGTGCGGGGTGAGTGCCGGGTTATCTGTTTCTCGCCGCGCCACGACCTGACGCTGCCCGAAATGGCGGTGGCGGATATTCTGCGGGTGGTGAACGTCTGGGCGGACCAGATCAACGAACTGGGCGCCCAATATCGCTGGGTGCAGATTTTCGAGAACAAGGGTGAAGTCATGGGCTGCTCGAATCCGCATCCCCACGGCCAGATTTGGGCCGGCAATTTTCTGCCCCGCCTCGTGGTCCCGGAGGATCGCAACCAGATGCTTTATTTTGAAAAGCACCAGCGCCGGCTGTTGCTGGACTATGTGGAAAAAGAATTGCAGCTGAACGAACGGGTCATCGAAGCCAACCCACACTGGGTCATCGTGGTGCCGTATTGGGCGGTCTGGCCGTTTGAACTATTGCTCCTGCCCCGGCGTCACGTCCGGCGCCTGCCGGAATTGACCACGGACGAGCGCCGCAGCCTGGCGGACATTTTGAAACGGAGTCTCACGCGCTATGACAACCTGTTTGAAACGAGTTTTCCCTATTCGATGGGCTGGCACGGAGCGCCGACGGATGACGGCGATTACAAGCATTGGCAGTTGCATGCGCATTTTTATCCGCCGCTGCTGCGCTCGGCCACGGTGAAGAAATTCATGGTCGGCTATGAGATGATGGCCGAACCGCAGCGCGATCTCACGCCCGAGCAGGCCGCCAAACGCCTGGGTGAAACGGCCACCGTCCATTTCAAGGAACGCGCCACCGGATAAATTCCCGTGGTGGGAGTTCAAGCCGCAACCGGTTTCGGCGAACCGCCAGAGTTTGAACTTCAACATTTTCTTCCTCCGCTGACGTATCTGTTTGACGGTGACCATGCTCAGCGCAAATAATGGTTTCGAACATGGGAACTGATTCCACTGCATGAAAGTCATAATTCTGGCCGCCGGCTATGCCACCCGGTTGTACCCGCTCACCCTGAACCAGCCGAAGCCGTTGTTGCCGGTCGCGGGCAAGCCGATGATTGAGCACGTCCTCGACAACCTCGCGCCCATCGGCGGTATTGACCGCGTTTATGTCGTGACCAATGCCAAATTTGCCGGCCATTTCCAGAAATGGTCGGAAGCGTATCACGCCTCAAAATCCAACCTGCAGTTCACCATCGTCAATGACGGCACGACCAATGACGCCGACAAACTCGGCGCCATCGGTGACATCCATTACGTCCTCAACACCCAAAATGTGGACGACGACCTGATGATTGTGGCGGGTGACAATTTGTTTGGCGAAAAACTCGGCGGCTTTGGAACATTCTGCCGCGAGAAAAACGCGCCGGTGCTGGCGCTCTATGACGTGGGGGATCTGGAGGAGATCAAAAAATACAGCTCCATTTCCGTGGCCACCGACAGCCGGATCACCGCCTTCGAAGAAAAGCCGAAGCATCCGACCAGCACGCTCGCCGGCATCGCGCTCTACTTTTATCCGAAAAGCACCATTCCGTTGATCAAACAGTACGTCGCGGAAGGCAATAACCCCGACCAACCTGGACGGCTCGTGCAATGGCTTTACCCGCGTACGCCGGTCTATACCTGGCGCGTGCCGGGACTCTGGTTCGACATCGGCTCGAAGGAAACACTCAAGGAAGCGAACATAATTTTCGGGAAGTCTTCCGGCACGAAGGGCTAAACCCCGTTCCAACAAATTTATTTTCCCCCGGCCAGCCTCGTGTTACAACTTGACTGTAGCTCATGGACTTTTTTGGCCAGGAAACTCACGCGCAAAAGCAGACCCGCCGGCTTCTCTGGCTTTTCAGTCTGGCGGTGTTGGCCGTTGTGTTTCTGACTTATCTCATTGTCGCCTCGCTGGCCTGGTTTTTTCAACATCCAGAATTACCGGAACGGCGATGGGACCCGGTTTTTCTTCTGGGCTCGGCGCTTTTTTTCTATGCCAGCGCCCTGATTCAGCCACTGCATTTTTTGGAAATAATCTGGAGTCCACAACTTTTATGCTGGAGCACGCTGGGTGCCCTGGGGCTGATCGCCGCGGGCTGCTACTACAAAATGCGCCGGCTCGCCGCCGGCGGTTCGGCGGTCGCAGAAATGCTCGGCGGAAGAAAAATCGCGGACAACACAACCGATTTTAATGAAAAACAATTGCGCGACGTTATCGAAGAAATGGCCATCGCGTCTGGAATGTCCGCGCCGGACATTTACGTCCTCGATCGGGAGCGCGGCATCAATTCATTCGCCGCCGGACACACCCGCGACGACGTGGCTTTGGGCATCACCTTCGGCGCCTTGAAATTACTGACGCGCGATGAATTGCAAGGAATAGTGGCCCACGAGTTCAGCCACGTGCTGAACGGGGACACGCGGCTGAACATGAAATTGATGGCGCTCGCGCATGGACTTTTCTGGCCGACGCTCCTCGGACGGATTTTGGTGCGCGGATCGCCGCGGGCGCCGGAAAATGACGCATCCATTTTCGACGACGACACCGGTCCGACCTTTCTGCCGACCGCGCCACTCGTAATTTTATTCTTGATCATCGGCAGCATCAGTTCGCCATTCGTGCGCCTGCTGAAAAGCAGGATCTGCCGCGAACGCGAATGGCTTGCGGATGCGGCCGCGGTGCAATTCACACGCAATCCCGCAGGCATCGAGGGCGCGCTCAAAAAAAACGGCGGCCTGCTCAAACAGGGACGAATGGATTCGCCGTATGCGGAAGTCGCCAGCCACCTGTACTTTGCGAATTCAGCCTTTGACTCGTGGTTCGGATTCATGTCCACCCATCCGCCGCTAACGAAACGAATCCTGGCAATCGACCAGACCTTCAATGGCCAGTTCGAACACGTCCTATCTTTGCCATCACGCGATGCCGAATTTGACCGGATTTACGAAGAAAGTGTCCGTCGTGCCCGCGCCCGCGCCGAAGCCCATCCGGAGGCGGAAGAATAATTTATTTCGCCGTCACCACGACGTAATTCTTTTTGCCCTTGCGCAACAGCAGGTGCTTGCCAAAAAGCAAATCGTTGCTGGTAACGGCGCGCGTGGCGCTGGCTTCACGAATGTTGTTCACGTTCACGCCGCCACCTTCAATGTCCTTCCGCGCCTGACCTTTGGACGGGCACAACCCCGCGTGAACCAGGAGTTCAACCAACGGAATTCCCGCGCCGGTCAATTTTGATTTTTCAATTTCTTTCGTCGGAACTTCGCCAAGAATAACATCAAAATAATCCTCTTTTGCTAAATCAATTCTGCCGCCAAAGACGATGTCGCTGGCCATCTGGCAACCTTGCATCGCATCGTAACCATGAATCAAGAGCGTCATCTCGGCAGCCAACTTTTTATGAGGAATTCGCGCATCAGGATTTTCCGCGTGTTTCTTTTCCAGTGAATCAATTTCGTCCTTCGACAAAAACGTGAAATATTTCGAGTAGCGGATGACATCGCGATCGTTGGTGTTGACCCAGAATTGGTAAAAGCGATAGACACTCGTGCGTGTCGGATCGAGCCAGATGGCGCCGGCCTCGGTCTTGCCGAATTTCGTGCCGTCAGCATTGGTGATGAGCGGGAGCGTGAGGCCGTAGGCTGCCTTGCCCAGTTTCTTCCGGATCAGGTCCATTCCCGCCGTAATGTTGCCCCATTGATCGCTGCCGCCAATTTGCAGTTCGCAGCCATGTTTCTCGTACAGCACCAAAAAATCGAACGCCTGCAACAACATGTAGCTGAATTCGGTGTAACTGATGCCGACCTCACGATCTTCCATCCGGGCACGGATGCTCTCCTTGGCCACCATCTGGTTGACCGAAAAATGCTTCCCAATGTCGCGCAGAAAATCGAGGAACGAAACGTTCGCCGTCCACGAGGCGTTGTCCACCAGCCGCGCGGGATTGGTTTTGGCTTCAAAATCGAGCAATCGCTTGAGCTGTTCCTTGACGCTGGCGATGTTGCGTTCCAGCACTTCCTTGGTGAGCAACTGCCGCTCCTGCGTTTTGCCACTGGGATCGCCGATGGAGCCGGTCGCGCCACCGGCCACGGCAATGGGATGATGGCCGAGCCATTGGAAGCGCCGCAACGCGAGCAACGGCACGAGATTGCCGACATGCAGGCTGTCCGCCGTCGGATCGAAGCCGCAATAAAGTGTGACCGGCGCCGCCACCCGTCTGGCAAGTTCCACCGCGTCGGTGCAATCGGCAATGAGACCACGCCATTTCAGTTCTTCCAGAATGCTCACGCAAGTAGGTTAAATTGCCGGTTTCCAATTGCCAATGGCCAATTCGAGGTTCGTTGTTGGAGTTCAAGCTTTAGCTTGTCCGCTCGACCGGGAGCACCGGTATCTTGCCGGCATGTTCCATTTAACAACTTGCCGGCAAGATGCCGGCGCTCCCGGTTCAACTTTGGACTTTGGACTTCGGGCTTTGGACTTTAACCTTGGCGCAATGTCACAAATGCTCAAGTCGTCCGGCGCGATGGCCGCCGCCACGCTGACCAGCCGTTTGCTCGGCATGGTGCGCGAAATGGTCTACGCGCGGTTCATGGGCGATGGGTGGGTGGCCGGCGCATTCCAGTTCGCGTTCACGATTCCGAATTTGTTCCGCCGCCTGCTCGGCGAAGGCGCGTTGACAGCGGCATTCATTCCCATCTTCAAGGAAAAGGAAAAAACGCACGGCGAAATGGAGATGTGGCGCGCCGCCAACGCGGTGATTTCCGGCCTGGTCATCGCTGCGAGCGCGGTCGTGGCGCTGGCCATGCTCGGCCTTTCGCTTGCGCTGGCGGTGCATCAATTCAGTGCGGAAACCGAACTCATGCTGCAGTTGTTGCGCGTGATGTTCCCCTACATGCTGCTGGTCTGCGTCGCGGCGGCGTTCATGGGCATGCTCAACGCGCGCGGCCATTTTTTCATTCCGGCCATGGGCGCCACGATGCTCAACGTGGTGATGATTGCGTCCGTGCTCTGGCTCGCGCCCCGGATGGGATGGTCATTTCCGAAAGGCGAACGGTTGCCGCACCAGATTTTCGCGCTGGCCATCGGCGTGCTGGCGGCCGGCGCGGCCCAGGCGGCCTTTCAACTGCCGACCCTCTGGCACGACGGCTTTCGGTATCGCTGGGTTTCCCCGTGGCGCGATGAGACGGTGCGTCGCGTCATTTACAAAATGATCCCGGGCACCATTGGCGTCGCGGCGTTCCAGATCAACGTAACGCTGGTGCTGGCCATCGCGTTCTGGGTCAACCCGCAAATTGTGGCGTCTTTCAATTACGCCGTGCGCCTGATGGAACTGCCCCAGGGCATGTTTGGCATTTCCCTCGCGACTTATCTGCTGCCGACGCTTTCCGGACTGGCCGTCGAAAAGAACTACACCGAATTTCGCGCGACGCTGCGGCACGGCATGGGCACGCTGTTCTTTTTGAATCTGATTGCGGCCATTTTGCTGGTGGTGCTGGCGGAACCGATTGTCCGTTTGATTTTTGAGCACGGCAAATTCACCGCCGCTTCCACCGATCGCGCCTCGCTGGCGCTCATGTGCCTCGCGCCCGGGCTGGTGGCCTTTTCCACCGTCAACATTCTGGCCCGCGCCTTTTACGCGCTCGGCGACACCCAAACGCCGATGAAAATCAGCATCGCGTGCCTGGCGGTCAATCTCGTCCTGGCCGCCGCACTGGTCGTACCGCTGCGCCAGGGCGGTCTCGGTCTCGCGAACACGGCGACCTCCCTCTGCAACGTCTGCCTGCTGGTTTACTGGTTGCGGCGGAAACTCATCACCCTGGAAATGGAACCGCTGCGGGCGACCCTTTTGCCGCTCACCGCGGGCGGAACGCTGGCCGGCCTGATCGCATGGTTCGGCTGGCACGTTTGGGAACATTCGCTCGGGCACGAAACGGTCGCGTTGCAAATCGGCGAAGTGTTCGTCCCGGCGGGAATTGCCGGGCTGGTTTACTGGTTGACGGCGCTCGCGTTCAAAATTCCGGCAGCCAGGGAAATGGCGGAGTTTGCGCTCGTGAAATTTAAAAAATAAATCCCGGGAGGGATGGCGTGCCGCCGTCCCTGATTTTTTTATTTGGGACGCCGGCACGGCGTCCCTCCCACAATCAAACCGGCACCACCGCCGTCCAGCAGGTTTCGCCGAAACGCGCCTTGAATTGTTCCGCGAGCAATTCGCCGGCATCGGTATTTTCGACGAGGGCAAAGGTGGTGGAGCCGCTGCCCGACATGAGCGCGGCCAACGCGCCATGGGCACGGAGAAATTCCTGAAACAGCGCAAGCACCGGATACTTTCCCAGCGCAGGCGCTTCGAGCGAATTATAAAACCCGGTGGCGGCCGGCCAATCAACGGATTGAAGCGCGGCGATCAGCTTTTGCGCGCGGCCAGCCGTGCCATTCAAAGCGGCCGGAAATGGCGCGAGTGCCTGATAAGCCCAGGCGGTCGAAATCCCAAAGCCGGGGTGAATCAATAAAAACGCCCTGCCGCGCAGAGCCGGGAAAGCGTCGAGGGGCTGGATTTTCTCGCCCCGCCCGGTGGCGAGCGCCGGCCGGTCCTGCAGAAAGAAGGGCACATCCGAACCCAGAGAAGCGGCGAGTTCATTCAATTTTGTCGCCGCCAGCGGCTGGTCAAACAGTTCATTTAGCGCGACCAGCGTCGTCGCCGCGTTGCCGCTGCCGCCGCCCAGACCGGCCGCCAGCGGGATTTTTTTCTCCAGGTGGATTTTGACACCCTCGTTGATTTTCGCCGCCTGCAAAAACGCGGCCGCCGCGCGGTGGACGAGATTCTGCGCATCAACGGGCAGATTGGCATCGGAGCACGAAAGCTCAACCCCGGCCCCGCCGCGCGCAAAGCTCAACTGGTCGCACAGATTGACCGGGTGCAGGACGGTTTCAAGCTCATGATATCCGTCGGCGCGCCGGCCGAGGATGTTCAGCAGCAGATTGACCTTGCACGGCGATTTTTTTTCCAGGCGCATGGGGTCTTCACAAAAACAAAACGCGCCAACGGAAAGCGGTTGGCGCGCAGGACAAAACGATTCCGGCCACGGTCAGTTGTCGAACACCTTGAACCGGCTGCCGGGCACAATCGGAGCCACGTCACCGCCACCGAGACCGACGTACGTATCGGTGTCAAACAACGAGTCCGACACCAGGCCCGGCGTATAGTTGTCGGGATAAACGGGCTCGGGCGCAAGATATTTGGTCAAGACGGGATGATACGGCGGGAACGGAAAAGTGAGAACTTCATAAATACCCACCCCGGTGCGCGCCATGGAGCGGTCGAATCCGCGAACAAATCCGACGGTGTAACCGGCGTCGGGTGAATCAAACACGGCCGTTTCTTCCACGGACCGGCGCCATTCGCCACCGCGGGCCACTTCGCCAAAATTACTCACGCCACGACCGAGTTTGGCCTCCGGCCCCGCGCAGCCGGAAGTGAACAACGCGGCCAGAGCAACCACGCTGAGGAAGGAAAGTGCGTTGCGCATAAATTCTCAAATTGACCAGGCCAGCTTACGGCAAATCCGCCGGATGTAAAGCGCGTTTTATTTTAATTCATGCGCCCCGCTTCTTTTCCTGGCGGTCCCAGTACCACGCGATCCAGACGGTGACTTCGTAAAGCATGTAGAGCGGAACCGCCATCAAGATTTGGGTAACCACTTCCGGCGTGGTCAACAACGCGCCCAGCACCAGGACAATGACGATCATGTAGCGCCACATGCTCCGGAGCAGGCGGTAATTGAGCACGCCGATCTTGACCAGCGTGAGCAGCACGACGGGCAATTCAAAGCCCAATCCCATGCCCAGCATGAATTTGCAGACAAAGCTGATGTAATCGCCGGCCCGCCATTGCAACGCGCCGAAGCCGAGCCATTGTGAATACATCTGGGACGCCGACAACGCCACTGGCATCAAAATAAAATAACAAAAGGCCACCCCGACAAAGAACAGCCCGGCCCCGATGAACAACCCGCGATAAACATATTTCCGCTCGCGCAGTTTCAGCGCCGGGAAGACAAAGGAGGCAATGAAATAGAGAATTAACGGCGACGCCAGCACCGTACCGCCGTACAACGCAACTTGAAACGCGATGAAAAAACCCTCGACCGGGCTGAGGTTGATCAGGTCAATTTTGAGCCGTTGCGCATCCGAGGCGGCGCGGGGATCGGCATCCACCCGCCAGCCGAGCACTTGATTCGTGCCGAGGGTGAGCGGCTCAACCTGGACGGACACAAACGGATTGGTGCCGAGATTCAGTGAGTGCTGCTGGTCCTGGGTGAGTTGAAAGTTGCCCAGGTGATTGGTGCCGAAGCTGACGGTGACCACCTGATTCCCGGCGGGATAACGAAGCCGGGCGTGGGTCAACGGCCATTTGATGATTTGAACAACATAGTTGCCCGCGATGAGGCAAAGCAGCATGGCCACGCCCAGGGCGACGACGCTCTTGATAAGCACCCAGCGGAAATCTTCGAGGTGTTCGAGAAACGTTTTGACCGGGCCGCCATCGGCCTCGTCGGGGCGTTCCGTTTCGTGGTCGCCGGCCATGCCAGAAACATTCCGCCGTCAGACTTTGGGCGGTGGAGAAGTTTGCGAAACGGTCTGCGCGGGTGGCGAGGGATCCTTGGCGGTGGACTTGTTGGCCGGCGCGGGCGTGTCGTCGGCCGCTTTTTGAACCTCGTCCGTTACTTCGCGCGTCGCCTTCTTGAATTCCTTGATGCCCGTGCCCAGGCCCTTGGCCAGTTCCGGCAATTTCTTCGCCCCGAACAGAATCAACACGACAGCCAGAATCAAAATGATTTCCCAGCCGCCAAACCAGCCTGCAAACATGACATTCATATGATTTATCGAGCTTTTTACAGGTTACGCCTGGTTCGCCCGTTAGTAAAGTGTCAAAAGGAAGGCCGCGACACGCGCGGCCCTGGAACCGTTTTCAATGTTCCGGACGATCAGGCGCCGGTCTTGGGATGCAACAGGACAAAGTCGTCCCGCCGGTTTTGGGACCAGGCGGACTCGTCATGGCCGGGATCGACCGGTTTGTCCTTGCCGTAGCTGAGGGTGCGAACCCGCGCCGGATCAATCCCCATTTTGGCCAAGGCCTGACGCGCGGCCAGCGCACGGCGTTCGCCGAGCGCGCGGTTGTATTCCTCGGTGCCGCGCTCGTCGCAATTACCCTCAATGGTCAGCTTGGTGCTGGGATCGGAGTTCAAGGCCGAGGCGACCGCCTGCAGATTGGCCTGCTCCCGCTCCCGGATGGCGGCACTATCATAGGCAAAATGAATTGTGTAATTCGCCAGGGCCGCGCGGTCTTCGGTCATGTTGTCAAAGCCCCCGATGCTCGCCTGCTGTCCGCCACCGGGCTGACTGCCGCCCAGGGTGCCGCCCGACCCGATGTCACCGACCTGGCCTCCCGGCCCCGGTGGGATGGGGGTGACTCCGTAGGGCTTGTGATTTCTGCAACCGGTGGTGGCGAGGGTGAGCGCCAATACGAACGCCATTGGGTAAACCAGCTTCATCATTTTCATAATCTATCCTTCGGTTAAAGGTTTGTTAAAACAATTAAAATTTATTTTGCCCAGGCCGGTTCGGAATCGCTGCCTGAAATCTGGCGAATATCCTTGACCTGTTTCGTGTACACGTCAAGCAAAGACAATACATAATGGCCGCCGGTGCGCCGCGCATAAATCAAGGTCCGGGAATTCGACGACCACGACGGATCCTCGCCCCGCACCAGGATCGTGGGCGGCAGGCTGCCGTCCGCCGGCATGACGCAGATATCAAATTCACCCGCCTGCAAGGTAAAGGCGATCCACTTGCCGTCCGGTGACCAGTCCGGCTCCGTCGGATTCGGCGCGCCGGTGGTGCGGAGGACCTGGACGTCGCCGCCTTCCGCGGGAACCTTGGCCAGCACACGGCGCTCGCGGATCTTGGTCGCGAAACAAATCCACTGCCCGTCCGGCGACCAACAGGGTGATGAATCCTCGCTGGTCGAGGTCAGCTTGTGCAAACCGGAACCATCCGGGTGGGCGACCCAGACATTCGGGCTGCCGCTTTTGCTCATAATCATCGCCACCCGCGAGCCGTCCGGCGAGGCCGCCGGGCTGATGTTGGAACCGCTGTAATGCGCGACGACATGCCGTTCGCCCGTGCTCAGATTGTGATAAAAAATGTCCGGATTGCCCAATTTATAGGAATTATAATAAAGGGCCGCCCGGCCGGGCACCCACGATGGCGCAGAAACGATGGTGCCGTCATGCGTCACCGCCTGGGCATTGTGGCCATCGAAATCGGCGACATAAATCTCACGGTTGCCGCTGGGGGCCTCGACCTTGAACGCAATTCTGGTTTGGGCGATGCCTTTTTTGCCGGTAATGGCCAGCACCACGTCATCGGCAAAGGCGTGCGCCTGGCGCCGCAACGTCGCGCCGTTGTAGGAACGCGACAGGATGGTGGTCTTGCCGAAACGGTCCACCACGCGGCCCACCACGTCGCCGGCACTGGTACCGCTGATTTGATATTGCGCGGCATCGGGAGCCACAAATGCAAAACCCTGGACGTAGAGATCAAATTTCAAAATTTCCGTGACTTCACTGCCAAACCCGTCGACGGAAACAAGGATTGGTTTGGTGTTGCCCAGGCCCTGTACGTCGCGGTTGATGATGATTTCGTTCTGGCCGCCTGCAAAATGGGGGGCAAAAACCGCGAGCAAGACGGGCAACCATATTTTAAGGCAATTTTTCATTCGAGCATTTTTCTCAGTTGGGGATTAAAGCCGAGGGAGTAGGTCCGCTGCTTGTCCGTGGTTCCTTCGGGGAACGGCGCCACGAACGTGACGCGCTCAAGGGTTTTTTGCACCGAAGCGTCCAGGGCGGCGTCGCCGGACGACTCGATGATGCGCGCGGAAATCACCGTGCCATCGCTGGCAATGGTGACGCTCACTTTTACGTTTTCGTCCTCATTGGCAATCGTGTCCAGGGGCACCTGCTCCCAGGTCTGGGCGTAAATGCTTTTGACGGCCGCGGCATAACTCGCATAGGCCACACTGCTGTTGCCCGGCATGTCCACCGTCGTGCTGGATGAAAGATTATTTTTCAAGCTTTGAATCGCCTTGCGCAGTGCCCGCGCCCGTTTCGCGGCATCATCGGGAACATTTTTGGACGCATGATGAACCACCGGTTTGAGGTCAGGTTGAATTTTATGGGGTTGAACCTTTTCCGGCGCCGGTTTGGGCGGTTCGGATTTGAACATTTTCTCAAAACGTTCGGTAAGCGTGGGTGGCGGTGGCGTCGGCTGGGGCTGCGGCGGTGGCGGTGTCGCCACGGGCGTCGGCGCGGGCGGCTGGGCGTTCCGCACACCGCTGGTGAATGGCCCGTCAATCAAATTGGCCGGGATGACGTCGAGCACCTGCAGGTCGTCCGGCTTGGGCCGGGGTTCAAAGAACGCCGGGCCGACCAGCAGAATGACCAGCAGCAACAGGTGAATGCCGGCCGTGGCCAGAATGCATTTTTTTTGCAACCGGTTCATTTCGTCGGTTCGGTGCGCAACGAATAACGCGTGATGCCGTTGCGCTGGCAGCCGTCAATCACGGCGGCGATGTATTTGTACGGATCGTCCTGGTCGGCGCGGATGTAGACAATGAGGTTCGGGTTGACCCGAAAATCCGCTGCCAGGCTCGCAATCATTTCGTCGAACGCCATCCGCCGCCGGTCCAGCGCGTAAACCCCCGTCACGCTGACTTCGACGGTGCGGATGTCGCGTTTGTTTACCAATTTGTCCGGCTGGCCGCCGCGCGGGAGTTTGAGATTGATGCTTTGCTCCAGCAACGGCGTCGTGATGACAAAAATGATCAGCAACACAAACGCCAGATCCAGCAAGGGCGTGATGTTGATCTCGCTCAGCGTCACCAAATAGCTGCGTTGTGAAAATCGTCGCATGTTTTCTGTGTGACAGGTGTCAAGTGATAGGACAATTCCCGTTCCATGTCACATGCCACATGTCACCCAATTGTTCATTCTTCCTCCAGAAATTCCGATTCCATTTTGGAAACCAGTTCCTGCGCAAAATTGTCGAGTCCGACGGTAAACACCCGCAAATTGTGTACCAGCCAGTTGTAGCCAAACATCGAGGGGATGGCCACGAGCAGGCCGGCCACCGTGGTGATGAGCGCCGCCGAGACGCCGGGTGCCATGGCCGCCATCGTCGCCGAGCCTTGCTGGGCGATGCCGGCAAACGTGCTCATCACGCCCCAAACCGTGCCGAGCAATCCCAGAAAGGGCGCACCCCCGCTGGCGATGGCCAGAAAAATCAGACCGGATTCCAGTTTCAATGATTCCTGCGCCACGACATTTTCGACGGCGCGTTTGACGTGTTCCATGTTTTTGAGCGTGACGCGTTGCCGGCGACGTTCCCCGCCGGGCCCGCGCAATCGCGCGTCCAGCTGGGTGCAGCCGACCCGATACACCTCGTACAGCGGGCAGCCTTCTACCTGCAGCTTGCGGTCAAACAGCTCGAGCACGGATTTCTGCGAACGGAATTCCTCGCTGAAATAATAATTGAGCCGGCGGGCGCGGCGCATTTGCAGGGCCTTGGAGGTCATCACCGACCAGGCAATGACAGAAAAGACCACCAGACAGGCGATGACGGCCTTGCCTTCCGGCGTCGCCTGTTTCCACACGTAGACGAGTTCCGCTTGATTGGAAGCGGCCCCCACGACAGCAAACGATAATACGTTCATCATGCCGACAATTTACCTGGTCGTGAGGAACCGATGTTGCGGCCAAGCGGCAGGCGGTCGAGCAAATCTCCTGCCGCCCAAATTACTACCCGCCTTCCTGGAAAATGCAACGACTTTTTTTAGAGAAACATTCAAAACTTCGATGCCAGCTTCCGGAGCACCCTGTGCACCCGCAAATCCTCCGACCCACGCACCAAATCAAATTGCCTGGCCAGCCACGGCAGTTGAAAAATCCGTTCCTCATCGAAATGTTCCGCCAGCAAACCGGCGTTCGTCCGGGTGGCCGCATCCGACCTGGGTGGCGACATTAGAACGATGCATGCCCTGGCCGCCGTGCTGGGCGACAGGGCCTCCAGCGTCAATAAAACCTGGTTTACCACACCCAACCGGTTCGAACCGACAATAATCGGTGTGGCGCGCAGCGAGGCAATTAAATCGCGCGAATTGAAATCATCGCCGAGCGGACTCAGCAAACCGCCCGCGCCTTCGATCAGCAAAACGTCAAATCGCTTTTGCAGCCGGCGAAGGTAAGCGACGACCTGCGATCGTTTCACCCGCTTCCGTTCCCGGCGCGCAGCCAGCGACGGCGCCACCGGCGCGCGAAAATGCCACGGATTGATTTCATCCAGCGTGAGCAGGCCGCCCGACGCAGCCCGAAGGAGACGGGCGTCGCTGCGTCCGCCGGAGCAAATCGGTTTGAGCGCCGCCGCCGGGACGCCGCGACCGCGCAAAAATCGCACCAACAGCGCCGTCAGCAGGGTTTTGCCGACGCCGCTGTCCGTGCCGGTGATAAATACGATGGCTGGCTGCATTCCGACAACATCAAAGCGGAAACGTGCCGGGCAAGCCATCAAAACCGTTGACGTTCCCGGCATAATTCAGGTAAGCTGCACGACTTGCTGACAATCGAAAATCGAGAATTATTGTGAATGTCACCGTCGAAAATCTGGCCCCGTGCAAAAAACTGCTGCGGGTGGAAGTGGACGTGAAGGCCGTGGACGCGGCCTTTGATTCCACGACAAAGGAATTTCAAAAGCAGGCGGCGCTGCCCGGCTTCCGCCCCGGCAAGGCGCCCCGCGCGCTGGTTCTCAAAAAATACGAGGCGGACGTCAAGGCCGAGGTCAAGCGCAAGCTCATCGGTGATGCCTACCGCAAAGCGGTGGATGAAAATAAAATTTCCGTGGTCGGGTATCCGGACATCGAGGAGATCCAGTTTGGCCCCGGCCAGGCGTTGCAATTTGCCGCCACGATTGAGACCGCGCCGGAATTTCAGCTGCCGGACTACAAGGGGTTGCCTGCCAGGCGCGAGGTCAAGTCGGTCACGGACGCGGACGTGGAACGCGCGTTGAAGCTGCTGGCGCAGCAGCACGTGAAGTTTGAGACGGTCGCGCGCGAATTACGGTTGGGGGACATCGCCGTGGTGAATTACACCGGCACCTGCGAGGGGAAACCCATCACCGAGATCGCGCCGACGGCCAAGGGGCTGGCGGGACAGAATAATTTCTGGGTGGAGGTCGGGGCCGCAACCTTCCTGCCCGGTTTTGCCGATCAACTGGTCGGCGCGCGGGCGGCTGAAAAACGCGCGGTCAACACGGATTTTCCCGCCGATTTCGTCACCCAGGAACTCGCGGGCAAAAAAGGTGTCTTCGAGGTCGAACTGGTTGAGGTAAAGGAAAAGGTTCTGCCCCCGGTTGACGATGCGTTCGCCAAAAAATACGGGGCGGAGAACCTGGACAAGCTCCGCGCCGGCGTGCGCCACGATCTGGAAAACGAGCTGAAATATTCGCAAACCAAGGCCATCCGCGGCCAGATTGTCCGCGGTCTGCTGGATCGGGTGAATTTTGACCTGCCGGAAACGGCGGTGGCGCATGAAACGCGCAATGTGGTTTATGACATCGTACGCGAAAATTCACAACGTGGCGTGGCGCGCGACCTGATTGAAAAGCAAAAGGACGAAATTTATTCCGCGGCGACGCGCAGCGCGAAAGAGCACGTGAAACTGTCCTTTCTGGTGCAGCGCATTGCCGAACAGGAAAACATCAAGGTGTCGCAGGAGGACGTGCTGCGGCGGGCGCAGGCGCTGGCGGCGATGTATCAAATTCCACCGGAGAAATTCCTCAAGGATTTGCAGAAACGCAACGGGGTGACGGAACTGTACGACCAGGTGGCGCAAGAAAAGGTGCTGGCTTTTCTCGAACAGAATGCCAAAATCGAGGACGTGTCACCAGGCGGAGCGGGCGCCACCCCGAATTAACTGAATGGTTACCTCCGGGCGCGCCGGAGCGTCTTGGATTTGACGGGTCCGGGCAAAAACCGCAAACTTGGCTGGGTTCCGGAGTTTATTCAACCAGCGCGGACATCCGCGCTTTTTTGGCAAGATGAAAAGTTTCAGAGTTTTCTCATTTTTTTTCTTCGTGGCCCTCGCGGCCGCCGCACAAACCGGCACCAATAGCGTCGCCGCCCGCCCCATGTCATTGCCGGATTGCCTCCAGCAGGCGTTGCAGCAGAACTTCGACGTGCAAATCCAACGCTATAACCCACAAATCTCGGTCTATGACTTGCGCGCGGCCTACGGCGGCTATGACCCGACCTTCAACATCTCCGGACAACATAATTACGATGTTTCGCCAAGCCGTTTCAGTACGTTTACGACCAACCCAACTCCGGCCACGGTGTCCGATGAAAACTCATTCAATTCCGGCCTCACGGGCGAGCTCCCGTTGTCGGGACTGCAATACACTTTAAGCGGCAATATTTCGGAGACGTATGGAAATAATGGGCTGCCGTTTGACAACTCGTTCGGCAGCATTGGAGTGACTCTCACACAGCCGTTGTT
>JBEKKN010000055.1:0-18419 GCA_050010675.1 Verrucomicrobiota bacterium | reverse complement strand
GTGATGCAGGCGTGGCCGTATTGGCCCTTGCCGCCGGATTGACGGATGAACTTGCCTTCGCCCTCGGCCTTCTTGGTGATGGTCTCGCGATACGCGATCTGCGGCGCGCCGGTGTTGGCCTCCACCTTGAATTCGCGCTTGAGCCGGTCAATGATGATTTCCAGATGCAGCTCGCCCATGCCCGCAATGATAAGCTGGCCCGTCTCCTCGTTGGTGAAACAACGGAAGGTTGGGTCTTCCTCGGCGAGCCGTTGCAGGCCTTCGGACAACTTGTCGCGGTCCTGCTTGGTCTTCGGTTCGACGGCCATGCTGATGACCGGTTCCGGGAACGTCGGCGGTTCGAGCGTCACGTCAAAATCCTCGTTGCACAACGTGTCGCCGGTCGTGATGTTGCGCAGACCGACCAGCGCGGCGATGTCGCCGGCGAACACCTCGTTGATGTCCTTGCGTTCGCTGCCCTGGATGATCATGAGGCGGCTGACGCGTTCGCGTTTGCGCGTGCGGGGATTGTAAATCGTGTCGCCCTTTTTAAGATGGCCGGAATAGACGCGGAAGAACACGAGCTTGCCGGCGTAAGGGTCGGTCCAGAGCTTGAACGCGAGCGAGCAGAATTTTTCGTTGTCGTTCGTCGGCACCTTGACGATTACCTCCGTGCCCAGTTCGTGACCTTCCGCGCCGGGAACGTCGAGCGGGCTGGGCAGATAATCCACCACGGCGTCGATCAGAATCTGCACGGCTTTTTTCTTGAAGGCCGAACCGCAGAGCACCGGCACCAGTTCGATCTTGCAGGTGAGGCGGCGGATGGCGGCCTTGAGCACCGCCGGCTCAATCGGCTTTTCTTCCAGGACCAGGTTGGCAATCTCGTCATCCTTGTTGGAGACCGCGTCAATCAATTCCGCAAGCGCGGCGGCGGCGCGCTCCTTGTGCTCGGCGGGAATTTCTTTGACTTCGTAATTCAAACCTTCGGTGGTCAAATCGCCTTCGCCCCAGATGACGGCCTTCTGGTTCACCACGTCAATGACGCCGGAGAATGCCTCTTCCGCGCCGATGGGCAGGAAAATGGGATACGCATAAGCGTTGAGCTTGTTGCGCATGTCGGCCAGGGCGTTTTCAAAATTCGCGCCCATGCGGTCCATCTTGTTGACGAACGCGATGCGCGGTACGCTATACTTCGTGGCCTGCCGCCAGACCGTTTCGGATTGCGGCTGCACGCCGGCCACCCCGCAGAACACGGCGACCGCGCCGTCGAGCACGCGCATGGAGCGTTCCACTTCGGCGGTGAAATCCACGTGACCGGGCGTGTCAATGATGTTGATGCGATGCGGAACGTTGTTGAACGCCTTGTAAATCGAATCTTCGCCCGGCTTGGCGCATTTCTGCGTCCAGAAGCAGGTGACCGCCGCGCTGGTGATGGTGATGCCGCGTTCGCGCTCCTGCTCCATCCAGTCGGTCACCGTGTTGCCGTCGTCCACGTCGCCAATCTTGTGGATGAGGCCGGTGTAAAACAGAATGCGCTCGGTGGTGGTCGTCTTGCCCGCGTCAATGTGCGCCGCAATGCCAATGTTGCGAGTGCGCTCCAGCGTGTATTCGCGTTTGGGCGAATTGGCCGATTTCGTTTTGTCAGCAACAGCTTCCATCTTGAATCCTATAATAAAAATGCCCCCGGGCCTTCCAGCCGTTGGGGCATTGTCCAACTATATCCTACCAGCGAAAATGTGCAAACGCCTTGTTGGCCTGCGCCATCTTGTGCACCTCGTCGCGCTTGCGAATGGCGTTGCCCTGCCCCTGATAGGCTTCCAGAATCTCGTTCGCCAGCGCCTCGCGCATGGGTGTGCCTTTGCGCGCATCGGCAAAATCCACAATCCAGCGCAGCGCCAGCGCCGCCTGCCGGTCGGAGGGCACCTCCAGCGGCACCTGATACGTTGCGCCGCCGACGCGCCGGGCCTTGGTCTCAATGCGCGGCTTGGCGTTGTCCACCGCGCGCTGTAGAATTTCCACCGGATTGCTCGCGGGATTTTTTGCTGAGATGCTCTCAAACGCCTTGTAAACAATCCGCTGCGCGGTGCTCTTCTTGCCGCAGATCATCACGGTATTGACCAGGCGCGAAACCAAAGCGCTCTGGAATTTTCCGTCTTTGGGCACTGTCCGTCGGGTAGCTTGTCGTCTGCGGGACATAGGGTTCGTTAAATCGTTAATCGTTAAATCGTTGAACCGCAGTTACGCTGCGGGAGCCGCGGGAGCGGCGGCGGCGGCAGCGGGTTTCGCGCCGGCTTTCGGACGTTTCACGCCGTACTTCGAACGGCTGACCCGGCGTTTTTCCACACCCGCGGCGTCGAGCGTGCCGCGCACGATGTGATACCGCACACCCGGCAAATCCTTCACCCGACCACCACGCACGAGCACAATCGAGTGTTCCTGCAAATTATGTCCTTCGTCCGGGATATAGGCGATGATTTCGTAACCGTTGGTCAACCGGACCTTGGCCACCTTGCGCATGGCCGAGTTCGGTTTCTTGGGCGTGCGGGTCATGACCTGGATGCACACACCGCGACGAAACGGCGAATTATCCAAGGCGGGTGACTTGGATTTATACTTTACTTTGCGGCGGCCCTTCCGGACCAACTGATTGATTGTCGGCATTTTGCGTTAAAAATCGCTGTAAAATATCACCGGCCTTTGATGCCGGAGAAACGGAACGCGGAATATAACAAAGCCAATGGTTGATGCAAGAGGTATTTTGAGCTTTTTCAAAGGCAGTCCCGTCCGCCGCGCCCACTTCCCGTTCCCGGTTCTGCCAACCCCTTCACAGAAGCCACATCACCAGCGCCAGATCAGACGACGTTTCGTCCCCGGCGTCAGCTTGAAAGGCTCCGCCATTCGCAAATTTTCCACCCAGAAAATCCTGCCGTTGCCGGCCTCAGCCACGACCAGATCGTGCCGGCGTGCCCGCGGAATTTTCCGGTTCGTAAACAGATCCTGCAGTTTTACCGCCGACTTCAAACCGATCGGTTGAAACCGGTCCCCGGCCCGCCAGTGACGCAAGATGATCCGTTCGCCGACCTTGTCCGCGTCGAAAAATTCGCACCCGACTTTGGGATTTAATCTCACAGCCCTTGCCGCTGCTTCAAAATTCCAACGGAATCGAATGCCATTAAAATCCACCTCCCCTGCCCTGCCTGCCAGATTCACCGTAAGTTCGTTTACTTTGAATGCAACCGGCGGCTGCGTCCGCAAGCTTACCTTGCCGGCCGCGTTCCGGGCGGCGGCAAAGCCCGGGCCAACGCTGGCGAAAATATCCGGCCGACGGCGAATCCGCTCGATCAGTTCAAAATCCGCCGGGACGCCAAGTTCCACCAGTTGCAATTGTAAAACCCGCCGCTGAACTGCGATGGACAATTCGGCGAAGCTGGAGACACCGCGCCGCGGTATCCACGGACGGCCACGCCGGCCGTCTCCGCCCGCGGCCTTTAACCACCGCTTCGCCATTTCGCCGACCGCCTCCGCTTCCGCCCCGACGATTTCCATCAACCGCAAAATCGTCCGGGTCAGCGCCGGTTGATAACGCTGTCTGAGCAACGGCAGCAATTCGTTGCGCACACGATTGCGCGGCAGGTCGAGGCGCGCATTGGTCGCGTCCTCGCGGAAATCAACCATTTTTTCACGCGCATATCCACGCAACTCGGATTTGGTTATGTCCAGCAGGGGACGGATCAGCATGACTTTCCCGTTCACGGGCGAGCGCGAACGCCATTTCATTCCGGCCAGTCCTTCGCCGCCCGCGCCGCGCAGGGCGCGCAGAAAAAAAAGTTCGACTTGATCGTCGGCATGATGCGCCAGGGCGACGACAGAAAGCTTCCGTTCCCGGGCGACGCGCGCGTAAAATTCATGACGCAGTTTTCGCGCGGCCATTTCAATTGATAGTTTTGATTTTTCTGCAAATTTCCGAACCTCCGCCCGGGCGGCGATCAACGGCAATTTCAAACCGGCGGCGGTTTTACGAACCAGTTGTTCGTCGGCATCACTGCTCCGCCCGCGCAACTGATGGTTGAAGTGGGCCACGGTCAGTTTCCAACGATGCCGGGCCGAGAGTACATACAGAGTTTGCAGCAGCGTCATCGAGTCCAGCCCACCGGAGACGGCCACCAATACCGCCTGGCCGCGTTTCAGCAGCCGCCGGGTTTGAATATTTTGCTCAACGCGTTGGAGCAGGTCAGTCACGGCGCCATGCTACCGCATCGGCACCCTGGAGCAAGAACGACAGACTTTCATTGGGTCAGCTGAATTCGATAGAACCGCTGTGAATTGGTAATCACGTCGGTGGTTGTCATCAGGGTGTTCGTCGTCGGGAGGGAACCGCCCAAATTGACCCAGTTGGTTTGAAGCAAATTGGTCTTGTACTGCACTTGATACATCAGCCCGGTCAGCGTGTTCCAACTGAATTGAAAGACGTTATTCGTTCGCTTTGTCTGGAATAATGAAATGGGCTGTACGCTGACGTCGTCCAAGGCGAGATACGCCGGGTCGTCCTGGCCGCCAAATTGGAGAACCGTGTTGGGCCCGGCGGCCGTAACAATGAATTGCAGGTTGGTCCAGTCGAACGCCCCCATGTTCGTCGAATTCATGAGCGTGGTTCCATTCCACTGTGCCAGGAAATCATTCGGTGTCGTTTGGCCGGTATAGGTCAGGCTTAACAACCAAAAGGACAGCAAGTACGACTGGCCTGCCCGCGTCGGCAACGTTTGTGAGACGTAGGCGAGCGTGCCAGTCTCTCCCAGCACGGCACAATAGGTGCCGGAATGAGGGGTGATGCTGGAACTGGAACCGTTGTCGACGAAATTGTAAGCACTGCCGCTGCCGACGACCGACCAGTCGGAAAAATCGCCGGTCTCAAATCCGCCATTTTGAACCAATTCCCCCGACAACAGGTTAAATTGGCGGCTTTGCCCGAAGCTGGTATTCAGATTGCTGAACACCACACTCGCGGTGTAAACGCCTACCGGCAAACTGTTCGCTACAGAATTCAAACTTACGGTCACGGTCGCCGCTGGACCACCGGAAGCCAGTGTCCCGCCGGTCAGCGACGCGTTGAGCCAGGCCGAGGTATTCACCAGGGACCAGCCAAGCGGGGTGGCCCCCGCATTGGTGAGGGAAAAAACCTGACCGGTTGGAGTAAACGGTCCGCCGACCAGTCCGTTGGCCGTAAACGGCGCCATCGGCGTGATTTGCAACGGGTCCGGAGGAGCCAGGGCGTTGATTAAATTCGGTCCATTGGGGGTGCCCCAGCCAGTGCACAGATCATAACCCGGAACGGCAAAAAATTTATTTCCGCTGCTGCTGTTGGTATTGTTACCAGTGGTAATATCATGAAAGTCCGTGGTGTAATCCACCCCCTTGCCAAGGGCATAGACCGCTGGATTGATGAAACCGACCGGAGACTTACCCGTCCCCACCGCCTGCTGATTGACCAGGGCGGTGAAGCCCGCCCACAGCGGTGCGGCGCAGCTGGTGCCACCAAAAAGAGCGTTGCTACCATTGTCAAAAATGACCCAGATATTATCGGCAGTCAGGGCAACGTCAGGAATGTTCCGCAGCGTCATCGAGCCTTGATTGGTGGTCATGTTAATGCCGGTTTGCCAGCTGGGGATCGGGATGCCGTTGAAATTGATTCCGCCGCCGGTGCTGTTTGTGAATGGCGGGGCGGTGAGGTTCCAATTCCACGCGGTCTCCGATGCCCAGGTGCCACCCGGCCCGGTGGTGGACAAGGTTGTCCCCCCAACCAGCGTGATGTTTGTGTCGTCCGCCCATTCCGCAATTCCGGGCGAAAACGCCCCGTCATCGCCCGATGCCTGGAAAAAGGATTGCCCCTGCGCGGCAAACTGTTTGTAGTCGGTGTCAAAGTTCGGATCGTCGCCGAGTGCCCACGATGAGCTGATTTGTTTGGCCAGGTTGTCCGAAGCCATGCGATTTAAAATATCCAGCGGCGCTGTCGGAAAACCATTGGGAGCTTCGTAAATGACGACACCGGTGAGCCCCGGCGCCATGGCAATGGCCATTTCAATGTCCAACGCCACCTCGCCGTTGTTGGTGCCCGCCGCCTCGCTCAGAGCGTCAATCAACACATTGGTCAGCGCCACATTCGGCAACCCGTTGCTGCTCTCGTATGCCGTAATGTCACTGGTGTAATAACCGTCCAACTCCAACAGACCCACTGTTTGCCCGGTTCCATCCAGCGAAACGCCCGGAACATATGCTGCCCTCAAATCGGCACTGCCGTAAGTGCCCCCCGGTCCGGAACCCGTCTGCGCCATTGCGTTCACCGTTTGATTGGCGGATTCCATCTTGAGATTCATCGGGTGCGGCAATGAGTAATTGTCCAAACCGCTGATGTGCCGGATGGGAACCGCCAGATCAACCGACGGCTCGGTGCCCGGCGCGTAAAACGTGCGCGCCTCCCTCGGATGACGATACACCTGTATGGCCACGTGAAAAACCCGTTCGATGTCCGACACCGAACCGCTCACGTCGAAAATGGCACGATTGGGATGTTTGCCGGTAACCGTGAAGCCATTCGTCTGCAGGAAGGCCATAACCGCCTGATAATCCTGTTCCGTCGGCCCAAACTGTCTCGTGAACTGTTCCGGCGTCAGGTAACGATGATAATTCGTGCTGGCCGGATCATACACTTGTGCCAGAAAATCATCCAGCGCCGGCTGGTTCCGCAACGGCAGGCCGATGACCAGATTCAAACGTTGGGTGCGGGGAAGCCGCCCGGTGGGTTGCAAATGCAAACGGCCAATCGCCGACGGCACATGGCCGTGAAAGACCTGCATGGTTTGGGCCGGCATTGCCGTCGCGAACATCGAAATCGCGGCAAACAAAAAAAGACGCCGGAAGAACACGACCTGGGTGTGGCATCGCATAAGATTCTTTGCACATTCACGAGCAGATTATATGCCGCCAATCATCAGCCTGAATCGCTGATTTTGAGCTGCCGGTCGAAAACCATTGCCCGGCTTCGCCTGCCGGATTAACGTCCGTTTGTGGCCGTCAAATTCACCATTCTCGGCAGCGGTTCCGCGGGCAATTGCGCCTACCTGGAAACCGATGAGGCCCGGGTGCTCGTGGACGCCGGCTTCAGCCCGCGCCAGATCCGCCAGCGCCTCGCCGCCATCGGCCGGGCACCGGAAAATCTCACCGCCATCCTCATCACCCACGAACACAGCGACCATGTTTACGGCCTGACCGGCATCGCTCAAAAACTGAACATTCCGATTTATTGCAACCGCGCCACGCAGGAGGCTTTTGAATTCCAATTGCAGGCCAGATTCAATTGCAACCGCTTTGAAACCGGCGCGAGTTTTGAAATCGCGGATCTGCTCGTGGACACCTTCACCATTCCGCACGACGCGCAGGACCCGGTGGGCTTTCTCATCCATACCGCCGCCGGCAACATTGGATTCGTCACCGACCTCGGGCATATGACGAAACTGGTGGTCGAACGCACACGCGTCGCAAACGTGCTGGTGCTCGAATCCAACCACGATGTCAAAATGTTGCAGAATTGCTCCCGCCGCCCGTGGAGCCTCAAACAGCGCATCCTGGGCCGGCACGGCCATCTGTCCAACGAAGCCGCCGCCGAGGCCGCCGCGCAAATCATGTCCGCGGATTTGCGCCACCTTTACCTCGCGCACCTCAGTCGTGAATGCAACAAGCCCGAACTCGCGCACTACGTCATGGCTGAGCAACTCCACCAGATCGGTGCGACCCACGTTCACCTGCAAACCGCCGCGCAGGATGTGCCGTGTGCCACCCTGAGTTTGTAAATCGCCACAACTTCGAAATGTTCCGCGTCGAAAAAATCTCCACATTCGACCTGCCCGAACTGCAACCTTACGCCACGATGCGGCGTCCGGCGGAACAGGAACGGCAGGGCATTTTCGTGGCCGAAGGCACGAAGGTCGTGCAACGGCTGCTCGCCAGCCGCTTTACCGTCGTCTCGGTCGTGCTGCCGGAAAAATTCCTGGACGATTTCCGCCCGTTGCTCGAGACGCGACCGGAGCCCATCACCGTTTATCTTGCGGAAAAGAAATTGCTCGAATCGCTCACCGGCTTCTCGATGTTCCAAGGCGTTCTGGCCGTGGGAAAAATTTCCCCACCCGTTTCCCTCGATGATCTCCTGTCCCAGGACAAGCAGCCGTTGCTGCTGGTGGCCGTGGACGCGTTGACGAATGCGGAAAATCTCGGCGCCCTCGTCCGCAATTGTGTCGCTTTCGGTGTTCAGGCGCTGATTGTCGGCGAGACTTGCAGCAGCCCGTTTCTGCGCCGGGCGGTTCGCAATTCCATGGGCACGATTTTCCAATTGCCCGTCGTCGAACTGGCCAAACTCGGACTACGGCACCGATTCAAGACCAAGCCGCACGTCACCAGCCAGACGCTCGTGGAATGTCTCAAGGAACTGCGCCAACGCGGCGTCCGCTGCATCGCCGCGCATCCGCACACGGACAAAATACTTTTGTCGCAAGCGGATTTCTCCGGCGACTGTTGCCTCGTGTTCGGCAGCGAAGGCGACGGCATTTCCCCGGCAGTATTGGCGGCTTGCGACGAGGCCGTGGCGATTCCCATGCCGCCGGCCGTGGACTCGCTCAACGTCGGCGCGGCCGCCGCGGTTTTTCTTTACGAAGCCGCGCGCCAACGGGGAAGAACGGGTTAATGGATTGCTGGATTACGGGGACCAATTATCACTTTTCGCCTCAGCCCCTCCAATTAAATAATCCACCTATCCATCAATCCATCAATCCATCAATCCAAGCGGAACGCCTTTTCATAAACCGCCCGGATCATCCGGCGCCATTTGGCCAGCGCGCTCCTGAACTCCTCCGGCATGGCGAAACCGCACCGCACGGAGACGCGGTAATACGGCGCCGGATCATCCGGCAGCAACACTTCGCCCTCGTAACTCCAGCGGCGCAAAATGCCCTCAACGCGGCGCAAATGGCGATAGGCTTCCAGCAGACGGTCCACGTCCGGTAGAATGCCGGCATCGCGCCCGCGTGCCAGCGCCCGGAGCGTGTTCGGCTCGTGCCAGCCGTTTTCCAGGCACAACGATTGCGCAATGAATTCAGCATCCATCAAACCGCCCATGCCGGTCTTGATGGCCAGATCATCCCGCCCATGCGGTGTGCGTTCCTTTTCAATGCGCAATCGCATCTGATGAATTTGTGATTTCCAATCCGGGGCGTAGGCGGCTGGCAAGGTAGGACAGGCTTCCAGCCTGTCTCTATTATTCTCGATCGGAGACAGGCGCGACGCCAGTCCTGCTCCAGAGAAATCCGTCATCGCCGTCGCCAACTCTTGAAATTGTTTGCCCAGTTTCAAATCTCCCGCGACGGGCCGGTTGCGGGTCAGTGCCTGAATTTCCCAAAGCTGCGCGCGGCGACGATAGTATTGTTCGTAAGCGTCCAGCGTGTTCACCAGCAGGCCTTTTTCGCCGTCTGGCCGCAACCGCGCGTCGGTGCGGAACACCATCCCCTGCTCGGTCCGGCGTGACATCAATTCCATCACCTCCACCGCCAACCGTTGTAATTTGGGCAGTTCCTTCGTCTTCGTGTCGGTCACAAACAAAAGGTCGAGGTCGGAGCCGTAATCAATTTCACCGCCCCCAAGTTTGCCGAGGCCCACGATGACGATCGGCGGGGTTTTAAACCGGTGTTTGCGCATCACAGCTTCGAGCGCGTATTGCAGGCACGCGTCGGCGAGCGCGGACAGTTCCACCAGGTTTTGCTCGAAATCGGCGAGCCCGAGGATGTCGCGCAAACCAAGTCGCATCAACTCGGTCTCGTGGTAGCGCCGTAACCAGACAAATTGATCTAGGTCACTGCTGCCACGGCGCAATTCCTTCAAAATGTGATCCGCCGACTTGCGCTGGCGCAGACGACCGCCTGCCACCACGTCATCGATCAAATCCGGCGTGCGGATCGCCATCTCGGCCAGATATTCAGAGCGATCGAATAACCACAGCATCAATTCAAACAAAGGCGGGTTGTCGTTCCACAATTCCAGCAGCGGCACCCGCGCCGCATACGCGCTGATGAAACTGGCCAGCCGCAGGAGCACCCGGTCCGGATCAGAAAGCCAGATGTCGGAGCCCAGAGGTCGGAGGCCCGAAACAGTCTTTTCGACTTCTGACTTCCGACTTCTGTCTTCCGGCTTCCGTCTCGGGCAGAGTGCCAAATACTTCAAAATTAATTCCCGCGCCAGTTCGGCCGTGCGCGGTGAAACGTGCACATCGCCCGGTCCTTCAGCTAATTCCTTGAACAACCGGAACGCCGTTTCCGGTTCACGAAAGGAATGGGCCGCCAGCACCTGCTCCCATTCCGGTTCCGCGCCGTCAAATTCCGGCGGGAGTATGGTTTGTGCTTCCGGCGACTCGCGCTTCAACAATTTGTCGTAAATCCGCCGCACGTTGCCGGTGTGTGTCTGCAACGACGCCCCGAATTTTTCCCACGACTTGAAATCCATCAGCCGCGCGAGCCGCAACTGCGCCCGAGGATCGCCCGGAAGGGTGTGCGTCTGCAGGTTGTTTTCCATCTGCAATCGATGCTCGACGTCACGCAGAAAGCGGTAGGCAGAGGCCAGCAGCTCCGTTTCATCACCGGCCAGCAAGTGGTACTGTTCCAGTTTCTCCAGGCACGGAAGCGTCTGGGACATTTGCAGAAAGGGCAGACGGCCCGCGTGCAAAACCTGCAACGATTGGACGATGAACTCGATTTCACGGATGCCGCCGCGGCCGAGCTTCACGTTACGCTCCAATTCATCCACTCCCACCACCTCCCGTTCAATGCGGTCTTTGACCAGCGCAACTTCGTGGAGAACGCGTTCGCTGATGGAATGCGGATAACGAAACGGCTGAATCATTTCGATAAATTCCGCCGCCAGGGCCTTGTCACCGGCAACGTGACGCGCCTTGATGAGCATCATGCGCTCCCAGGTCTGGCCCCACTGTGCATAATAGTTTTCACAGCTTTCAAGGGAGCGCACCAACGGTCCGGCGTCGCCTTCGGGCCGCAAACGCAAATCCACGCGAAACAGGAAACCATCCTCCGTCGTCCGGGATACTTCGGCGCTGAACGCCTCGGCCAGCTTGCCGAAAAACTGGTGACTGGACTGGGGGCGCTGGCGTCCGCCGGGCATGTTGCACTTATCTGACGACTCGCCGGCAAGATGCCGGCGCTCCCAGTTATTTGGCGTCTCCTTGAACACCTCACCTTCGTCGTCATAGACAAACATCAAGTCCACGTCCGAACTGTAATTGAGTTCCTGTCCGCCAAGTTTGCCCAGGCCCAGCACCGTAAAAGCGGTCGGCCACCAGCGGCCATCGGCGTCCTGATGATATGGCCGGCCAAACCGTGTCGTGAGTTGCAACCATACAATGTGGAAAACCGCCTCCAGGCAAACATCGGCGACGTCGGAGAGCTCGCGAGTGATTTCCACGACGTGGCTCAGGCGGGCCAAGTCGCGCACGGCAATGCGGAACAGCTCGCGCTGCTTGAAACGGCGCAGCCCGGTCAAGGCGGCGGCATAGTCCCGCGCCTTCAACGCCGGGCCCAGCCGTCGATCAAGTTCCTGTTGAAACCCCTGCGTGCGACGCGGATATTTAAGGCGTTCGATGTCGAACAGCGGCAACCAATCGGGATGCGCCAGCAAGAGATCACCAAGTGTCTGTGAACCGCCGGACAGCGCGGCGAAAGCGCGCATGGAATCGGCGGAGAATTTTTTCAGTTGCGCCCGCGCACCTACCGCAGCGAGTGACTCAAACAAATGCCGGGAGCGCTCCGGGTCGGCAGAGGTTTTCAACGCCTTGGTCCAAAGCGCATTTTTCACAGCAGGACACGCCAATCAGCAGCCGGATGTCCGGTCACCGGCCTTCATTTCCAGATCTTCCACGGTGCCTGGCCGGATTTCCAGAGATTATTCAACAGGTCAAATTCATGCGGCGTGTCCATGTGATGCCAGAAACCTTCATGCGCATGCATCATCAACTCGCCCGCCTCGGCCATGCGTTGCAACGGTTCGCGCTCCAGCACCAGGTCTTCGCGGTCGTTCAGAAAACGGTCAAACACACTGGCGTTGAAAAGAAAATAGCCGCCATTGATGTAACCGGTGCTCTTTTCGGGTTTTTCGTTGAATTTAACGACGGCGGAGCCTTTGATGGTCAATTCGCCGAACCGGCTGGGCGGATGAACTCCGGTAAGCGTGGCGGTTTTGCCGTGGGATTGATGAAATTTCTTGAGCGACGTGATGTCAATGTCGCCGACGCCATCGCCGTAGGTCAGGCCGAAAACACCTTCCGGCTCCAGGTAACGCCGGGCGCGCCAGAGCCGCGCGCCGGTCATGGCCTTTTCACCGGTGTCCAACAGCGTGACGCGCCATGGTTCGGAGTCCGGTTGATGGACCACCAGGCAGTTGGGATCATCCCGGCTCACGTCCACCTTCGCGTCTATGCCAGAAGCGGCGCCGTTGAGGAAAAAGTCGCGGATGTAGTTGCCTCTGTAGCCGAGCAGCAACACGAACTCGTGACAGCCATGCGCCGCGTAAATCTTCATGATATGCCAGAGGATCGGGCGCTCGCCGATGGGCGCCATCGGTTTGGGAAGAACTTCACTGACCTCGCGAAAGCGGGTGCCCTGTCCGCCGCACAGGATGGCTATCTTCATGCTACGATGGCTGTTTGGTTTTGATGGTTCACGTCACACCGGAACGGTCTCGAACCGGATGTCCTTTTCCGCCGCCGGCGGTGGTGGTGCAATTTTTATAACCAAACCGCGCCAGAAACCCAAGCCGTAAAGGATATTGGTCAGAATCATCAAAGGCAGCGCCAGCACGGCCAGTGCCGGATTGCTCCGGGCGGCCACGCAAACCGTCTGACCCAACGCGACCAACAGGTACAACGCCAGCGGCAACAGCGACAACAGCACAACCGCTTTCACGGACCAGAAGACCATGAGCAAAAACGGTAACGCCAGCAAATAGACGCAGAACAGCGGCGGAATGAAATTGGGCAGCGAGTCGAGGGTCGGATGCAGGCGAAATTGTTGCGCCCGCCCGCCGCCGTAAAAAAGCAGCATCCTCGCGTATGCCCGCAGGTCGCGCCGCGGACGGCGATGGACAATGAATTCGGGGTCGTACAGCAACTTGCCGCCTCGTGCTTTTACGCCGTCCATCATCGCGTTTTCCTCGTTCGGCCATAATTTGGGATCAAAGCCAACCTCCAGCACGGCGTCGCGGCGCGCGATCAGATTGCAGGAAATCAATTCCTTCTCGCCGCCGGCGCGGAGTTTGCCCGCGGGCCGATATCGCGCGGAACTGGGCCCGAACGCCAGCCAACTGCCCATCACCAGTCCCAGGACCCGCTCAAATCGCGGCGCGTCTGGCGGACACCGATTCGGACCGCCCACCATTTTCACGGTCGGGTCGGCAAAATGCCTGAGCGCCCGGCGCACATTGTCCGGCGGCGCGACGGAATCGTCGTCCAGGAAATAAACCAGTTCGCCGCGAATTGCCTTCAGACCGGCGTTGCGTTTGACGCCCGGTCCGATGGACGGATCGGTCGTGCGCACGATGACGATTTCGAGTTTCTCGGGCGGGTAATCGAATTGCCGGGCCGCGTTCGCGGCTTTGACCTCCGCCTTATGCGGTCGTACCGGAATCAGCACGCTGACCAGGGGCAACTCGTCACTCATGTTTCGGGCGTTATAAAGTTTGAGCCCGGGAGTTCCAAGTCAAAACCTTGCGTGATTCATGTTTGGCGGCCCGATGGGTGTTTTCCTTTGACAACGGCGGTCAGCTATTTAGAGTGTGCGGACTCTGGATGGGGTCGTAGCTCAGTTGGTAGAGCACCACAATGGCATTGTGGGGGTCAGGGGTTCGAATCCCCTCGGCTCCACCATCTTAGTAGTCAACAACTTACAGTCAAATAGAAGCAACTCGCGACATATTCATCCGTGTTAGCGGTGTTTCTTGGTGCTAGTTTCAATCTTGCAACCTCTTTCGGTCTGCGCACATTCGCGGATGAATGAATACCGATGGCACTCAAAAGTTTGAACCACGTGAATTAGACGAATTTAGCGAGGTTCGGTACAGTCAGGACCGACCTTCTCCGATAACAGGCATGATTTCCATGCCTGCTTCAACCAATGACGCAAAACCCGAAGGTTTCCATTTTATGAAAATGTTCTGAGGTTCATTGCGGCAAATCGGAGTGTGAAAATTGGTTTTACCCTGATGAAAGTATCGGGACATTCAGTAAAATTAAACAAGGGTGGGACAAATTAGATTTTGCCCAACCCGGCTGATTCATCCACTCGTTGGCAAATTTTCTGCCTGAAATGAAAAACTTGACGCAGCGCGGCCGTTAAAATATTTACAAGCACACCGACAGCCCTTTTGATTTGCCAACGCACACCACCAACCTATGATTGCACCCACCACTGAGACCAAGTCCATCGGAAAATTCGGCGGCCTTTTCAGAACCGCCGACGGTAAAAATCTTTTCCTCACATTTGCCCTGGTCACATCGCTCTTCCTGCTGTGGGGCTTTTGCAACGGGATGATTGACATCCTGAACAAGCATTTTCAGGACTCGCTGCACATCACCAAGGAACAGTCCGGCCTCGTGCAGTTCGCCAATTATCTGGCTTACTTCCTGATGGCAATTCCCGCCGGCTTGATCGCCCGGAAGTTCGGCTACAAGGGTGGCATCCTCGTCGGCCTCGTGCTGATTGCCAGCGGCGCGTTTTGGTTCATCCACGCAGTGAGCATCGGAACTTATTCGGCGTTTCTGCTGGGCCTGTTTGTCATCGCCGCCGGCATGACGTGCCTGGAAACCATCGCCAACCCCTACACGACCGTGCTCGGCCCACCAGAACACGGGGCGACGCGCATCAACATCGCCCAAACGTTCAACGGCGTGGGCTGGATTCTCGGCCCGATTGTCGGCGGCTATTTCGTCTTCGCCGGCAAAGATGGAGCGAACGCCCATGCCGGCTTGTCCACTCCCTATCTGGGCATCGGCATTTTCGCAGCGGTCTGGTTTCTGGTTTTTATTTTTGCACCGGTGCCGGATTTGCGTGCCGAGGATGAAAGCAGACAACCCGCCGATCAAAAGACCAGCCTCAAGCCCACCGGCGGCCAGTTGGCGGGCATCAGTATCGCGCTGGTGGTTGTGTGGGGTCTGCTGTATTTCTTCATCGCGCCGATCATGGGATTGCTCTGGACGCTGCTCAACTTGCCCGCGAATGTGCTCGACCCGACCAAATACGGTTTGATCATCGTCGCTTACATCGGATCGTTCATAGTAGTGTCAAAGAATTGGGACATGTTCCGGCGCAAACATTTTACGCTTGGCGTGGTCGCCCAATTTCTTTACGTCGCGGCACAGACGGGCATCTTCAGTTTCTGTGTCAATTACATCATTGAGAACGACGCCGACGTGACGCCGGCGAAAGCTGCCGCGATGCTGGGGGGAATCGGTTTTGTGCTGTTCACGCTTGGACGCATTTGCGGCAGTGCCGTTATCAGCCAGTTCAAGCCCCACCTCGTGCTCGCGGCTTACGCCGCCATCAATGTCGTGCTGGCGGCGGTGTGCATGGGTGGCGGCAAGCTGGGCTTGTTCGCGTTGTTCGGCACGTTCTTCTTCATGTCCATCATGTTCCCAACCATTTTTGCATTGGGCATCCGCGGGCTCGGCGACCACACCAAACTCGGCTCGTCCCTGATCGTCATGTCCATCGTCGGTGGGGCGATTGCGCCGCCGCGCATGGGCCACATCGCCGACGTTTACTCAATGCGCCTGGGCATGGTGGTTCCATTGGTGTGCTTTGTGTTCATTGCCATTTACGGAGCAATCTGGCAGATGCTGGAAGCCAAGGACGCAGCGAAGTAGGCCCGCAGCGGGTTCGGGTTGATGCCGGCGCTCTCGGCCTAACCGGAAATTAGAATCACGTTCGCGTATTGAATCGTGTCGCCGGTGCGGATCAAGCCAATCGCCCCGGGCACGCGCTTCTTGAACTCCACGTGCGGCTCGAATTTTAGTGGAACGCCCGCCAGTCCCCTGGCAAAGGCGACGCGGGTCGTGGAGGAATTGTTTTTTTGAAATTCGCGCGCCATGCAGGCCTGTACCGCATTAAAGTTGGCACGGACGGCCGCAAGCACCTGCAAGACCGTCGGCACATCGACCACCAGTGAGATGTCCACGGTCTCGATTCCCGGCCAAAACGGAAAACCGCGATCGGCGATCACCAGCGAGTTGGTATGACGCACGCGCGCCAGAAGTGAAAGGATTTGCGGATTGAGGATTCCAGAGTTCAGCATAATCAGCTCGCTGGGATATTAGTGCCTGACCGGCGGCAGGCCAAGTTCCAAAACATTCAAGATTCCATGGGTTCCGGGTCAGAACCCGCGTAGAAGCGTGCTGGAACGCTCCGGCAATCCGCTGGCCGGTGTGCGCTTTAACACCAAATATTGAATCCCGTTCTTTTGGCAATACTCCCGCTTGCCGCCCTTGTCACCATCTTCGTTAACGGCATAAATGTCCGGCTTCAATTGACGGATTTCCGGATCGGCGTCCAGCCACCCATTGCCGCTGGAAATCAAAGCCTGCTTCACGTATTTGATGGAACCCACAACGTAACGCCGCTCGCCTTCGGGCAATAGTGGATGTCCTGCGCCCTTGAGCAGCCGAATGTTCGCATCGTGCCCAACGATCACATACAGGTCGCCATAAGCGCTGACTTCCTCAAAAAAACGCACATGACCGGAATGAAACCAGTCGTAGCTGCCCGTAACGACAACTTTTTTCCGGCCCGTCACAGTGGAATGCAGCGCAGGAGAATCTGGAAATCCACGCAAATCATCATCTCGCACCAGGTGATATTGCAGACCCTGCGCCGCGCAAAATGTCCTTTTGGCCGCTGTATCGTCAGAATTGCCAACCGCCCAAACATTGGGCCTCAAACCCGCGACCTCCGGCAGTGTATCAGCGGTAAACGGTTTGGTTATCAAGTGGACTCCCTGCACAAAACGAATCGCCTGCAGGAAATACAACCGTTCCGCCTCGGGAAATTTCGGAGGCCGGCCCTGTCTTTGGTTCAGGAGGTCATCACCCCACAGCAGCACCGTCAATTCACCAACCCGGGAAGCTTCCTCAAGGAACCGAATGTGTTCGGAACGAATGTCATCAAAAACACCGGTAACCACGACTTGTTTGGCGTTCATTTTGCGAACCCGCGAATCCTTACGTTGAACGCGCCGGGCACCGGCACTGTCGAGGCAACGAACAGATAACCACCGCCGCAGCCCGAATACATCGCCCCGGGATAACACGCTTGATAAGCCCGCAACAGACCGGCCAAATCCACCGTCAGCTTGGGATGCCGGACGGTTTGCGGCAAGATGGTCTCCCAACAATTCATGCACTCGTTCATCGCGGCGCCGAGTGCGTTTACGTCCCTGGCTTTAATGGCGTCAAAACAGTTCTTGCCGGACCGACCGAGCCGCGCAATCCACCGTGGATCGAAGTTTTTTTTGCCGAGCGGATCGTAACCGGCCGGTCGGGGCGCAACCGGCAGGAGGTGAATCACCTTTTCCAACCAACGCTCGACCGCAACGTTGCGAATGGTTTCGACCTGTGAGGGAAATACGCCGCCGTTGCTGGTAAAATCATAATCCAGGCGGTTGATACCGGGATAAATCAGGCCAATCATGTCCTGGGAACCTGAGGGATTTGATTTGCCCCGGTTTTCAGCCGCGTATAGTTCCCGGACCAATTTCGCCGGGGCGCGTTGCGGCAGGCGTTGCTTCCAACATTTAAGCGCTATCTCGCGTGTGCCCGTTGCCATGCCCGCCCGTTCCATGAAACGGTATTGCGGCTCGACCGAGACCACGACCATCGAGCCTGGCGGTTTTGGATTATGTCGCGAAACGAACGGTTGATCAATCCAGCCGCCGGCCAGGGCGAGGCGATAAGGAATATCGCCAATGACTTTGCCAATCGGCGCACGTAAATTGGTTTTTGCGAAGTTCACTCCGGCTTGTTCGCGGCATTATAATCAAACGCTCCTATTTTGGCAGTAAATTCTGAGGGCGGTTTCAAAAAATACTGTAGCCGTCAAGCTGGCTTGGGTTAGCCCGAAAACCGAAGTTAAATTTCTGCGATGGCGGAGTGCTGCCGTCCCGGCCGCAGCCACGTGGGATGAGTGAGCAGTTGGAAACTATTCTGTGGCTCAAAAGAAGCCTGTCGCTGCGCCCGAGGACGGGCGCACTCCGGGGCAGACTCAGCCAATCCGCCACCACCGGCAACTTCGGAATTCGGTTAAGCGGATGGCGCGGCAGCGTCTTGGATTGCGAGCAGCCCTCTGCCGCTA
>JBEKKN010000054.1:0-18982 GCA_050010675.1 Verrucomicrobiota bacterium | reverse complement strand
CTGCCCAAGGAACTCGCGGTCTTCATCACCAGCCGCATCACGCGCGGACTGGCCTACGCGCACGCCAAAACCGACAAGGACGGCAAGCCGCTCGGCATCGTCCACCGCGACGTGAGCTTCAAGAACATCATGATTGCGTTCGAGGGCGACGTGAAGCTGACCGATTTCGGCATCGCCAAGGCGCGGGGGTTTCTGACCGACCAGGAAGGCGAAGTGGTGGCGGGCAAGGCCGATTACATGAGCCCCGAGCAGGCCAATTTTCAAGTGACCGACAAGCGCTCCGACCTGTTTTCCACCGGCGTGGTGCTCTCGCACCTGTTGCTGGGGCGAAACCTGTTCAAGGGGCCGACCCCCGAGGAATCCCGCCAGCGCATCATCAATCAGCCGATGCCCGATTTCCGGACGCTGGATACGCGCATCGACGACGGGCTGAATGACATCCTGCAACACTGTTTGGCCCGCGACCTGAAGCGCCGTTACGCGACCGCCGACGAATTGATGTATGACCTGGAGTATTACATTTACCACAGCGGCTACGGCCCCACGAACGAAACGCTCGGCAAATTCATCCGCGAACTCTTTGGAGAGGCCGTTCCGCGCGGCGGCGGGGACAAGCAGGCCAAGACCTCCATTCTGGAAGAATCCGCCCGGCTCAAACAACGCGCCAAATGAATGAAACGGGCCTCCGCCAGCGTCGTAAACATCGGGCTGATCCAGACCGCCTGTTCGGTAAATCCCGGCGCGAATCTGCGGCACACACTCGCGCTGGCTGAACGCGCGGCGCGCCGCGGCGCCCAAATCATCTGCACCCAGGAACTGTTCCGCTCACAGTATTTCTGCCAGCGCGAGGACCATGCGAACTTCAAGCTGGCCGAAGCCATTCCCGGCCCCAGCACCGACGCCTTCCGCAAGCTCGCCAAAAAACACCGGGTGGTGGTCATTGCCTCACTCTTTGAAAAACGCGCGGCCGGCGTTTATCATAACACCGCCGCCATCATCGACGCCGACGGTTCGTTGCTGGGCCTCTACCGCAAGATGCACATCCCGGACGACCCGTTGTACTATGAAAAATTTTATTTCGCGCCCGGCGACCTGGGCTTTCGCGCCTGGACCACCCGCCATGGAAAAATCGGTGTCCTGATTTGCTGGGACCAATGGTATCCCGAAGCCGCGCGGTTGACGGCGTTACAGGGCGCGCAAATCCTGTTCTATCCGACCGCCATCGGCTGGCATCCGGACGAGAAGAAAAAATACGGCCAAAGCCAGCACGATGCCTGGGAAACCATCCAACGCAGCCACGCCATCGCCAACGGCTGTTACGTCGCCGTGCCCAACCGCGTCGGGCACGAAACCCTCGCGGGCCGGGGCATCGAATTCTGGGGGCAAAGTTTCGTGGCGGGCACGTCCGGCGAAATCCTGGCCCGGGCCGGCGCGGAACAGGAGGAGGTTTTGGTGGTGCCGGTGGATCTGGCCCGGGTGGACGCCACGCGCACACACTGGCCGTTCCTGCGCGACCGGCGGATCGATGCCTATGGCAATCTCGCCAAACGGTTTGTGGATTGAACCATGAACGTCGCTTTGCTCAGGCGTTACATTCCCCTGGCTGTCTGGATCGCCACCGTTTTCACCATCCTCCTCATCCCGCTCAAGATCATCAGCTACAATTTTTTGCCCGGAGACGATGCGCTCCGGCACGCGGCCAAGACGATTTCGGGCAAATCGTGGCAGCAAATTCTCGTCATGCGGGGCGATTTCCCCATCGACCCCAGCCCCGGCTGGCAAAAAATCCTGGAATGGGTGCACGCGGGGCATGGGGGCGATGCCGAATCGCTGGTGATTTTTTCCGTGGTGGCCCTGATGCTGTTGGTGACGTTGTGCGCCCTGCCGTGGTTTCGCCGGCCCGAAGCGTGGTTGACCGCCCTGTTCATCGCCTCGGTTTTCATTCCGGCGTGCACCACCCGGTTTGCCCGCGGCCGCCCCTACCTGCTGACCGACGCCGTCCTCATCACCATTTTGTTCCTCTGGTCGCGACCCGGGAAGGATTGGCCGTCCCGCGCGGCGATGATTTTCACCCCGCTGCTCGTGGCCGCGTCCGCGTGGATTCATGGTTCGTGGTATCTGCTCGCACTGCCCGGACTGGCGATTCTTTGCGCGGGGTTCTGGCGTTCGGCGATGGTTTACGGCGTGTGCTGGCTGGCGGGAAGTTTTCTGGGCTGCGCATTGACCGGCCATCCGTGGGAATTTTTATTTCAATCGGTGCGGCACCTGTTCGGCGTGTTTGGCGACTTCGTGGTCACCCGCGAACTGGTGCCGGAGTTGCAACCGGCCGACGGTGATCTGGCGGCCGTGCTCGCCGTCGCCGCTCTCCTTTTGTGGCGGAAAACTTCCTCCGCCTGGAGTCCGCGCGTCCTGCTGAATCCCATTTTTATGATGATGGTTTTGGGCTGGTTGCTCGGATTCAAAATCCGGCGGTTCTGGTGGGATTTCGGGGCTCCGGCTTTCATCGTCTGGGTCGCGCTGGAACTGCAAAGCCGGCTGGAGCAATACCTTTCGTTCGATTCCGTCCGGCGTTTGTTCATCACGCTGGCGGCGGCGGCCGGTGTTTTTTTGGGGTTCACGAGCGACCGCGAGAGCCGTTGGACGGAGAATCTGACCACCGAATACTACGCGCCGGAGAATCCCGACGCCGCCGGCTGGCTGCCGGACCCGGGTGGCATTGTTTACAACACCGACATGGTGATCTTTTTCCAGACGTTTTATAAAAACCCGACCGCGCCGTGGCGTTATATCCTGGGTTTTGAACCCGGTCTGATGGCGCCCGAAGACCTTCGGGTCCTGCGCAAGGCCCAATGGAATTTCGGCGATCCCCGGGCATACGAACCGTGGGTGAAGAAAATGCAACCGGCGGACCGTCTGGCCATCCGCCTGACGAACAGCGGCAGCCCGCCGGGCATTCCTGAATTGGAATGGCACTACATTGGCAGTGGATTGTGGGTGGGCCGCCTGCCGCAACCCACCAACAACCCGCCCGCCGTGCGCTCTTCGGACCCGCCCCCGTATGGAGCGTCAAAATAAACCGGCCTGGATTACCGGCGCCGGCGGGCTGATCGGTCAGTATCTGGTCCAAACGGCACCGCAGATCGCCCCGCATTGGCCGGTGCTCGCCTTGACGCGCCGCCAGCTTGACCTCCTCGATTTCGACGCCGTCCGTCGTGCCTTTCAGCACGACCAGCCGCAACTGATCATCCACTGCGCCGCCATCACCGGCATTGCCGAGGCCCAGGCCGATCCCGCGCTCGCGCAGCGGGTGAACGTCGGGATCACCAGCCTGCTCGCGGAATTGGCCGTGGAGAGTCAGTTCGTTTTTTTTTCGACGGACCTAGTTTTCGACGGACAAACGGGACATTACCGTGAAACCGACGCGGTGAATCCGGTTCACGTTTACGGCGAAACCAAGGCTGCCGCCGAACGGATCGTCCTGAAAAACCCGCGGCATCTGGTCGTACGCACGTCCCTCAACGGCGGCATTTCGCGCGCGGGCAATCGTGGCTTCAACGAACAAATGCGGCTCGCCTGGAAATCGGGAAGGAAAATAAAATTATTCACGGATGAATTTCGCTGCCCGATTTTCGCCGGCGAGACGGCGCGCGCCGTGTGGGAACTGGCGGCCCATAAATGCGCCGGGATGTTTCACGTGGCCGGGGCGGAAAGGCTGTCACGCTGGCAAATGGGACAGCTGCTGGCCAGGCGCTGGCCTGAGTTGAAGGCGGACATTGAACCCGGCTCGGTCGCGGATTTTCCCGGCCCACCGCGCGTGCCGGACGCGTCCCTGGACATTTCCAAGGTTCAAAACTTCCTGTCCCGACCCCTCCCCGGTTTGACCGGATGGCTCGCCGCCAATTCCCATGAGCCGTTTTGAAAAAGGGTATCGCGGCCGGCTGGCGCCGTCGCCGACGGGCCATCTGCATCTGGGACACGCGCGGACATTCTGGACGGCGCAACAGCGCGTGCGGGCAAACGGCGGCGTGTTGGTTTTGCGCAACGAAGACATTGACTCCACACGTTTCAAGCTGGAGTTCGTTTCGCAAATGATCGAAGACCTGCGCTGGTTCGGTTTCGCATGGCAGGAAGGACCGGACTGCGGCGGTCCATTTGCGCCTTACAACCAAAGCGAACGGATGAAACTCTATCGCGCCGCACTGGAGAAATTGCGCCGGGACGGGTTCATTTACCCCTGCACCTGTTCGCGCAAGGACATCCAGCAAGCCGTGGCCGCTCCGCACCCGGAAGATGGCGAAACAATTTATCCGGGAACCTGCCGTCCAAAAGGTGACCCGTGGCCGGTGACCAGCAACCTGCATCCAGCGACCATAATCTTGTCGCCCGCCAGTTTGTCGCCCGCCGGTCGCCACTTGTCACAGTTCAATTGGCGGTTCCGCGTGCCTGACGGCAAAACCATTTCGTTCACCGATGGAAATCAGGGGCCGCAACAGTTCATCGCCGGGACGCATTTCGGCGATTTTGTCGTCTGGCGGCACGACGACGTACCGGCCTATCAACTGGCCTGTGTGGTGGACGACGCGGCGATGCAGATCACCGAGGTGGTACGGGGCGCGGATTTACTGGTGAGCACGGCGCGGCAGCTTTTGCTTTACGAGGCACTGGGCCTGAATCCACCGGCATTTTATCACTGTCCCCTGTTTTGCGATGAAACCGGTGAGCGCCTGGCCAAGCGCCATGACGCCTTGAGTTTGCGAACGCTGCGCGCCGCCGGGAAAACGCCGGAATCGCTTCGCCGGGAGGGCTTTTGACCCCGGCGGACCGCCTAAATTTCCTCAAAAATTGCTTGTGAATTATTTCACGATAAGGCACTCTCTACGGCCTTTCAGGCCCGCAATCCGGATTGCCCCAATGGGCAATCCGTGTGGACTGAAGGGACTTGTTTGCGTGAAGCGATTCGGCATCATCATATTGATCTGTGCATGCTTCACCGCGATTTTTGCGGTGAACCTGAAGGCGCAGCCGGCCACGACACCCGGCGGCGGCGCGGTCGTCGTCCCGGCCTCCCCGCCGGCACCAGCAGTGGGAACGACGGAAGAAAAGGTTCCTTCGGCCGCACCGGAGATTTTCAATGTTCTGGGATTGCCGATTACCAATTCAATGATTTGCACGTGGATCGTCGCGGTGCTCATCATTGTCATCGTCCGCGTGACGACGTGGAAAAAAATCCAGGAAATTCCATCCCTGGGACAAAACATGATGGAGGCGGTGGTTGAAGGCTGGGAAAAACTAATCGGCGACATTCTGGACAAACGGGTCGCCGGCTGGGTTTTCCCCTTTGCCACGACTTATTTCATTTTCATTGTGATTTCGAACCTGGTGGATCTGGTTCCCGGAGTTGGCAGCATCGGGTCTTATCACAACGGGCAGTTCACGCCGTTCTTTCGTCCACCGACGACCGACGCCAACCTGACCGTGGCGATGGCCGGGATCTTTCTGGTGATGAGCCTATTTTGGGCCGTGCGCTACAACGGGTTTTGGGGCCTGATCAAACATATTTTCGGCGTGAAGATGCAGACCAACAAGTGGACTTATCCGCTGTTTTTCCTGCTGTTTCTGTTCATCGGTGCGATGGAATTGCTGTCCGTCGGCTTTGCCCGGCCGGTGGCGCTGGCCATGCGCCTTTACGGAAACATTTTTGCCGGCGAAAGCATTCTGGACATGGAATTTCACAATAATCTGTTGGTGGGATTACTGCTGTCCACGTTCACTTATTTTTACGAAACGTTCGTCTGCGTCATCCAGGCGTTCGTGTTTGCAATGCTGGTCGTGGCCTTTGTCGGCACCCTCTGCACGCATACCGAAGAGAATGGTCATTGAACGATTTTGAATTTGCTCCGGCGGCGAATGCCGGAGCGTCAACCAAAACCAATAGAAAGAAAAAAATATGATGCTCGCACAAGCTACCGGCAACTTGGCCGGCAACATCCATATCGGCCTCGCCTTTGGCGGCGCCGCCATCGGCATCGGCCTCGCCACGGCCGGTGGCGTCATCGCCATGAGCCGCAACCCCGGAATGTTCGGTAAAATCCTGACCTTCATGTTCGTCGGTATCGCCCTGGCCGAAGGTTGGGCGGTCATCGCGTGGCTCGTCGTCAAATAATTCCGCCATGGACGCTTTAGGAATCCAGTGGAAGATCCTGCTCACGCAGACGATCAGTTTTTCGATCGTGCTGTTCTTCCTGTGGCGATTTGCCTATCGGCCCATCTTCGCCATGCTCGAAGCGCGCCGCGAAAAAATTGCCGAAGGCCTCGCCAACGCGGAGAAAATCAAGGCGCAACTCGCCAAGACCGAGACCGACCGACAGGCGGTCCTGGCCCAGGCCGGCGACCTTGCCAACAAGATGATCGAGGAGGCGCGGGCCGCCGCCGCCCACGTGCGCGAAGTCGAAACGCAGAAGGCCATCGCCGCCGCCGAACAAATCATCACCAAGGCCCGGGAAGCCACCGCGCAGGACCGCGCGCGGATGCTGGTTGAATTGAAGCGGGAAGTCGGACGACTGGTGGTGCAGACCACCACGACCGTCACTGGCAAGATTTTAACGCCGGAAGACCAGCGGCGGCTGGCGGAGGAAACCGAAAAACAACTGACGACGTAAAATCGGTGGGGCTGACCGGCCGGTCAGCCGGACGCGCGGCAGCACGTCCCTACCAAAAAATGGAATGAAAATCTCCAAACTGGCGCAACGCGAAGCCCGGCAAATGTTCCGCAATTGCCAGGTGAACGGTTTGCTGGACGAAAACCGCGTCCGCCAGACCGTGGCCCTGTTGCTGGCTAAAAAACCGCACGGTTACGTCGAGATTTTGTCGCGGCTGCACCGGCTGGTGAAACTGGAACTGGAGCGGCGCGCCGCCCGCGTCGAAAGTGCCACGCCGTTGCCCGCGGACTTGCAGGCGGACGTGACCCGGCGGATCCGACAGATTTACGGCTCCGGCGCGGACATCGCGTTCAGCCAGAACCCGGCGTTGCTCGGCGGACTGCGCGTCCAGGTCGGCAGCGACCTTTACGATGGCAGTGTGCGGACGCGGCTGGAAAAATTGGAGCAAAGTTTTTGACCAAATCCTATGAGTAACTTGTTGCAGGAAATTGAAGCCCAAATCGCCGGCGTGAAGCTCGCGACGGCAAAACAAAATGTCGGTGTCGTCCGGGAAATCGGCGACGGCGTGGCCAAGATTGAAGGCCTCACCGACGCGATGCTCAACGAGATGCTGGACTTCGGCCACGGCATCACCGGCATTGCGTTGAACCTGGAAGAGACCGAGGTGGGCGCGATCATTCTCGGCGATTACACCGAGATCAAGGAAGGCGACGAAGTCCGCACCACCGGCCGGTTGTTGCAGGTGCCCGTGGGCAAAGGCTTGCTGGGCCGCGTCGTCAACGTGCTGGGCCAGCCGCTTGACGGCAAGGGCCCCATCAAGGAAAGCGGGTTTTATCCGGTGGAAAAAATCGCGCCCGGCATCATCAAGCGCAAGTCCGTCAGCCAGCCGGTCCAGACCGGCATCATGGCCATAGACGCCATGATTCCCATCGGCCGCGGCCAGCGCGAATTGATCATCGGTGATCGTTCGACCGGCAAGACGACCATTTGCGTGGATACCATCATCAACAACGCCCGGCTCAATCAGGCCGCAGAACAGGCCGGCGATAAAAATTACCGCCCGCTGTACTCCATTTACGTCGCCATCGGCCAGAAACAGTCGAACATCGCGCGGGTGATCGGGGTTCTGGAGGAAGCGGGCGCCATGCCCTATACGATTGTGGTGACCGCCTCGGCCTCCGATTCGGCCACCAACCAGTATCTCGCGCCGTTCGCCGGCGCGGCGATGGGCGAATGGTTCATGGACAACGGCATGGACGCCCTCATCATTTACGACGATTTGTCCAAGCACGCCGTCGCGTACCGGCAGGTGTCGCTCGTGCTGAAGCGTCCCTCGGGACGCGAAGCGTATCCGGGCGACGTGTTCTATCTGCACAGCCGTTTGCTGGAACGCAGCGCGCGGGTGGCCGAACACTACGGCAACGGGTCGCTCACCGCGCTGCCCATCATCGAAACCCAGGCCGGCGACGTCTCGGCCTACATCCCGACCAACGTGATCTCCATCACCGACGGGCAGATTTATCTGGAAACGGATTTATTCTACCAGGGGGTGCGCCCGGCGATTTCGGTCGGTTTATCCGTGAGCCGCGTGGGTTCGGCGGCGCAGGTCAAGGCGATGAAACAGGTGGCCGGCCGCATCAAGGGCGACCTGGCGCAGTTTCGCGAACTGGCGGCCTTTGCCCAATTCGGTTCGGATCTCGACGCGCGGACCCAGGCGCAACTCGAACGCGGCAAGCGCATCGTGGAGGTTTTCAAGCAGCCGCAATACAACCCCGTCCCGGTGGAAGCGCAGGCGGCCGTATTGTGGGCAGTGCAAAATAATTTCATGGACGACGTGCCCGTGGAAAAGATCAAGGATTTCCAGGCCAAACTCACGGATTTTCTCAACACCCGGAAAACGGATTTGCTGGCGAAAATTCGCAGCGAAAAAGCCATCAGCGACGCCCTCGCGGCGGAGTTGAAGACGGCGGTGACGGAATTCAAACCGACCTATCATTAATTAATCGATGCCCAGCACGCGCGACATTCGCCGACGCATCCGGTCGGTCAGAAACACCGCCCAAATCACCAAGGCGATGCAGATGGTGGCGGCGGCCAAAATGCGCAAGGCGCAGCAGGCCGCGCTGGCCGGGCGGCCGTATGCGGCCCTGATGAATGACGTGTTGGCCAACGCCGCGGCGCGCACGGCGGTCTTCAAACATCCGCTCATGGAAGCGCGCCCGGTCCGGAAACGCGCCGTCATTCTCATCAGTACCGACCGCGGTCTGTGCGGCGCGCTCAACGGCAATTTATTCCGGGAAGCGGCAAAGTCCGATAAAAACAACGACACGGTGTTCATCACGGCTGGCCGCAAGGCGGCGCAATTCATCGCCCGCACGCGCCGGTCGCTCGCCGCCGAGTTCACCTACAAGGACACGCCCCAGTTCGGCGAGGCCCGGGCCATTTCCAAATTTGCGCAGGACCTGTTCCTCAAGGGTGAAGTGGACACGGTGGATATTCTGTTCACCAATTACATTTCGACCCTGACCCAGCAACCGAAGACCGTCCCGTTCTTGCCGATTGGAAAAATCGAGGCCGTCCGGGCCGGGCATGGGAGCGCGCCGGAGCCGGCGCCGCTGTCGCCCGTCACCACCACGGACATTTTTAATTTCGAACCGGACGAGACGACCGTGCTGGGTGAACTGCTGCCGCACAGCCTGAGTTTCCGGGTCTACCAGATCCTGCTGGAAGCCAGGGCCAGCGAACACAGCGCGCGCATGGTGGCCATGAAGAATGCCACCGACAACGCGCAGCAGCTCATCAAGGGGCTGACGCTCGAGTACAACAAACTCCGCCAGTCGAACATCACGAAGGAACTGCTGGAAATTGCCTCCGCGCAAATGGCGGTGGGTTGAAATTATTTCGCATATGAACAAAGGTAAAATCGTGCAAATCATCGGGCCGGTGGTGGACGTGGAATTTCCCGGCCAGCCGCCCGCCATTTACAACGCGCTGACCGTCGAGTACGACGTGCCCGGCGCCGGCAAAACCCGGCAAACGCTCGAAATCGAACAACACCTCGGCGACAACTGGGTTCGGTGCGTCTGCATGGGGTCCACCGAGGGCATGAAGCGCGGCATTGAAGTCACGGATACCGGCGGCCCCATTTCCATGCCGGTGGGCGAAGCCGTGATGGGCCGGGTGTTCAACGTCGTGGGCGAGCCGGTGGACGAGCGCGGACCGGTCAAGGCCGACAAGTTCTATCCGATTCACCGCCCCGCCCCGACGTTGCTGGATCAATCCACGTCGCCGCAGGTGCTCGTGACCGGCATCAAGGTGATTGACCTCATCTGCCCGTTCCTGAAGGGCGGCAAGGTCGGCGCGTTTGGCGGCGCCGGCGTCGGCAAGACCGTCGTCATCATGGAATTGATCAACAACATCGCCAAACTGCACGGCGGCATCTCCATGTTCGCCGGCGTGGGCGAACGCACCCGCGAAGGCAACGACCTCTACAATGAAATGATCGAAGCCGGCGTCATCAAGGTTGAAAAAGATGACAAGGGCCACCCCAAGAAAGACGCAAAGGGCCTGCCCATACTCCAGGCGGGGTCAAAAATCGGCCTCGTGTATGGCCAGATGAACGAGCCGCCCGGCGCGCGCCTGCGCGTGGCGCTGTCCGCGCTCGCCGTGACCGAATATTTCCGCGACGAGAAGAACCAGGACGTGCTGCTCTTCATTGACAACATTTTCCGCTTCTCGCAGGCCGGTTCGGAAGTGTCCGCGCTGCTGGGCCGCACGCCCAGCGCCGTCGGTTATCAACCGACGCTCGCCGCCGAAATGGGCGATCTACAGGAACGCATCACCTCGACCAAGAAAGGTTCCATCACGTCGTTTCAGGCCGTGTATGTGCCGGCGGACGATTTGACCGACCCGGCGCCGGCGACCACTTTCGCGCACCTGGATGCGACCATCGTGTTGGAACGCGCCATTGCCGAGCTGGGCATTTATCCCGCGGTGGACCCGCTGGCCTCAACCAGTCGCGCGCTGGCGCCGGAAATCGTCGGGCAGGAACATTACGAAGTCGCGCGCGGCGTGCAGAAGGTGTTGCAGCGTTACAAGGATTTGCAGGACATCATCTCGATCCTCGGCATGGATGAACTTTCACCCGACGACAAGCTGGCCGTGTATCGCGCGCGCAAGATTCAACGATTCCTGAGCCAGCCGTTCTCGGTGGCGGAAGTGTTCACCGGCCGGGCGGGCAAACAGGTGCCCGTCGCCGAAACCGTACGCGGCTTCAAGGAAATTCTGGAGGGCAAGCACGACGACGTGGCCGAACAGAATTTCTACATGAAGGGCGGCATTGAAGAAATTAAAGAGGTTTGACCGGAAGGGACGGCGTGTCGCCGTCCCCAAATAATGGGTCGCCGGCACGGCGACCCTCCCAACAACCATGGCTGCGACCATAAAACTCGAAATTGTCACGCCGGAGGCGAAAATTTTCTCCGACGACGTGGACATGGTCACGCTCACCGGCAGCGAGGGCGAGATGGGCATCCTGCCGCAGCATATGCCGCTGATGACGCAATTGGTCGCGGGCGAAATCGTCGTGCAAAAGGGCAAGGAAACCATTTTTATCTGCGTCGGCGATGGGTTTGTGCAGGTAACCGGCGACTGCGTGGCCATTCTCACCGACATGGCCATCAACGCCCAGAACATTGACGAGGCCAGGGCCGAGGAGGCGTTGCGCCGCGCCGAGGCGCGACTGGCGGAAAAAATCACCGACGAAGAAGCCGCCCGCGTTCAGGCGGCGATCGCGCACGCGACCACGCAACTCAGGGTGAAACGCCGGCGTGGTTGACGTGCCTGCGTTCCGTCAACGCGCCCACATTGCATTTGCCTTCGGAGCAATTAATGGCAAGATTCTGCGCCATGCGCAGATTTTTTGTTTTTATTTCAATGCTCATGCTCGCCCCTGGTTCATTTGCCCGGGAAAACACGCTGCTGGATTCAGGCTGGCAGTTCAAACAGGGCGACATCCCGGGGGCGGAAGCCGTGGACTTCAATGACACGAACTGGACAACCGTCTCCCTCCCGCATAACTGGGGCTGGGAACAGGCACAGCAGGGCGAGGACTACTACCGGGGACCGGGCTGGTATCGGCGCGAACTGGAGCTTCAGCCAAAAGCCGGCAGGCGGTATTTCCTGCGGTTCGAGGCCGCAAGCCTGTTCGCCGACGTTTATGTGAACGGCGACTTCCTCGGCGAACATCGCGGCGGATTCGGGGCATTTAGTTTTGAAATCACCCGGCATCTGTCCGCCAGCGGCACAAACGTGATTGCCGTGCGCGTGAGCAATTCCTGGGAGCCGGACATCGCGCCGTTGAGCGGCGACTTTTCGGTTTACGGTGGCATCTACCGGCCGGTGCACCTGATCGAAACGGCGGCGGAAAATTTCACGCTCCTGGACCATGGTTCACCCGGCGCCGCCTGGTCGCAAACGAGCGTTACAAGGAAAAAGGCGGTCATCGACATCACGACGCAAATTTCCAATGGTACGCGGGACAGCCAACCGCTGACCCTGGTCGCGACGGTATTTGACGCAAATGGGGAGAAAATTGTCGAAAACAAACAACCGGTCATATTGGCCCCGAACTTGACGGCGCCATACTGGCTGCGCGTGACGGTACCGCATCCGCATTTATGGAACGGACGCCTGGATCCCTATCTCTATCGGGCGGTGGTTGAATTGCGTTCGACCAACGGCGTGGTGGATTCGGTTACGCAACCGCTCGGCTTGCGATTTTATCGGGTGGATCCGGACAAGGGGTTTTTCCTGAACGGCAAACCCTACGCCTTGCACGGCGTGGACATGCATCAGGACCGGTGGAACGAGGGCTGGGCGATTTCAGACGCGGACATGAACGAGAACCTGCGGTTCCTCCAGGAAATCGGCGCTACCGTCGTCCGATGCGCGCATTACCAGCACAGCGATTATTTTTACGGGCTGTGCGACGAGGCGGGCATTTTGGTCTGGGCAGAGATCCCGCAGGTCAATGAAATCAATGCCTCGCAGCAATTTGCCGAAACCTCGCGCAGCCAGTTGCTGGATCTCATCCGGCAAAACCTCAATCATCCTTCGATTTTCGCCTGGAGCCTGTTTAATGAAATTGGGAATGCTAAAACCCCCGACCCGGAACGTGAGTTGGAGGATTTGAACAACCTCGCGCACAGCGAAGATCCGACGCGCCCAACCATCGGCGCCACGGATACCGATAAATTCCCGCAAATGAACAAGATTCCCGACCTGCTCGGCTGGAACATGTATCCCGGCTGGTATTCCGGCTGGGGCGGAATCAACGGTTTCAACAATCTGCTGGACCAACATCATTACGACAGCCAGCACGGGGGCTTTTGTCTGAGCGAATACGGCGCGGGCGCGAACGTGGCGCAACACGAACAAAACCCGAAACAACCGCCGACCGCCGGCCAATGGCACCCTGAGGAATGGCAGGCGATGGTGCATGAAAGGGCTTGGGCGGCGCTGCAAACACGACCGTATGTCTGGGCAACTTTCGTCTGGAACATGTTCGACTTTGCCGTCAGCACCCGCCACGAAGGCGGCGTGCCCGGCCGCAACGACAAGGGACTGGTAACCTACGACCGCACGATCAGGAAAGATGCCTTCTTTTTTTACAAGGCCAACTGGTCGGAGGAACCGGTGCTGTACCTCACCAGTCGCCGGTTCACCAAACGCACCAATGCCGTCACGGACGTGAAAATTTATTCCAACGCCCGGCGGGTGGAGTTGCTGTTGAACGGAATATCGGAGGGCTACCACAGCAACGCCACCAACGGCGTGTTCATCTGGAAGAACGTCACCTTAAAAACCGGTGAAAACCAGCTCACCGCGCGGGCCGAGCGCGCCGGGAAAAAATTGAGTGACGGGTGCACGTGGACACTGGAACCGCCGCAGCCTGACCTGCCGAATCCTGCGGAGCAGAAGTAGACGGTATGACACGGCTCTTACGCCACCGGCAAAGAACTCAAAGTTTTCGCGTACGAAAAACCATTTTCACCCTTGAGGTGGCACGGATGAGCAAACCGCCGCCACCACTTTTGGGCGGGTCATAAAGATGAGCAGCAGGACGGGATAGATGAGGCCAAAGCAACCGCCGATGGTCCCGCCCACCGCCCCGCCAATCGCAGCGGCGGCTTCAGGCCCTTGCTGCTGGCGGGCTTGCTCGAGCATGGGTTGCACCATGAAAATGAAATTGACCACCATCCCAAGGATGCCAAACAGGATGGCGTAGATCGCGTAAGCCAGCGAGAGGATGCGCGCCCAGGGCTTGAGGTGCAACAGGCCGATGCCCGCCGCCAGCAAGACCAGGCAGGTCAACACCCCCAGCGGAATGCAAACCTTCAGCCAGGTGGCATATGCCGGGCTTTCATGGATGAGTTTGATCACGGGATTATTTGAATCGGCGGGCAGGTAGAACAGGGCGACCGAAGCCATCACCCCGAAGACGCCGAACGCGGCGAACACAATATTCAGGATTCCGAATACGGTTACCGAAGGTGGTCGTTGCATGCGTGGTTGTCCTTTCCAGTGATGTTGGGGTTGGATGACGTTGACGGTCTCGTAAACTGAACCAACCCATGCCCGCAATCAACCTTTTACCTCCAGCGCCTCTTTAGGCAAAGACACGAAGGTCTCCCGCTAGCGTTGAAAAAAACGGCGTTGCCTTGTTCAGCGGGTTAATTCCCGTTGGCGAAGACCCTTTTGACCACACGAGCCAGGGTTGTGGCATCGTAAGGTTTGAGCAGACAATTGACGCCCTCGGTCAGGTTCATACCCGAATTGGACAAATCCATGCTGTAGCCGCTGGAATAGATGACGTGCATTTGAGGCTTTTCGCGCAGCAGACGGTCCGCCAGTTCCCGTCCGGTCATTCCGCCGGGCATCACCATGTCCGTGAGCAACAAATCAATCTTGCCGCGGTATTGCGGCCAAAGGCTCAGTGCCTCCTGCCCGTCCTGGGCCACCACCACCTGGTGCCCGAGCCGCTTTAAAATCATCGAAGCCATCTCGCGCAACGCGGCTTCATCCTCAACGAGGAAAATGGTGCGCGACTGGCCGCCAGCCGCCGAAATCAAATCGGTTCCGGTTTCGGGCGCCTTGGGCGCCTCTTGATTCGCCACGGGCAAAAACACCTTGAACACCGAACCGGCACCCGGTTTGGATTCAACTTCGATCCATCCCTGATGCTGCTTGACGATGCCATAAACCGTGGCCAACCCCATCCCGGTTCCCTTGCCCACCTCCTTGGTGGTAAAAAACGGTTCAAATATCTTGTTACGCACGTTCTCGTTCATGCCGCTGCCTTCGTCGGCAACACTCAACCGCACGAACGTGCCGATCATGGCGTCCGGCTCGCGCTCCTTGTATTTCGCGTCGATGACCGCCAGGTCGGCCGTGATGGTGAGCGGACCGCCCCGGGGCATGGCGTCACGCGCGTTTACCGCCAGATTGATGACGATCTGCTCAAAATTGACCGCATCGGCGAACACCAGTGGCAGATTTTCCGCGCAGTGGACATGCAAACTGATGTGTTCACCAATGATTCGGCGCAGCATTTTGTTGAGGCTGTTCAACGCCTCCGGCAAATCCAGCGGGCGGCGTTGCAACATTTGTTTGCGGCTGAACGCCAGCAACTGGCGGGTGAGTGACGCGGCCCGCGAGGCGGCGTGGGAAATTTCACGCAGGGAATCCGGCAGCGATTCGTCCCATTTCCCCATGTTCAATTGCACCTCCGCGTGGCCTTGGATCACGGTGAGGATGTTATTGAAATCGTGTGCGATCCCGGCGGCGATCTGGCCGACTACTTCCATTTTCTGGGCCTGGCGCAGCGGGTTCTCAACGTTGAGTCGTTCGGTGATGTCCTGGATGGACATCAACAAATGCGGTTCGTTTTCGAGTTCAATGGCCTCCGCGGAAATCAACGTGGTCAGCGTCCTCCCCTCGCGGATGATCAGTTCGGTTTGCAGATCGCGGACCGGGTGTTTGGCCGAAAGGGCGTCCAGGATTTCCCGCCCGGTGTCCGTTTTCGAAAACAGTTTCAATCCGGCCGGGGTTTGCCCCAAAACCTCTTCGCGCGGGAAGCCGGTCAACTGGAGGAAGCTCTCGTTGACGTCCACGAATCGCTGATCGCGCACGTTCTGCAGCAACAAGGGAACCGGGCTGGCCCGGAACGCTTTGACGAAACGTTCCTCCGAGCGCCGCAACGCAACATTGGCTTCCTGCAGGTTGCGCGTTCGTTCCTGAACCCGCTCTTCCAATTTGTCATGGGCCGCCTTCAATTCCACCTGCGCGTGCAGGAGTAATTTGTTTTTGCGCCGGATTTCCAGCGCCCATGAAAGCGCGAGCACGAAAACCGTCATAACCCCGGCCAGCACCAGCCAGAGCCGGCGAGGGGTCCACCAGGGGGGTGGTTGAAGGACACGCACATCGCTGCCATCGCGAAGATTCAAGAGGAACGAGCGGGGTTTGCCGTATTCGTCCCGTTGAATGCGATAAACGCCGGTGACAGCCAGTTTGCTGCCCAACTCCAGTGGTTGCTTGGTGACTTGTTCCAACCCATCCAGTTGGGCCTCAAAAATCAAGCCTTTCGCCTGAACGATCAGGTGGGTTTCGCCCGATTTCTTCACGACATCCAGCAACACACCGTCAGCGCATACGAGCAGTCCATCCAGATCCTCGTTCACGGATTGTAAATCGGAGAGTTGCGCGGCCACCGGTTCGGTACCGGAACCGATGCGACGATAGGTCGCCTCCCGCAACACATAATTCCCGTTGTTATTTCCGGGAAAACCAACAACTTCAACGCGGTCCCCGGGGCGCAACGGCGAAGTCTGCTCGCTCAAGGCCAGAACGCTGTTGTTGCCGTCCTGCACATAGAGGTAGCGTCCGGGTAATTGCAATGTGACCGAGCCGCGGGTAAGCACCCGTTCGTTCAACGTATTGAACAGACTAAATTGTCGCAGGCTCGCAATCGATCGCATGGGCAGCGCAAACATATCCGCAGGGGGGGACTGCTCAACCTGGACGTCTTCGAGCGCAGGCGACCAGACTTCGATGCCTGTCAATTGCCGGCGGGAATTCGCATCAACAACACAAACCCCATAAGCCACCGCAACCGAGCCCTCCATGGATTGCAAAGAATTGTCCTTGGGAAGGCGCACCTTGAATTCACCGCCAGGCGCAACCAGTTGCAATTCCGTCGCCCTGGCCAGTTGGGTGACCTCGCGAACGTAGCCGCGCATTTCCACCCATTGACCGTCTTGCGTGCCGGTAAGGGCCTCCTCCAGATTTATCAGCGGCGCATCTGATGGCAAACTCATGGTTCCGGTCTGAACCACGACGGCATTGGTGATCACCGGGGCGAATTCGCCTGCGGTGGTGACGCCAGCCACCTTGACCAGCATATCGGGTTGAAGCCGCCGACCGCGCTGGAACCTGGGATGCATGACACGGATACCGCCGCTGCTGTCCAGCACATAGATAAATTTCCCTTGGGGATCCACCCACGTCACCAGTCCTTCGATACTCACCGGAAGATGCCGGAGAACGCTTTCTGCGTCCAAACTGCGGATCTGATCCGCCAGGCGCAGTCTGATGTGATTCGTGGGGTTGGCGTAATCAGCCGCCACATTATTTGTGCTGGGACGAAATAATCCGTCCTGCAAGATCCGGTCAAAGCCTTGAACCGTGGGGTAGCCGATACCCTCGATGAAGTCACCGCGTTGCAGGGGGTGGAATTGTTTGGTAAGAATGCGAATTTGACCGGAATCATCCCAAATGGTGACGGCCTGCCCAGGCTGCTGGCTGCGGACCATACCCGCCACGTGGACCAATTTTTTAGAATCCGCCGCGGCAAAATTCTCGGAAGGGGTAACTGGCACAGAAAACCGCGGGTCATCCTTCAATGAACCGACCGCTTCAACATTGTTCAACCCCGGAGTCCACAACGTCAGGTTGGCGATTTTTCCGAAGCTGTCCAGGGTCCCCGAGTAAACGCCCCGGATACGGACAAATTTGCCAACCAAATCCGGGCGGGCCAGGTCGGGATTGTCATTTTTAACAAAGGCGCCAAAATTAACATTTTCGGCAAGCAACCCGAGTTTCAAAACCTGCGAGGTATCTTGCGTCCGCGTATTTTGCAGCCATGTCTGCGAATCAACGAGGGCATTGATCTCCACAAAATGTTTGTCGAGGCTGGAGACATCCAGGAGCTTGCCCTGGGTGGAAGCGGGTTTAATTTCGTTGGATTCAGAAAGAATTTTAACCGACGTCTTATCCCATAAGACTTCCTCGTTCACCGGAAGAACCTGGCCATCAATGAGTATCTTGTCACCGACCTTCAGGGACACGGGAATCCCCCGGAGCGGCAGAAACGTTTCCAATCCGTCTGAATTTCCCCAAAAAACGTTCCAACTGGGATCACAATAATAAACCAGCAACTCCATCTGAATGCGATGCAACTGGGCTTTTTCATCCGGCGGGAGCGTCCATAACTCGTTCATGTTGGTAATGACCAACTTGCTCAGCGCAGGCAGTGCGTTTGTTTCCTGGGCGGCCGGGAGCGTGTATGCGATTAAAAGGAGCACCAACGGGAAAAGGACGGTGGTCGTTTCCCTGCAATATCGCAACAATCTGTTATTCGCCAGCGGCATTTCGTCGAGTATTGGCCTGATTTGAGAACAAGTTTAGCATTTGGCGCGCCAAATTAAGCGTAATTGAGTGCCGCCAACGCACGTTGGCCCGGTAGTCGGCTGTCCTTTTTGAATTCTCGAAGGCTTGAAAGACTGGCGGCAACCTACTCTCGCAGAACCTATAGGACTACTACCATCGGCAAGACTGTGTTTGACGGCCGAGTTCGGAATGGGATCGGGTCGGACCACAGCTTTATGGCCACCAAATTAGTTGAGGGTTGAGGGTTTAAAGTCAATGGCTTCGCCATCACTCAAAACCGACCCTAAATTTCAAAAGAGCGTTGCCGAAGCGGATCGGCGATTCTCTGAAAACTACACACAGGGACACCATTGCTGACACACAACTCGCGAGTTGAAATCGCTATTTTCGACGCGTGAACCGGTGAATCGTGAATCATTGAAACCGGTTGCCCGATGAAACAATGCACGTTTAACAAGTTCACATACGAAAAATAAGCGATCAAGCCGCACGACCGATTAGTACCAGTCAGCTAAACGTCTCACGACGCTTACACCTCTGGCCTATCAAACGGGTGGTCTGCCCGTGGTCTTTAGGGAGCTTGCGCTCCGGGAAAC
>JBEKKN010000053.1:0-18861 GCA_050010675.1 Verrucomicrobiota bacterium | reverse complement strand
CATCGCGGTCATTGAGTTCGGCAAGCGCGACGTGGTCCGGCATCCGCTGGTGCAGCGCATCATCACCGCTTACGAGGAGCACCGCGGCACCGGGAAGACGTGACCGGCATGAACGTTGTCCTCGCCAACCGCCAGCGCACACGGAAAATCAATCGGCGTCTGCTGAAACAAATCACCGTCGCATTGCTTGCTGATTTAAAGGTTGAAGCCGCGGAACTCGGCCTTCACCTGGTCGCCACGCCGGAAATAATCCGGCTCAATGAGCAATTCCTCCGGCACGCCAGCCCGACGGACGTCATCGCGTTTGACCACTCGGGTTCCAGACGCCGGACCCTAGACCCCGGACCCAAAACCCCAGGCCCAAGACGCCAGCTCCACGGCGAAATCTTCATCTGTGTGGACGAGGCGGTGCTGCAGGCGCGGAAGTTTCGCGCGAGCTGGCAGTCGGAAATCACGCGTTACCTCGTGCATGGCGTTCTGCATTTGCTGGGTCACGACGATTCCCGCCCCGCCGAACGGCGTAAAATGAAGCGCGCGGAGGACCGCCGGCTCCGCGAACTTTCCCGGCGATTTTCGCTCGCCCATCTGGCGCGCCCGGGTAAACTTTCCCAGTGCAAAAATCACTGATGGCGCGCTGGCGGGCCAGCTTTCTAACCGGTCTCGCCATTGTGCTGCCCGGCGTCATCACGCTGGCGGTGGTCAAATGGTTGTTCGGCACCGTCTCCAGCTTCACGGACACCCTGCTGTTTTTCCTCCCCTACTGCCTCAGCCCGAAAGTCATCTACCAGGACGGCTTGTCCGGCCCGATGTTCTGGTATTGGAGCGTGCTGGCGCTGATGCTGGCGGTGGCCCTGGTGTCGGTGATCGGGGTGCTGGCGCGATACTATTTTGGCAAACGACTGTTTGCATGGGCGGACAGCCTGATGTTGCGCGTGCCGGTGCTGAATAAAATTTACGGCACCATCAAACAGGTGGATGAGGCATTCACCTCCGGAAAGAAAAGCTCGTTCCAGACCGTCGTGCTCGTGGAATATCCGCGCGAGGGAATTTACTCGGTCGGCTTCATCACCAACGCGCAGGCGGATGAAGTGGAGAAAAAGACGGGCAAAAAATGCGTGTGCATCTTCATCCCGACGACGCCGCTGCCCACCGGCGGGTTTTTGATTGTCATACCGGAGGAGAAAGTCATCAAACTCGACATGTCCGTGGCGGACGGCTTTAAGTACATCATCAGCATCGGCGCGCTGGCGAATGAATCCGCGCCGCCGACCCTCAAATGATTCAATCTGCGACCGGCATGATTCTGCGCAGGCGGCCGCTCACCGAAACCAGCCTCATTCTCCACTGGCTCACCCCGGATTTCGGGCGCATCGCCACCGTCGCCAAGGGCGTGCAAAGGCCCAAATCGCCGTTTCTCGGCAAACTGGATGTGTTTTACATCGCGGATTTTTCGTTCAACCGCAGCCGGCGCTCCGACCTGCATGTCCTCCGGGAAGTCAGCCTGCGCGAACTCAACCCTGCCCTGCGCGAGGACCTGGCGTTGCTGCGCCAGGCGACCTACGCCACGGCCTTGGTCGAACAAGCGACGGAAACCGGGACACCGCTGCCTACGATTTATGATTTGATGCTCGGTTTTCTGAAACAGCTCCGCGAACACCCGGCCCAGCCGCAAACAGTTTTTGCCTTTGAACTGAAATTGCTGCATGAACTCGGCCTGGAACCGAAGCGGGAGAATACCCGGTTGTCGGCCGGTGCCCAAAGAATCAGCCAGATTCTGACCCAGGGCGGCTGGCCGGAAATAGCGCGTTTGCGACTGGCCACTGTCCAAATTGCCGAGTTGCGGGAGTTTCTGGATGATTTTCTGGTCTTTCACCTGGGGCGACTGCCCAAAAATCGGACTGCCGCGCTCGCCATCCGGGCTTGAAATCAACCCAAAATTGGTTTGCGATATGCTGTTCATACAGCGCCGAAACCGGGCAAAATGATCAAAAAAATCTTAAAGAAGTTTTCCACGGTGCGCATGCAACTGGTGGCCAGTGTTTTTGTGGCCATTGCACCGGCGCTGGCGTTGACGTATCTCGTCAACCAGTCGTGGTTTTGGGAATTCGCGCCGCACTGGCTGAAACAGTACGCCCTGGATGTGCCGTGGGCCAGTTTCGTCACCGGCTTGCTGGCCCTGGTGGCGGCGTGGTTTGGCGGCGAACATTTCATCTTGCGGCAGGTGCAGGCCCTGTCCGACGCCGCACAGCGTTTTGCCAAAGGCGACCTCACCGCCCGCACCGGACTGGAGCGAACGGAAGACGAATTCGGCCAGCTCGCAAAAGTTTTTGACGGCATGGCTGAGGCGCTCCAGCAGCGCATTCAAGACCGGGAAAAGGCGGAAAAAATCCTGCTCAACCGCGCGCTCCAGCAAACCGCCATTGCCGCCCTGGGACAATTTGCGCTGACCGAAAACGACATGGCGCCGCTGCTGAACCAGGCCGGACTGCTCGTGGCCCACACCTTGGAATTGGAATACAGCGCCGTCTGGGAACGGTTGCCCGACGGCGAGTTGCTCCTCCAGGCGGGGGTGGGCTGGAAACGCGGTTGCGTCGGTGAAACCAAAATCCCCGGTGACAATCGTTCGCAAACCGGCCTGACCCTGAACTCCGGCGAGATGATTGTCGTCACCGATCTCAAGGCCCAAAACCAATTCACTCCGTCGCCGCTGTTCGTCGAACATGGCATCGCCAGCGGCACCACCGTGGCGATTCCCACTCGTGGGCGGCCTTTCGGCGTCATCGGCGTCCATGCCACCCAGCGCCGCGACTTTACGCCGGATGAAGTGCAATTTCTGATGGCCGTGGCCACCGTGGTGGGCATGACAGTGGAACGGAGACGCGCCGAGGCCGAAACCGAAAAGGTTGCCTCATTCGCAAAATTGAATCCGGCGGCGACCATGGAATTCAGCGAGAATGGAACTATCAGTTATTTCAACGACGCCGCACAACAGCTCGCCTCGTCCGTTCAGAAAAACCATCCCCACGACATCCTGCCCGCTGAAATCAGCGACATCATCCATGACTGCCTGGCCACCGGCCGGAGCAAGGTACAGCTGGAAACGGAGATGGATGGCCGCACGTTTTCGTGGTTGTTCCATCCCGTACTGCGCAGCCGCGTCGTCCATTGTTATGTGGATGACATCACCGACCGGTTGAATCTGGAGGAACAACTCCGCCAGTCGCAAAAAATGGAGTCGGTGGGACAGCTGGCCGCCGGGGTGGCGCACGATTTCAACAACATGCTGACCATCATCCAGGGACATTCCAGCGCGCTGCTCGCCAAACCGACCCTGCCGTCGAACATTCTGGATCCCCTGCAGGCGATTTATTTCGCGGCGGAACGCGCCGCGGGCCTGACCCGCCAATTGTTGATGTTCAGCCGCAAAAATGTAATCCAATCTGATCTGCTCGATTTGCGCGAGGTGGTCAGCAACATGTCGACGATGCTGGAACGCCTGCTCGGGGAAACCATCCAGCTCGAATGCCTGCCGCCGCCGGAATTACCCGCGATGGAAGGCGACACCGGCATGATCGAGCAGGTGATCATGAATCTTTCCGTCAATGCCCGGGACGCCATGCCCCAGGGCGGCAAGCTCACCATCAGCCTTGATACCGTCACCATTGACGATGGTTACGCAAGAGCCCATGCCGATGCGCGCGCCGGCCGGTTCATCCGCCTGCGCGTCACCGACACGGGCATTGGCATGGACGTCCCCACGCTGCACCGGATTTTTGAACCGTTTTTTACGACCAAGGAGGTCGGCAAGGGCACCGGCCTGGGTTTGGCGACCGTTTACGGCATTGTCAAACAGCATGAGGGCTGGATCGAAGTCAACAGCGAACCCGGCAAAGGTTCAACCTTCGACGTGTTTTTCCCGGCCAGCGACAAAGTTATCCCGCCCAAAACACCCAAACCCGTTCCGGTGGACGCTACGACCGGCGGCAGCGAAACCATTCTTATCGTCGAGGACGAGCCCGTTCTGCGCGAAATGGCACGCGACATCCTGTCCGAGTACGGTTACCGCATCTTCGAGGCACCCTCCGGCCGGGAAGCGCTCAGTACCTGGCAGCGGAAGATGAATCAAATTGATCTGCTTTTGACCGACATGGTGATGCCCGAGGGCGTCTCCGGCGCGGACCTGGCCAAACAATTGCGGCTCAACCATCCCCATCTAAAGGTCATTTTCACCAGCGGCTATACCACCACTGAGGTGAAAACCGATCTGTTGGTGAAAATGAACGCCCGCTTTTTGCAAAAACCCTACACCCACGCCGATCTCGCCAAAACTGTCCGCGAATGCCTGGACAAAACCGAAAACGATACCGTGGTGGCACCCCTTTGATGCCGCATGGAGACCAACGGACCAGGTGAGGTCACGGTCGCCATTGTAAGCGACATTCACTATGCCGGCGCCGCCGAACGCGCGCGCGGCGGGGACTACGAACGCCGCACCATCGGCAATCCCCTGCTCCGCGCCGTGGCCGGGGCCTACCGGCACGTTATCTGGATGCGGCATCCGCTTGAGCAGGGACGGCAACTCGACCGCTTTCTGGCAGAAGTCCGGCCGGCCGATTATCTCGTCGCCGTCGGCGATTACTCGTGTGACTCCGGCTTTATCGGTGTCAGTGATCCGGCAGCCATGCAAAGCACACAGGAATGTCTGGGCAAACTGCGCGCTAAATTCGGCGACCGGGCCCGGTTCACCCTGGGCGATCATGAATTGGGCAAACGGTCCTTGTTCGGTGGTGGCGAAATGCACCTGGCCAGTTGGCACGTGGCGACGGAAACCCTCGGCCTGCCACGCTTCTGGCAACTCACCATTGGGCGTTACACCCTGATGGGAATCACTTCTTCCTTGATCGCGCTCCCCGCGCATCAGCCGGACACCTTGCCCGCCGAATGGCCCGACTGGCTGCGGTTGCGGGAAGCGCACCTGGCCGAAATCCGTGCCGGCTTTGACGCGCTGCCATCAAATCAACGTCTGATTCTCTTCTGCCATGATCCGACGGCACTGCCGTTTCTCGGGCGTGAGGAACCGGTTCGCCGTCGTTTGCCGCAGGTGGAACAAACCATCCTCGGACACCTGCACACCCCGCTGATTCTTTGGAAAAGTCGGATGCTGTCCGGCATTCCGCCCATTCGATTTCTGGGATACGCCGTCAACCATATGACGTCTTCCTTGCATGAAGCCCATTTCTGGCTGCCCTTCCACGTGCGGCTCTGCCCCGCCCTTTCCGGCATTGAACTGCTCAACGACGGTGGCTATTACACCATGCAAATCGATCCGGCGGCCGGCCACCCGGCGCGATTCATCTTTCATCCCCTGCCACGATGAACATTATTTTACTTGTAGCAGCCGACATGAGTCGGCTCACTTCCCCGGCAGTTCAGAAATAGTCAGAGCGGACTTACGTCCGCTGCTGCGATTTTGACAGCAGTTTCATCACGGATTCCACCGCGGCGTCGGCCTTGACGGATTGCAACGCGCCGCCACGCGGCTTTATTTCGACTTCGCCTTTGGCCAGCGATTTCTCACCGATGGCCAGCCGGATGGGAAAACCCACCAGATCGGCATCCTTGAATTTTACGCCCGGCCGCTCATCGCGATCATCCAGAATCACGTCCACGCCGCCAGCCGTCAGTTCGGCGTAATACTTTTCCGCCAGCTTCATCGCCTCGCTGCCCGGGTCCACATTCAACGGCGTGATGCAAACCTGGTAGGGGGCAACGCTCAACGGCCACAGGATGCCGTCCTTGTCATTGCACTGTTCAATGACGGCCTGCAGGGTGCGCGTGACGCCGATGCCGTAACAGCCCATGATGGCCGGCTTGCGCGCGCCGGCTTCGTCCAGATATTCCGCGCCGAATTTCTCGCTATATTTCGTGCCGAGCTTGAAGACGTGGCCGACTTCAATGGCCCGGCGGATCTTTAGCGCCTTGCCGCATTTGGCACAGGGTTCGCCGGCGGTGACGGTCCGCAAATCAAGCCACTCGGTCACCTTGATGTCGCGTTCGATGGAAACATTCTTCAAATGGAACCCGTCCTCGTTCGCACCGGTCGTCATGTCGTTCGCGCCACGCAACCGTTCGTCGGCGTAAACCTTGGTATTAAGATAACCGGGAGCATGTTGTGTGAGCGTCTCAATGACGGATTTTCTTATGTCTTCAGGAAGCGCCTCCAATCTTTTATAACGCAACGTGGAATCTATCGCACCTAAACTTCCCGGATGCGCTCCGAGCAGAGCAAATATTTCTTCCGACGTGGCCGGGCGCACCGCGACGGCGCCGGTCCTGGCCATGAGCTTGGTTTCATTCAACTGATCATCGCCGCGAATCAAAACGATGACCGGCTTGCTGTCGGCAATGTAAATCAGAGTTTTGATCTGGCGATTGGCCGGGACCTTGTAAGGCTCCTTGCTCAACGCTTCAATGGTCACCACGCCGGGGGTGGCAAACTTTTCAACCGGCGCGCCGACTTCGCGCACGGCGGTCCTGGGGATGCCGCTCGTCGCTTTCTCGAGGTTCGCCGCGTAACCGCAGCCTTCGCAGAATACGACTTCGTTTTCGCCGGTTTCCGCCGGCACCATGAATTCATGTGAGAATTTGCCGCCGATGACCCCGGTGTCGGCCTCGACCGGAAACGCCTTCAGGCCGCACCGCGCAAATATCCGCGCGTAGGCGTCATACATTTTCTGGTAGGTGACTTGCGACGCCTCGTCGCTGACGTCGAAGCTGTAGGCGTCCTTCATGATGAACTCGCGGGCGCGCATCAGCCCGAAACGCGGGCGGATTTCGTCCCGGAACTTCAAGCTGATCTGATAAAAATTCTTCGGTAACTGCCGGTAGGAATTGATTTCCGCCGCGGCCAGGGTGGTGATGACCTCTTCAGCCGTCGCGCTGAGAACCCACTCGCGATTGGCGCTGTCCTTGACCTTGAACAGCACGTTGCGCGCGGTTTCGTACCGACCGCTCTGCTGCCAGATTTCCGGCGGCTGGAGCGCAGGCATGAGCACTTCGATGGCCCCGGCACTGTCCATTTCCTCACGGACGATTTGTTCGACCTTGCGCAGAACGCGCAGGCCGAGCGGCAGAAACGTGTAAACGCCACCGGCGAGCTTGCGGATCAGCCCGGCGCGCAGCAGCAGTTTATGCGACAGGATTTCCGCCTCGGCCGGCGGTTCACGGAGGGTCGGAATCAGAGTTTGTGTCCACTTCATGTGGCGGAAAGATTAACCAGAAAGGAACCAGGGAACGAAGATTTTTATTTTGCTCCGCGTCTTTGCGCCTCTGCGTTGAAATTACCTCACTTCACCTGGTTGACCAGCGGCGCCAGGCCCTGAATTCGCACTTCCAGTTTGTCGCCGCTTTGAATCGGCCCGATGCCGCTGGGCGTGCCGGTCAAAATCACGTCGCCGGGCAGCAACGTCAGGTTCGTCGAGATGAAACTAACCAGTTCGCCGGGTTTGAAGATGAGCTGGCTTGTGTTCGAGTTCTGGCGTAAATGGCCGTTTTGAAAAAGTTGGATCGTCAGCTCATTCGGATCCAGCTTGGTTTCCACGAATGGACCCAGCGGCGTGAAGGTGTCGAACGATTTGCAGCGCGTCCATTGGCTCTCGGCATTCTGAATCGTGCGGTCGCTGATGTCCTGCGACGCCGTGTAACCAAAAATGTAGCGCGACGCCGTCGCCGGCGTCACATTGCGGATTTTGCGGCCAATGACAATGGCCAGCTCGGCCTCGTAATCCGTGCGATGATGCGGAAAGGGAACCTCAATCTTCCCGCCGTCAGGAAGCAACGACGTGGCCGCCTTGAGCCAGAACAACGGCAGGCGCGGCAGCGGCTTGCCCGTTTCGCGCGCATGCTCGATGTAATTCAGGCCCACAGCGATGACTTTGGACGGCACGACCGGGACGAGCGTCTTGACGCCATTCCGGGCAGTGGGCCGGCGGTCAAACGATGGCGAACCAAAGACGTCGCCGCGCAGCCGGAACAATTCGCCGTCCACGACTTTGGCGTGGAAAATCTCGCCACCCTTTTGAAATCGGCCAATGGCTGCCATGGTAATTTATGATTTTTGATTTGTCCGTCGAACGGCGTTTGTTCAATCGTAAATCGTAAATCATAAATCGTAAATGGTATTGTTGCTGTTTGCCCCGTTTCCGTTATATTATTCGCGTGAACCGCCTGACGAAACAGGAACAATTGGTTCTCTGTGTCGTTCTGGGGTTGTTGCTGACCGGTTGGGCCGTCAAAACGTATCGCGCCGCCCATTTTACGGGGACGAAGTCAGACGAAGGGCCGCCGACACCAGTGGCAACCCAGCAGGCCAAACCCTAAAGATGCAAGAAATCAACTTTGACGAAGCGGTGGATCTGATTCTCACCCGGGACGCGCGCTTTTCGCGTGACGCCTACACGTTTGTCCGTGAGGCACTCGACTACACGCAGAAGCTCATCGGCAAGGAGACCCAGGGCCAGATCCGCCACGTCAGCGGCCAGGAACTCCTGGACGGCATCCGGCAGTACTCACTCCAGCAATTCGGCCCGATGGTCGTAACCGTGTTCGAGGAATGGGGCGTGCGCAATTGCCGCAACTTCGGCGACATTGTCTTCAACATGGTGGAAATCGGGTTGCTCGCCAAAACCGACAAGGACACGCGCGACGATTTCCAAAACGGCTATGATTTTACGGAAACCTTCCGCAAACCGTTCTGGCCGCAGAACAAGGTGAAGCCGGAATCCAAGCCGGTTGCCAACTGAAACAGCGCGAAAATTATCAGTCGCGGAGCGACGGACGGAAAATAGCCCGGCGTTTTAACGCCGGGAAGAGTTGGAAGAATATCACGTCCCACAGGGACGGCTGAGATGAAACGCTTTTTCGGTCGTCCCTGCGGGACTTATGGCACTTCTCCTCACATCCCGGCGTTAAAACGCCGGGCTATTTTCAAAATGTCCCTTTGGGACAGAGTGCCAGCGGTTGCCCCAAAATTGAGATGCGCGCCGGAGACGGTTTCTTGCACCAAATTGGTTTGCCCAATCCGGATTTCCGCATATCCTTCCTGTCCAATTTTTGTATGAGTGACACCGCTTTTTCGGCCAGGATTTTGGCGATGCAAACCCCGTCGCCACCCGCCGGCGTCTCTCTGACCACGCTCGACAACGGCCTGACCATCATCGTGCGCGAAGACCGCAGCGCGCCGGTCGTGTCGGTGCAGGCGTGGTGCATGGCCGGCAGCATTCATGAAGGCCATTGGCTCGGCGCCGGCCTGTCGCATATGCTCGAACACATGCTCTTCAAAGGCACCGCCACGCGCCCCGGCAGCCGCATCGACCAGGAAGTGCAGGAAGCCGGCGGTTACATGAACGCCTATACGAGCTTTGACCGCACGGTGTATCACATTGATGTGCCCAACACCGGTGCCCGCGTGGCTATCGACATCCTCTGCGACATCATGCAAAACGCGGCCCTGCCGTCCGGGGAATTGACGAAGGAGCAGGATGTCATCCGCCGCGAAATGGACATGAACGTGGATGATCCCGGGCGCCGTGCCGGACGCCGCCTCTTCGAGACCGCCTACACGCGCAGTCCGTATCGTTTCACCGTCATCGGTTATCCTGACATCTTCAACGAACTGAAGCCCGAAGATGTCCGCAGTTACTATCGCGAGAAATACGCGCCCAATAACGTCTTTTACGTCGTTGTCGGCGACGTGAAAACCGATGAAGTGCTGGCGCAAATCCGCGCCGCCTACGAAAAATCCCGGGCGCGGCCGATGTCGCCGGTCGTACTGCCCGAGGAGCCGAAGCAGACCGCGCCGCGCGAAATCACCGAGGAAGCGCCGATTGAACTCGGTCATTTTCATTTTGCCTGGCACATCCCGGAAATCCGCCACCCCGACATCGCGGCGCTGGAGGTGCTGGCCGTGCTGCTCGGACACGGGCGCAGCTCGCGGCTTTACCAGGAGGTGCGCGAACGGCAGGGCGTGGTGCATCACGTGGACGCGTGGACTTACAGTCCGGGCAATGCGGGCCTGTTCGGCATGAGCGCCGTTGCCGACGCGGATAAATTTGCCGACGCGCGCGGCGCGATGCTGGCCGAAATTGAAAAGATGAAGGGCGGCCTGGTGTCACCCGGCGAACTGGAAAAGGCGGTCAAACAATTCATTTCCGCCACGTTGGCCACGCGCAAAACGATGGAGGGCCAGGCCGGCGACCTCGGCGCCAATTGGATTGTGGCCAGCGACCTCGGTTTTTCCGAACGCCAGCTCGCCGCCGTCAAGCTGGTGGCACCCGCGGACATCCAGCGGGTGGCCCGTGAATATCTGACCTCGGAGAACCGCACGCTGTACGCGCTGTTGCCCGAGGGCAGCACGCCGAAACCCAAAGCCGAAGCTGAAACGCGCGGCGACCAGCCGATCCGGAAATTTGAATTATCCAACGGCCTGCGCCTGCTGGTGAAGGAGGACCACCGCCTGCCTTTCGTGGAATTTCGTGCCGTGCTCAAGGGCGGCGTGCTTGCCGAAACCACCGAGAACACCGGCATCACCCTCCTGCTCGCCAAGGCGCTGCTGAAAGGCACCGGCCGCCGCACCGCCGTCCAGATCGCCACGGAAATCGAATCCGTCGGCGGCGGCATCGACAGCTACGGCGGCAACAACAGCTTTGGCGTCAACGCCGAAGTCATGAGCGGTGATTTCAAAACCGGCCTTGACCTCGTTTCCGATGTCCTGTTGAACCCGATTTTCCCTCCCGGCGAACTCGAACGCGAACGCGACGTGCAAGTCGCCGCCATTTACGCGCAGCGAGACGACCTGCTCAAGACCGCGAGCGTGGCCATGCGCCGCGCGATGTTTGGCGACCACGGTTACGGTCTCGACCCGCTCGGCACGGAAAACACGGTCCAAAAACTCCAGGCCGGCGACCTGAAATCATTTCACCAGCGGCTCGTCACCCCGGACAACTGCGTCCTGGCCATCTACGGCGACGTGAACGCGGACGAAGTCAAAACCGCGGTTGAAAAGGCATTTGTGAACTGGAAGCCGCGCGCCGGGAGCGCCGGCCACATGCCGGCCAGTGGCAAAGACCCCGGGACCACCCGCCGGCAGAATGCCGGCGCTCCCAGCCGGGTCGAAGAAATCCGTGACAAAAAGCAGGCCGTGCTGGTGGTCGGTTTCCCCGGCACGACGATGTTTGACGACGACCGTTACGCGCTGGAGTTGATTCAGGAATCGTGCAGCGACCTCGGGTCGCGGCTGTTCCTGCGCATTCGCGAACAGCTCGGCCTGGCCTATTACGTCGGCGCGCAAAACCTGGCCGGTCTCATGCCCGGTTTCTTCGCGTTTTATACCGGCACCGAGCCGTCCAAGGTTGAACTCGTCGAAACGGAACTGCTCAAGGAAGCGGAACTGCTCCGCCACGAGGGCTTGACCGCCGAGGAGCTCAAGCGCGCCAAGGCCAAAATCATCGGCCAGAAGAAAATCGCCCGGCAGGAACTCGGCCATCTCGCCTCCACCACCGCCCTCGATGAACTGTACGGCCTCGGCTACCAGCGCACGGAACAGGACGACGCGAAATACGAAGCCGTTACGCTCGAACACATCAAAGCCGTCGCGCAGAAATATCTCAAACCGGACGCGCTCGTCGTGGCGGTGGTGAAACCGGGCAAGTCGGAGTAAGCGCCCCGGGTAATATGATCGCATTGCCGAACGGTTAAACCACCGGCCTGGACTCCGCTTAGGCTCCAAAACTCCCAACGAAGCCTACTACTGACTATTTTGTCGCACTACAAATGTGAAACTAAGCCTTCTTGTCTCGGAATTTCTCCCGAAACTTCTTGGCCATGTAGAACTGAGAAATGCCGAAAATGAAAAAGGCCACCCCGAGCACGACGAAAAACAAATTTGGACCGTGGTCTCCAAAGTAGTACAAACCAAACCAGACGAAGGCCACGCCTAATACCAATAGGAAGATTACTCGGTCATAGCCAACAAGGTTTGCTGGGTTTGCCGGCCCAGGTCGGCCTCGAGTGAGCATTTCATTGAAGCGCGCAACATCAGATTCACATCTACTTTTGCAGGCACAAGATAGACCGACTTCCGAAATACAATCGGGGCACAATGCCCGCCCGCAGGATCTACACACTGCAACGGCATCTGAACTTCGGTGTGTGAAGCATTTCATGATTTTAATGGGCTAACGTCCAGAATTCAGCCACGCCGGATGAAGGGTGTCAACCGCGAATGCGGAACTGAGACGCCAACCGGTGTTGGCTGCAGTGAATTGCTAGGCGGTGCGGTCATGGTGTCCCAGTAGTTCCGAAGCTGATGTCCTGGCTATCTAAGCACTGTAGGTCAACATTGTTCGTCGAGCCGTTCGCGGCAAGTTCGACTGTGGTCTGAAAATCTCCACGACCGTATCCCTGACGGCCCACCCAAACCCAATGCCCTGCTACAAGATGTGCCGGTTGATCATCCTGAAATGGTCGGTGATGGAAAAGCTTGTCGGCTTTGTCGTTGGCTAATCGCACGGCGAGTGTCTCGGCTTGCGCTGCAGTGATTGGTGCGCTCCTCAGCGAACTCTCGCTGCCGACGATAAGAACCGCAAAAATGACGATGAATAATATTCTCATGAACGCTTCATAGCCGCCTAACGTCCAGAGCTCAGGCACGCGGGATTAAATGACGTGAACCGCGAAGCGGAATCCCTAATACTTTCGGGACCTGCCGGCTGTATGCCATCAAAGCCGCTGAAAGTCCCACTGAAGTTTGTCGGGATTGCCTGCAGCGATTTGTTAGCACTCCAACCCCGCCCGGCGGGGGGCAATGACTCAAGAAACAACACTCGACGTTTCATTGATTATCAATGGTTTGCGCGTCTTGTTTCTCAGGAGGCCACTGGTGTAAAGTCATGTGTCGAGCATATGCGCGTATCAAAGTCCATAACAGGGCCTCACTTGGTTCCCGGGCCGGATTTCGGAGGCACGCTGGTGGCAAACACAAATTGCAGTCCGCGCGTATAACATTCGGCATTTTCACCGGCATGGCCCGCATTGCTTACCGGCGCGAAAGAAAAACTTAAATTCTTCAGATGTTTCCGGCCCAGTCGATCGGTGAAATCCGACCAAACCGGGGAGTTTTCCAATGCGCCACAAGTCATATAGGCGCGGGTATCTTGCTTGATGCCGTCCTGCGGGAATTTGTCCAAAATCGAATTCATTGCATAATTGTCCCAAGCGAGGGGCGGGCTTGAGCCGATATAGCCCTCAAACAAATCGGGTTGGGACAGCAACGTATAAAAAACAAACAGCGAACTGGTGGAACAGCCGGTGACCGTTCGATGCTGGTTGGCCCGATAGTGCGACTCAATGCGCGGAAACAGGGTGTGGCGCAGAAACTCCTGAAATTGTTCAGCATGACCATAATTGGGGCGGGATTTTGACGTCGGTGTCATATCTTGATCGCGCAGCGCCATCAGATTTCCATTGGTGGTTTTCCAGCTGATTCCCACCAACAACACCGGTGGCATGGCTCCATCGTAATTCACTGCCCCGGCGACCGTATAAATCAGCGGAAATTGCCATTGGGCATCGATTACATAAATCACGGGATAGGTTTTGCCGGCCGGGGCCCCGGCGTAATCCGCGGGAAAAGCCACCACGATGTTGTAAGTGTTTCCCGTTTCCGGTGACGCCAGTTCAAAGGTTTCGGTGTCGGCCAATTGATAAGGTGGGCCGGCGGGTTGCACGGAAACCGGCACTCCGGCGGACGCTGAAGCGGGAGCCTCAGGCGTTTCCGTCTCTTTAACCGGCTGGCTGTAACCGGACAGTTGCATGACGGTGAGCGCCAAACAGGTGATGGCTGTTTTCATAAAGTATAGTCTGCCCAACGTTCAGAGCTCAGGCACGTCTGTCCTCCGTAGTCCCGCATTGCGGGACGGAGGGTGGACGGGACCAACCAGCGTGACCGCGCAGCTGAATCCCGAAAGCGCTTGCTCGCGAAAACTTTCGGAGTTCGTGACCTGCCGGCTGCATGCCATCGAAGCCGCTGAAAGTCCCGATGTAGTTTGTCGGGATTGCCCGCAGCCATTTGTTCGGCGATTTCATTTTGCTGCAACGATTGAAACTCTGGCTGCGAAATGGTAGCATGGTCTTATGGAATACGACAAAGATAAAGTCGACGAGATGGTACTCGCACTTCTCTTCCTGACCATCCATGACAATGGACGTGCATGGAAAGGACACGACTGGGGTGCGATGAATCGGCTGCACAAGAAGGGAATGATCCTCGATCCGGTGGGCAAGGCCAAATCGGTCGTGCTGACCGAACAAGGTGAGAAACGGTGCGAGGAACTCTTCCGTAAACATTTTTGCTCTTCCCCATGAGGGTCGAAACCTCAGCCGGATCACCCAACAGCAATGCGATCGCATTGCTGAACGGCTAAACAACCGGCCTAGACTGCGGCTGGGCTACAAGACCCTGAACGAGGCCTTCTACTAACCCTTTTGTAGCACTACAAATGTGAAACTAAACGGCGGCGTCTTGTAAACCATAAGGGTTTTTCCCCGTTGAGCAGGTTCACACCCGCTGGACTGGGAAAAACCCTTTACATAATCTACTCCTTTCATTTGTATTTTGTTCACAATTCTCTCCTATCCGACGCCGTAAGGTGAAAACAACTTTTTCGCATCCCATTTCAGATTGTCGAAAAAGGTGTTCACGATCAGTTTCACCGCGCCCTCACCCACCAATGGAAGATTCGGTCCGAACTGGTGCGAATTGAGCAGCCGGCAATAGGCGACCTGCCCCGATGAATCGAACAGGTAAATCTGAATCGCGCCAACTTTTCCCCCGCCACCGAAAATTTCCGTGACGAGAACATAATCACCTGACGGATGCGCGGCTTTGATCCAGTCGCGATACACGGTGGAGCGTTTCCACAAATACCGTAGTTGATTGTGAAAACGAGGCGGTGCGGCAACCTTCGGCTCGACCAACGACACCTCTATCTTGGCCGAGGTTCGGGTCGCCAACTCCCGCATTTCTACCGCCGCCAAATCACTGCGCCACTGGCCACGCCCGGCATCGGCAAAGAGCACCGGCATCACCACCACGCGGCTCTTCTCCAAACCAGCTTGCAATTGTTTGAACGCCACCCGGCATCGCGCCAGTTCGCTCTCAGACGGGCTGCCAAAAGCCCGAGCTACTGGGTATAAAAAGATTTCTGCTCCCGCCCACGCTGATGTCAGTCCGAGGCCGCCCGACAAGCAAACCGTCAGTAGCAGGTATCCGGCGAATAACCTGGATTTTGTTTTCATAGCCGCCACTCTACCAAACTGGCGGCAAACACCTTAATTGATAGTTTGTGTGGTGACATTGATATTTTCGATGCGCGCACAAAGCCGCCTAAGGAAAAAAGCTGAGCCACCGCCGACTCGCGACGTGAATCCCGATGCATCGGGAAACAGCAGCGCCAACGGCGGTAGGCTCCGGCGACCTGGTAGGCATCGTGGTCATACTTTCTTGCGATCCTTTTCTCTAATATCCACCCCAAAAATATAGAATCCAATGAAAGTGCCGACACCAAGGCAAACTATGGCGGAAACCAAATCCACTTTGCCGGCTTCAAGAAAATACCCATAGCTGATAACGAAGAGGGGCAGGAGCAGTAACACGCCGGAAACAGTGCCGGGACAATATTGTTTCTTTTGAATCGTGCCGCGAATATGCGATGCGGCGTTGCCCGCCATACCCGCGACGCAGTAAAGATAAATGCGGTAGCCAAGAATATCATTGGCTTTCAAAGCGATGATGCACACTGCCACGATTCCCGCCGCGTTTTCAATGAAGTAAATGGTGTTGCTCTTCAGTTTTCTTGGGTTGTAGGCCTTGATCCATTGTCTAAATCCACCGGGGAAACCAAATTCTTCAAATACATGCAGGCTCAACCCAATTGGGAAAGACCAAAGAAGTATTTGCGACGTATTCATGATAATCGTGGCGAACGACGCCTAACGTCCAGAGCTCAGGCACAGCCGCCGAGCGGGATGTCGAAAACGAAAATGACAAACAAATCTCATAAAATCAATCGCAACTGGCAGGGCCAGCGGCTGTTGCGTGCAGCGATTTGTTAGGCTTCATGTTCTTTGTTGTCCACGACGTTGCCGCGAGAAAACGATAAACCCAATGCCGAGGAATATCCCAGCCTGCCTTTTGTCAATGCAATGAGCAATATGGCGGCGCTCCATGCCCCAATGGCAAGCAATGTAAAGATAGATATGTGGATACCAGGCCGCCAGCGCTCCGCTATGGGAACCAGATGAAAGAGAGCGTTCAATAAACCGCCATCACCAGGGTTTGTCTGGGCAAAAAGACCTTGAAAGTATCGGCTCGAAGTATTGAAAACGGCGTGCATGGCAATTGGCGCTATGACACCGAATCGAGCCAAATTCGTGATAAACGTCATCAGGATCGAAAGCGCAATCAGCACCAAGAAATAAGTCACTACTGGGCATTGGCTCCAGCCAGGATACAAAAAGAAAGGCAGGTGCCATGCAGCCCACAATGTGCCCAGAATTACGCTCGCCATGACGGGATGGAAACGCGATTGGAGCCGAGGCAGTGCAAACCCGCGCCAGCCGGGTTCTTCGGTGAGTGGTCCGCCAAGGAGTGTGGAATAATTGTAGTTTCCCAACGCAAACAGTGCGCTCCAATTAAGTTTCCCGGCATCCGCGACTCCCACCGCGGGAAAAACAATCACCGAGGCAATCACGAGAAACACGCCGAGGGCGGTGGCCCCAACCGTTCGCGGCCAGTTCACATTGAATCGGAATGCTCGATAATTTCCGCAGGCGACACGGTTCGTAGCTAGAGCTGCCAAGGCGGGCCCCCAACTGGCAATAATCACAAATTCCACACGGATATGCGCAAGGATCATCCATGCAGCCACCGCCCATGCAAAAGCGTAGGCGATTCCAAAGAAGATGAGGAGTTGGCGTGTGGTATTCAGAGCAAACGCAATGTAGTTAACTCTTTTGTCGCACTAAAAATGTGAAACTAAACATCATCTCCCTGTAATTAGCTGCACCTCGCCGCCTTCGATGCCAGTGTGTCCGCTCCGTGCTTCACATAACGACTGCTCTTGCTTCCAAACTGCTTGCACGCTGTCAGGAGCATGGTCGGGTGACTTGACCCACGTAAAAATCTCAACGAAGCGCGCCTTGCCTGCACCCTCGGTGTCTCGAATGATGATGTGCGGCTTGGCTAAGACCATGTGCTCACTCTGATAAACCTCCCAGGCATGCGCGAGCAATGACTGAAACTCCACCTCTTTGCCGGACTGGACATGATATGTAACCATCACCGTCTCGGTATCGGCCTTCACACCACCAGTCTGGTGCATCGTCGAACAGCCTGCCAATGCCAGAAGCGGAACTGCAAATAGCGAATATGTGGTTTTCATATATGCGCGCGCTCGATGATGCCTAACGATCCAAAGCTGAGCCACGCCGACCGGCCAGTGGCTCCGCAAACTCGATAATCGTTGTATAACTCAAACCATCCATAAACTCAAGGGGCAGTCGGCGTTTGCTCCAGCGCGGTGTTAGCACTCCAACCCCGCCCGGCGGGGGGCAATGACTCAAGAAACAACACTCGACGTTTCATTGATTATCAATGGTTTGCGCGTCTTGTTTCTCAGGAGCCCGCATCATCGGGCTAAGTACAGTATGAAGGCGGAATACTGTGAAAGCTATAACTCAGATTGCAGCCAACATAAGCGCCGCAGGCTCCGGTACGGGTACGGCCAGCCATTGGCCAGTATAATCATCCTCGTGAGTCTGCGTAGCAAATCCTCCATTACTCTCTTTGATTATAATTTGAATACCGCTCGTCACCCCATAAAGTCCTACTTGCGTCTCCGCTTCCGACGGCCACCCAAAATAAGGGTCATAAATTAGGGTCGTAGGTTGAAAAAATAACATTGCGACCGTGATGTGGTTTTGGTCCCATGATAACGTCGAACTCCACTCACTGGAATATGCCGAGTCGAAAATGGGGTAGGTGCCTATCGGAGTCGTAAAGTATGATCCCGCCAGAACGTCTGTAACAGTTCCTCCGTGGGGCGCGGAAGCGGAAGACGGTGCGTCCAAGAATATTTTCCCAGAGAAGCCAGGCTCACCACCAATCCAATCATATTCATAGATTTGCGCTTCTAGACCAGTTCCGAAGGCAAATGTGAATACAAGTAACGTGACGAGTTTAATGAAAGAAAATCTATTTTTCATAGGGTTTAGCATTTTTGTTTATTGCCGCCTAACGTAGAACTGAGGGATGGCGTCGGAAGCCGTCTCTCGCAACCAAAGGAAATAACGAAATGAAAAAAACGATTAAACTGCCGGACGCAAACGCCATTCCCTCCAGTGATTTGTTATCTGGCGCAGAACTCATCCTGACCCAGCGTAGCCGCTCCCGCCTTCGCTACGATACGGCACGGCAAGTCGCGTCAACGCTGGGCTGAATGATCCAATCCCTTTGGGATTGTCGGCCATGACCAGACAGGGCACAGCTGAACAAAGATGGGCACAGATGTTATTTTTCATTTCCGTGGAAGGTTTTAAAAGGCCCGCTGGAACGTTAGAAACCAGCGGGCGATTTTCAATGGCAGGGTCATCGCGCTGTCCCGATAAATCGGGAGACGGCGCAGCGCTGTAGAGTTGTCAAGACATCGGTAACAGGTGGCCGTTGACTTCGCTGACTGGATAAATGAACGGCAAGGTGGTTCGGGCGGCGAGGTTGAGTTCCCGGAAATACATGTTGCGGAAGCG
>JBEKKN010000052.1:0-23549 GCA_050010675.1 Verrucomicrobiota bacterium | reverse complement strand
TCCAACACTTCGTTGCACGGCTTTTCATAGTAGCTCTTGGACCACTTTCCATGCTGCAACCGGGATTCGGTTTCGCACAGGTTGCTGACGGGATGAGTGCCCGTGCCTATCTCAATGAGCGTTTGCACCTGTTCCTTGAAGGCGGCGAGCGGAATTCCCAATTGTCCGGCATAGCGGTTCGGCAAGTGATGGATCAGGAAATCCTCCAGCGCCGAAACGCAGATCACTTTGCGCAAACCACAGTTTATGTACGGGTCCGTGGCGACGGTGCAGAGCATGTCGTACCGCCCTTCGCAGGGCTCACGCAAAAATCCTCCCGAAGCGATGGCCCGCCGCAGCTGGTTCCGGGTCAGAAGGTAAAAGGCCGCGTGCTCATTCGAAAATTCGGCAATGGTGTGCCCTCCCCTGCGAGCCACGGAACCCGGCTTCCAATGGGACGTCCAATGCACTTCCGGAAGGGAGGTGTTGCCCGATTCGTTTACTTCGTACCGTAGAAAGCCGGCGATTTCCTCCGGCTTCAGGTCCGGGGTGACCCGAAGAAAGGCGCGGATATTCCTTTCCGTCACCTCCATGTCATCTTCGGAATAAATGAACAGATCGTAACGGTCGATGTTTCGCGCAAAGTAATTCTTGTGCGCAAATGGCAGCGACCAGGGATTTTCCGTCGGCAGACCAACCATCACCTTCACGTCCGGCCCAAGGTCCTTGGGCTGGTCGGAAAACACCACCACTTCCACCGCCATCGGCAGGTCCTGGTAGTTGCGAATAATCCGCTTCAGGAAGGCCAGGTTCTTTTCCCCGAAGCTGGCGATGGCCACCAGAAGCCGGAGGGTTTGTTTTTGGGAGTCGGCGGCAACCCCATGCATACTCGAAGCATCAGACGAATGGCCCGGGCCGGCCGATGCATCGCCTTTGCCGGCGGCCGGGAAAGCCTCACGGGAAGAATCGGCCGCGCTTGGCGATGAAGAATTCATTGGGTTGTCCTGCTGGGGGTTGACGGAGTTCATGATATAACCGGCCTGAATCAGTAAGACCCATCAAGGACGGGGTTGCCGCACCCGACGACCGACCAGCAAAACTCCCAGGCCGGCGATGGCCATCGCAAAACTCGACGGTTCCGGCACGAATTCAACGGGCGACAGGGCCCGCGTACTTTGCACCGCGAGGTACTGAGGATTGTCGAGGCCGGAGGCGAAAAGCGTGCTGCTTCCCGCCGGCCCGTACTCTTCGATGGTTCCGCCCAAAGGATTGTACGTTCCGCCAATCCCGCCCAATGCCGCATAAAGAACATCACCGCTGCCAAAGGCCAGGCCCGTTGGTGCCGTATGCAGCGGATCACTGAACCGGATGCCTCCGGTAACCATCCCGCCGCTGAGTTCCACAATACTGCCGGCATTTTGCAGCCCGGCGTAAAGATTACCGGCACTGTCGGAAGCGATACCGCTCATGAAATTAAACGCTGAAAAGAGGGTGGACTGGCTTCCCCCGGCGGCAAACTCCAGGATGTTGTGCGGGGTTGACGCGAACAGGTTGCCATGGTTATCAAAAGCGATGTAGCCATCCTGGTATAAACCGGAGGCAAACACCGATCCACTCCCGCTCGAATTAAATTGGAGGATGGTGCCGGCGCCGGAATTGGCCACATAAAGGTTGCCACTGCCATCGAAAGCGAGCCCGGTCGGGCTGTTCAAACCGGAAGCAAAGACGGATTCATTTCCGCCCAGACCAAATTTCAGAATCGTGCCGTCGCCTGAATCGGCCACGTAAAGATCGCCGTTATTGGCAAAAGCCAGGCCGGCGGGCTGATCCAGACCGGAGGCAAAGATGGATTCATTTCCACCGGAATTAAGCTGCAAAATCGTCCCGCCCGCAGAATCGGAAACATAAACATTGTCAGCGTGGGCATAGGATTCACCAGCCAGGAACAGAACCATTCCGAGGCCAAGTGTGGTACAACATGATTTCATACGTCTTACTCCAGTTTTATTATTGATTTCTACGAATGACAAAATTTGAACATCAACATTTTGCCAAATTAAAGAGGGCGATTGGCCTTCACGGCAATGGCAATCACACAATCACCCAGCGAGGAATTCCACGGCAACAGACAGAGCTCTCCCATTTTAAAAAGCCGGGTGATCCCCCAGGCCGGCCAATGTCGGGGCGTTCCCCTGGTAAAATTCGTCCGTCCCCACCGCAGCAGGAGGCTGTCATAAATCACCGAGGTGACGATAAAAGGAAGCACAGTTACATCCTGGAACCCTGCCCGGACCAGCGCCTGGCGCATGGATTTCATTGAAAAAATGTGCAGATGCCGGGGCGGCTCCAACCCGCGCCAATATTCTTTGAAAAGCCGGTGTCCCAGGCTGGCATTGTTCGGCGTAAACAAGACCAGTTTGCCGTTAGGCTTCAGAATTCTACGGCACTCGGCCAGGGTGCGCACGGGATCCGGCACGTGCTCAATCACATGATTCAGCGTCACGGCATCAAAATAATCATCCGGATAATTCTGTTCTTCCAACGAGCCGGATTCCACCTTCAATCCCGCCTGCCGGGCGACCTTTACCGCGCCTTCATCAAAATCCACCCCTTCAACCGTCCAACCGCGAAGGCGCATGGCCAGCAACCACTCTCCCGATCCACACCCTACATCCAGCAATCGTCCCTGGGAAACGGCGGGCAGGCAACGCACCCAGGCGTCAGTCTCGCGGCGATGGATGGGAGATAAAACCAGCAACCGGCCCAGCAGCCTGGCGAGCAAGGGTTGGGGTCCCGTCTCATAATTGTATTTATTGGCCCAATATCCGCGCTGTGCCAAGTCGCGGATCCGTTTTAGAAAACCGGCGCGCCGGTTGGAACCAACCGCTTTATGCGTATAATAATTGGCATAGGCTTTCCCAATGTCTTCCCGGACGGGCATCGGATCCAACCAGACCAACCCGCATTCGCGGTTGGGGCAGGCTTTCAGGTTCCACAAACCTTCGGTCCCAAAAAGGCGGTCTTTCTGCCCCGAATAAATGGAGTCGCCTTCGCTCCCGCACAAAATGCACCTGGGACAGGCAACCGTCCTGATTTGACCTTCCTCGGCGGGTCCGGCTTCGGCGCGTGAACGGGACGGATCCATATTCTTCCTGCAACTGGACTCGGCAACTCCCACAAAAACCCGGGGGAAAAACGGTTGGCGCTGGCTTGGCAGAAACGCCAAACGCGTTAACAAATGGATTACGGGAAAAACCGCTGATTTCCGCTGGCGGCCGTAAATGAGCCGCCTGCCCTTATCGGGACATCAATGTGAATCTATGTTTAAACTAGGGGCTGACAACCCGCAGACCGTCCGGAGTGGTCGGCAGTGGAGCAGAGTTTGACTGAATTGACCTTAATACCGAGGCCGGGGCTGTTGGAGCCGCTGGTATCACTTGCAACAGGGTAAAATTTGCCAGGCTGGTACCCGGCTCTTCGCCCTTAAAATAGATTTGGTGTGCGCCGGCACTGAGACTAAATACCTTGGGAACAATCTGGTCATTAATCTCAGAACCGCTGCCGCGCCAGCTGACCATGCGTTCCTGAAAACCCGATGTGATGGGCATGATGTCCCAAATCATGGTGGGATCCTGGGGCGGGGCGTCGATATTGACCGCAAATGAATTGACACTCGTGCTGGGCGCATCCACCAGCGCCTGAATCTCGTAATTCCCGGCGGTGGCAATGGTGAAATTGAAAGCCGCCGTTCCACTGCTGATGTCTCCGGGAGCCGGCGAGTCTGAGATTCCGCCCAACCCTGGCTATTGCTCACCACCAGTGTCCAGACGTAGCTGTTGCCAATCGTATTCGTATCAAAATAGCAGCCGATATTGGTTATCGGACTCGTACCGTTCGTCCAGACCACCGGGGTTCCTCCATTGACAGCGTAACTCCATTGCCACGTCTGAGTATTGGTCGCGGTCGCTGAAAACTGCACGGTCGTTCCCGCATAGATCTGCAGCCCCGGCAGGCTCAAGTCCACATCGGTCGCATTAACATTGATTGCCGACACCGTGGGTAAAACCGAAGGCGCGTTGGTCGCGCTGCCGGTCACCGTCGTGCTGGCCCCGGTGCCGCCGGTAAAGGTCACGCTCTGATTATAATTATTCGCCACGGTCGGGCTGAATATCACTGTCACCATTTGACTTGCATTGGCTCCCAAACTGTAACTTCCACCTGACACAATGCTGAATGGGGCGCCCACACTTGCCGAACCCGTCAAGGTCCCGGTTCCGATATTCTGGACCGTGAAACTGTTCGTCTTGCTTGTTCCATTCAAAATTGTCCCGTAGGCAATACTCCCCGGCGTCACCTGCAACACCGGCGTGGGCACCGGCGCGTTGGTCGCACTGCCCGTCACCGTCGTGCTGGCCCCATTGCCGCCGGTAAAGGTCACACTCTGATTATAATTATTCGCCACGGTCGGGCTGAATACCACCGTCACCGTTTGACTTGCATCGGCTCCCAAACTGTAACTTCCACCCGACACGATGCTGAAAGGAGCCCCCACAGTTGCCGTACCGCTCAACGTCCCGGTTCCGATGTTCTGGACCGTGAAACTGTTCGTCTGGCTCGTTCCGTTCAAAACTGTTCCGTACGCAATGCTCCCGGGTGTCACCGCAAGCACCGGCGTGGGCACCGGCGCGTTGGTCGCACTGCCCGTCACTGTCGTGCTGGCCCCGTTGCCGCCGGTAAAAGTCACACTCTGATTATAATTACTCACCATCACAGGACTGAAAGCCACTACCACTGCCTGCGTCTGGCCCGCACCCAAATTGTAACCCCCACCCGACACGATGCTGAAAGGAGCCCCCACAGTTGCCGTACCGCTCAACGTCCCGGTTCCGATGTTCTGGACCGTGAAACTGTTCGTCTTGCTCGTCCCGTTTAAAATCGTCCCGTACGCAACGCTGCCCGGCGTCACCTGCAATACCGGCGTGGGCACTGGCGCGTTGGTCGCGCTGCCCGTCACCGTTGTGTTCGTCCCGTTGCCACCAGTAAAAGTTACACTCTGATTGTAATTGCTCGCACCCAGAGGATTGAAGGCCACCGTCACCGTCTGACTCGCACTGGCTCCCAAACTGTAACTCCCGCCAGATACGATGCTGAACGGGGCGCCCACACTTGCCGTACCCGTCAAGGTCCCGGTCCCGATGTTCTGGACCGTGAAACTGTTCGTCGTGCTCGTCCCGTTCAAAATCGTCCCGTACGCAATGCTCCCGGGTGTCACCTGTAGCACCGGCGTCGGCACCGGCGCGTTGGTCGCACTGCCGGTCACCGTCGTGTTCGTCCCGTTGCCGCCGGTGAAGGTCACACTCTGATTATAATTACTCGCCACCGTCGGATTGAAGGCCAATGTCACCGTCTGACTCGCGCTGGCTCCCAAACTGTAGCTCCCGCCTGACACGATGCTGAACGGGGCGCTCACACTCGCCGTCCCAATCAGTGTCCCCACCCCAATATTCTGTACCGTGAAACTGTTTGTCTTGCTCGTCCCATTCAAAATCGTCCCGTACGCAATGCTCCCGGGTGTCACCTGCAACACCGGGATTGTGTTGGTGACCAGCGCATATTGGTACGCCCCAACGTCCCAATTCCCGGTCGCCGGTCTGGCGTTGCCATCCCTGTCGGTTGTGAAATATGCCGACTCGTTAGCCCCCTTGCCGATGAGCGCGGTCGCCGCCGCCGTCAAGTGGTAGTTATTGTTTGCCGACAGCGGAGTATAGGACGCGAAGAACGCCTGGCCTTGGGCAGTGGTCAAAGTCACGTTGCCCGCCGTGTTGATCGGGCTGCTGTAGGTCGTCATCGTGCCCGAGTTGATGGCGATGTTGTTGACCATGTAGCACGCAGTGTACGGAGTGCTATTACCACCATTGCAGCTCGGGCAGTTGCCGAACGCGATGCACGTCCCATTATAGGGGTTCTGATCGATCATGTCGTTGTTGGCGACGATGACGTCGTTAAAAGAAGGAGCCACGGCCGGCCCGCCGTCCGCGCCGACCTCAATCCCGCCCGGCCCGTTATTGTCCGCGGAGCTGGTCGTCTGGCAGACATTGTTGTAAATATAAATGTGGTTGAACGCGCCATAGTAGCCATCCATGAATACCGAGGTGTTGGCAAGATCTGCGAACACGTTGCCGTAAATCTTAATATCGCTGCCAATGAGGGTCTGAATACCGTCCTGGTGCTGGACCACCGCGCCACTCCACGACATATTGTATCCCTGAATGATGTTGTTATAGAGACTCCAACCCGAGCCCGAAATCTGGAAGGCGTCGGCCCCGTTCGCACTATTCGCCTCCTTGGGCACGAAGATGGTGTTGTCATGTATCCTGGTGCCGTCGAACGCCGGGTCGCTGAACCCGCACGAAAGGAAATGATCTTGGGTACCGGCTATGTAGCAGTAGTTATGGTCGAACTCGAACGCGGTGACCGACTGCCCATCCACCCCGTCGCCAAGGCTGTTGCCCAGGTTCACGTACGATATGCGCAGACCCGTGGAGCCGTTGTTGTTTACGCCGGCACTGTATCCTGATAGCGAGAAATGCATGGCGCCGTCACCGGCATTGCCGCTGACAATCACGTAGTTGGCCCCGCCGAACCAGGTGCCGCTGCCGCTGAAAACGGCCGTTCCATTGTGCGCTGAATCCTGTCCAATCTGATAGGTGATTGGGTTGCCCGATGCACCGCCGGTCGGTTTCCAACTGGAAACTGAATAGGTTTGGGAACTGCCGCTGGCGCCACCGGAAATGTAAACCGTGTCGCCGGCTTTGACGCCGGTAATATTTGACAGGGCCTTCCAGGCCGTACCCCACGACGACCCGTTGCCCGAAGTGCCCACCGAGCTGTCCACATACCAGGTGGCGGCACTGGCGGAAAACAGCGCAAAAAAGAACAAGGATGACAGCAGAAATCTCATTACGTGAATTTTGATCCTTGAACTGATATTGAAAGGATTGAAAGCAACAACCTTCCTGCTGTTCGATAAAAACCAGCCGCGCGAAATACAACTTTTCATAATCGACTTCGCTCTGTTTTAGCAGGTTTACTGCCAAACCGACCTGGTCGGCTTCGTGAGGCTTTAACTTCAAGCGGAGCAGGCGCAACCCATGGGCGTCCCATTCAAAAACAGTTTGAGTCAAAATTTTCCACGTCGATGGCCCAAAATTATACAACATCTTGAAGCGTAAGTTTGGGGGACATGGGTCCACTCTGCCCATCTCCCGGGTTCTAATTGAAAACGGCCGACCCCAGATCATGTGCATCAGCGGTCTTCCCGGCGGCGTCCGGCAGCGGCTCTTCAGCCAGCTCCCGATGCGCCCAGACCGGCACGCCCGCAATCACGGCCAGCAGCCAGAACCAAAACACCTGAATCTGGTCGAAATACGAAACCGAAATAAAGGCCGCACAATGAGAAGCGAGGCTGACCCCGAGTGCCCATATCAGCACCCGGTCAACGGCGGGATTAACCTCATGTCGCACCGCCCGGCCCACGGTCTTAAACCCAGCCACAATCATCGCCACGAAAAGTCCGAGACCCACGATTCCTCCATGAATTCCCTGGGCAACATATTGGTTGGTGATGTCCATCATGTCTGGATTGTTAAAAATAACCTCCCCGCCGGGAGCCCAATTGGCCGTGTACGAAGTGCCCAACCAACACCACTGACTGATATGCGTTAGAAACTGCTGAATCAACCATGACCGGTGCCAGCCGCCACCGCCCACCACATCGCTGATTTTGGCGATCAGGTACCAAACCGGCGCATTCATAACCAGGGTAAACACGATAAGCACAACCACGATGCTGCGCCGAAATAGATACATGCGTTCCCGCAACGGCCACAGACCGAAACCGATGATCGCCGCCACAAAGGTAAGCAGTGGACCGCTGGAGGCTGAAGCGATGGTGATAACGAGGGAGCCGGCAATCCCTCCCGCCATCAGCAATTTGCCGCGGCCACCATTCCGCCATAATCCCACCATGATCGGGAAAAGTGTGGCTCCGAATGTGCCCGCGAGAATGGGTTGAAGAAACGGACCCTCCGCCCGGAAGCGACCGTCCCGTTCCATGGGAACCAGGGGAACACCGCCAAAAACAAAAAATAAATCCTGATGCTTGATCGTTTCCCAGGCCATGCAAATACCAATGACAATCGCCACAAAGGCAAGCAGACGGAGATGCGCCAGAACGTCTTCACCCGTCTGGGTCCAGATCCGAACCAAAAAATAAACGCCCATCGCGTCATAAACGGCCCCGAAGGTTTGGGCACTGCCTCCCCGCAGAAGTTCACAAACAAATCCAACCATCACCCACCAGATGAACAGCTTGTCCATCCCCACCAGTTTGAAACCTTCCCGCTCCCGCTTCATCACCACACGACACAAACCCACCAACACCAAAATACGCAAAAAATAAAGATGCAGCCCCAACAGGGTGATTTCCTGGCCCAGGGGAATGAAGGCCGCAACTGCCAGGAGCGCCCCCACCGCGTTCCGGCGGCTTGAGCTGAGGATGACGAAGGACATCGCCAGCAGAAAAGTCAACGCCAGCGGATTAATGTTCACCCGTCACCTGCCTCTTCCCGCCCACCCGGTCGCCGATGGCCTCCTGATAAACCTGAAGCAGTCTTACCCCGGCTGCTTCCCAGGTGATTTCCCCCGCGGTAGCCAGGGATGCCGCGCGCATTTTCTTTAACAGGTCGCGATCTTCGTGTAACAGATTTAGATGCCGGGTCAATGAACGGACGTCGCCCACCGTGTGCACCAGGGCGTTCTCGGGATCGTTGCAGACCGCACCGCTCGCGTTTGACACCAGCAACACGCAGCCGCAACCGCGGGCCTCGTAGGTGGCCAGGGCGCTCCCTTCCTCCAGACTGGGCAGCACCAGCACATCACTGCGGCGCATCAGATCCGGCAGGTCATTGCGATGACCCAAAACCTTCACACTGGGATGACTGAGTTGATTGGCAAGCAGTTCGGCATAGCCGGGGATAAATTTTCCGGCCACCAGAAACGTACCCTTCTGGCAGGCGGATGATTTCAACCAGGCATCCAGCGCGTAGTGCAGCCCCTTGCGCGGCGCGCAGCCGCCGGCGAACAGAACGGTCAACCCGCGGTTCAATTCCGGTGCCCCTGGGTCGGGATAATAAAATTCACGGTCAAATCCATACTGGTGCCTCACCAGTTTCTCCGGCGGAAATCCCTCCGCCCGGAATGTGCGCGCGACGAAATCCGAAGGACACAACAGGTAGTCCGTTGACTTGTATTCCGATTCTTCATGTTCCAGGACGGCGGAGTTGTAGGCGTGCTCGTGGTTGGAGGGCATGGAAACACCCAGACGCGAGCATTCCTTCTGAACAATCTCGTAGGCGAAGCGCGTGTGGGCATTGGGTCGTTCCAAGACAGTGGGAATACCGAGCTGTTTCGCCGCCTGAATCGTCCTTAATGCCGCCAGCGGCCATACGTGGACGACATCCACCTGCCCGGCCAGTTTCTTCAACTTTTGAGCCACCAGCCAATCATGCAGCGCACAGGAGCGCCGGCTGCCCAGCAACCGGTAAGGCAGCCTCAACTTATTCCAAGCCAGCGTCGTGCGAACCCGAACGGACTTCGGCACCTCCCGGCAGATGGACCCGGTATAAACGGTGACCTTCGCACCGGCAGCCGCAATTCCCTTCACCTGGTACCAGGCAGTGGTACAAATGCGCGCCGCCCCCAGTTTGTGGGGAAAACTGTAGAGCACACGGACGGTACCATTGCGGACAGGCATACCTAAAAAGTTTGGGGTGTTTTTCAGTCGCTCGTAAAAACGCAAATGAGCTTCGGCGCACGCGCCGCAAGTCGTTCCTGAATCACCCATTCGTGATCCATCCGACCCATCGAGGCCAGGCCAACGGCATACGGGCCCTTGCCGACCTGCCCCTACACCGTTTTCGGACTTTTAGTGACGGCAACGCCGATGGGCTTCCCGGCTCGCGTCCCACCAAAAGGCCGCATCCAACCTCGCAACTTTGCCATCTGCTCTTTCCTGAGAAAAGCAACCTTCTCCGGAGCAAGGAGTGGTTTCCGGCCGCTAAGCTTCCACCAAAAGAAACCGCACAAACGCAAAAGACTGCCAAACAAAAACGGGTGACTCGTCAACCGACGGCCGCTCTTGAACAATTCAAAGAGCGGATGGGAGCCGAACGAGGCGTCCATCAGACCGGCCCGGAATTTCCCGCGCCAGATTCCGCCCGCACTCGAAGTGAGCCGGTAATGGAGCAGCCGAAGGTCCGGCCGGGTAAGCACTTCCCACCCGGCCATCCTGACGTTCAGTTGCATCAACCAGTCCGAGCCCCCGTAATGCAGCGGGGTGTAGCCCCCGATTTGATCAAAGCAACTTTTGCGGAACATTGCGCTGGCGGCCACCGAATCCCGGGCATTATCCCGGCGCGGCTCCCAAATCCCGGCGGGGCGTTCATAAACGAAACCGCTCGCGGCCCCCAGGCGTGGATTGTTACAAAATTCCTCCAGCAGGGATTGGTAATAATTCTCCGTGGCCGGCGCCTGGTCGGCGTCCTGGATGGCCACAAAATCGAATTCCAGCGACCCGGCCAACGCATAGGCCGCGTTGATGGCCTTGTACTGGGAACCGAAACAACGTCCGCTCCGGGGATCACCTGATTGTAAATGAATGAACGGATGTTCGGCGGCAAATTTCCGGACAATGGTTGCCGTCCGGTCGGTTGATCCGTCGTCCATAATAAACCAGGCCAAGGGCCGGACGGTCTGCCTCAACACGGCCTCGATGACCTCGCCCAGGCAGGCTTCCTCATCCTTGGCTGCCGTCAGCAAAATGTATCGGAAATTATTCATCGGGTTTCCCGGCAAACAGACCGCCGCGCTCAAGACATCACCAGCGATTCCGAGAACAACCATTTCAGGCACGCGAAACTTCTTTTGACCTTGTACCGGTAGTTTTGCCGCGCGCCTTTGCGGAATAAAAACGCGAGCGAATAACCCATCATCCGCAGCAGCAGATGCAAACACGAAACCAGGAAGTAACCAGCGGTGGCGGCCCGTGAGTGGTGCTTTTTCCAGTACTGTAAATCCGCCCGCTGCATTTCAATGTAAAAGCGGACCGGGGAATTGGACGAACTGGCGCCTCCAAAGTGAATGGCTTCCGCCTGGGAAACAAAAACCAGACTTGAACCACCGAGCCAGAATCGCTTACTCCAGTCCATATCTTCCCCGTACATGAAAAAGGCTTCATCCAACAGCCCCACCCGGGACAGGGTTTCCCGGCGGATCAACCAAAAGCAGCCGCTGAGAATGTCCACCGGCCGCGTGCTGTCCTGTGGCCAGTACGAAAGCGAATAACCCGTGAAGAGTTTGCTGCGGTGAAAAATGGTGTCCAACGCCAAGGCGCGGCAGAGCATGTTCCAGAGGGTGGGAAAGCCGCGACAAGAACGTTGCAATTTGCCGTCACCCCCGATAATTCGCGGCCCGGCCATGCCCACTTCGGGATGCTGCTCACAATAATCAACCAGACGGCTGATGCAATCCGGCAGCACCTTTACGTCGGAATTAACGAGGCACAGGTAACGGCCGCTGCTGTTTCGGATGCCAACATTGTTTCCCCGGGCGAATCCCAGATTGGCCGAATTGCGAACCAGTCGCACGTGGGGAAAACTGTTTTCAACAAGTTCTGGCGACCCATCGGAAGAGGCATTATCCACCACCATTATTTCCATGGGGTATCGGCAGACTGCCGGAGTCAATGATTCCAAACATTGCTTGAGATGGTCGCGAGCATTCCAGCTCACGATGATAACCGAAACAATAATCCTCGAAGAATCCGTATCCATCTTCTCTCCCTTGCACTATTTCCTCAACCCGCTTCCGATTCTAAAGTGACTGTGTCACCGGCGACAAATCCGTTTCCTTCCGCGAAGTGCGACCCAAGCGATGGCACGCCAACTTGAACCAGCTTTGCGGATAAGCCAGCCAATCGTACGCACCACTCAACTTGGCCAGCAACAAAGGACGGTCATCGCAATCGTTGACCGGCAGGCGCTTCAGGCTGAATAAATCGTCACCGGATTGAACCCGGCCAATCATGGTGGTGACACAATGCCGATAGCCTTGCTGCCGCAACAGTTCTTTAAATGTGTCGGCAAAACGCTGGTCCTGTTGCGGAAAGGCGTAAGGATACGCAAAGCTCGCGACTTTTTCACCAAGCTCCTGCTCCAACTTTTTCTTTGAACAGGCCAGTTGATTCTCAATCTCGCCCCAAGGCGTTTTGTAGAGCACCGGATGATTGACCGAATGCGAACCGAATTGAATGCCCTGCGCCCGCAGCCCGCGCACTTCCTCCCACGTGAGGCACTCCCGGCCTTTGAACGTCTGCCGGCTTTCCCCAATAAAGGCCGTGGGAAGAAACACCGTGGCCGTATGACCCTGAGACTTTAAAGCGGGAAATGCCGAGTCATAAAAATCGCGGAAGCCATCGTCAAAGGTGATGACCACCGCCTTCTCCTGTGCCCCGTTCCCCTGTTGGGCGATGCGAATTCCGTCTTCCAATCCAACCGAACGAAAGCCTGCATCGCTCAACCAGCGCAGGTGTTGTGCGAACAAGGCCGGACGGGTGGTCGTTTTGTAATACGGCGAAGCATTCGACTCCGCATCGTCTGAAATGCTGTGATACATCAGTATCGGCAGCGCGCGCCGGTGGGAAATAACATTCATTTCCACCAGTGGCCGAAACGCATACAGCGACATGGTTCGATCCCATCGCATAAGACCATTACCGCGGACGATGCCGCCGCTGTCTTTACGGACAAACTGTGGAGCCCTTGGACAGACCGGCGGGTTGGAGTTCCGCGCCGGAAACCAGGGAATCCACCAGGTGCCAATACTTCTGCTTGCGCGTGTCCCAATTGTTTCGCGCCACGTATTCATTGGCGTGACGAACCAGGCTCTCGCGCCGGCCTTGATTTTTCATCAAGTCCAGCATCGCCGCCGCCAGATCATCTTCGTTGCCCGATTCAAAGAAACGAACCACCGAGTCGTCAAAGTAAAAACTGTCTATCTTGGTTTTGGATACAATCACCGGCACGCCTTCCGCCATAAATTCCATAATTTTGGTGCTGTACGCCTCGTTGCCAAAGGAATCCGCGCGTTTGGCAACAATTCCCAAATCTGCGTTCGCCACAATATCGGCGACTTCGCGCGTGGGCACGCTTTCCTGTAAAAACACCCGGTCATTCAAACCCAGGTCTCGCACCAACGCCTCCAATTCCGGTTTCATGCTGCCGCCCCCGTAAATGTGAAATTCCACCCCGGGGTTGGGACGGCAGACCCTGTCGAAGGCGCGAATGGCAAGATCCAGGCCCTGATGCCGTTGCAATCCTCCATGGTACAACATGATAAACCGGCCATCGTTTCGCGTCCGCCGGGACCGGAAAAGACTCAGGTCAACGTAATTGATAAAGACCGTACACTTTTCCTTGGATATGGAACGGGCGATCGCTTTTTCGGACCATAGGTGGTTTGAGACGATGACGTGGTTGGCAAAACGGGCGGAGAATTTCTCGATGAGCTTCAACAGCCTGACATAAACGCTGCGCTCCGGCTTGCGGAACTTGTTGGCAAAGAATTCGGGCAAAATATCATGAATATCCAAAATGATCTTGGCTCCGGTGACTTTGGGCAGCCAGGCGCTGAACACCAGAAAATCCGGCACGTTATGCACGTGAATCAGGTTGTACTTGCGCCTCCAATGCAACCGGCTGAGCACCAACGAGGATTTCACGCAAAACTTCAACAAGCGATACAGATACGCGAATTTGTTCCGTTCGTTTCGCTCCCGCCGCTGAATACGATGAACGTTGACGCCCTCGACGATTTCAAAAGGTTGCTGCTTCCCATCGCTCAGGGCAATCACATCCACCTGATCCCCGCGTTCAACCAGGGCCCGGGCATAGCGCATCACCCGATTGTCACTCTCATAAAAAGAGTACACGAGCATGCAAATCTTTTTGCCGGCGGGAGGCATTATTCGGTCTGGAGTTTTTTCCGCTTTCATACCACCGGCGCGGCCGCCTCAAAGATCGTGAAGAAATTCCTGATGCAAACGTGAAGGGACGTACGTTTGCGTCTTGTTCAGCACCACGCTCACGTTGGCTTTCGATTCAGCCAGCAACGAGATCACCCGCTGCACCACATCCTGGTTGGTTTTTTCCGCCTCGATGACCAGCAACATCATATCCATGAGTCTGGCGGCGCGGAAGGTCGTGGTGGTTTCCGCCACCGGTGGCATGTCAAAAATGATATAATCGTAGTCGCTGCTACGGATTTTTGAAATCAAACCCGCAAAGCGTTTGGGCAAAACCTGCGGCAGCTCTTCGCTGCGGATGAACTCGGTCGCCGCATACAGATTTTCCCGAACCAGGGCCTTTTCCCTGGTCTCAGCTTTCAACGCCGAATCCAGTCCACAATTGGGCTTTCCTTTGTGGAAGTGTTGCGCCGCCCCCCCCTCAACATTCATGTCCACCAAAAGCACATTCCCCTCTCCGGTCTCAGAAAGGGAGGCCGCCACACCGGTGGCGATGCTGCTGACGCCCGCGCCCCTAGCACAACTCGTCACGCCGACCAGCTTCGGCTTGTGGGGAAGATTTTTTACTTCAAAATAGACAACCAAACGATCCCGCAACCCTTCGTAAAAGCGGCGCAACGGATGCCGGCGATTACCCGGATCCATGCCCGCCTCCGGGGGCAACAATTCCCTTCCCGTGGTTTGACGTTCGCCGCCGTTTGCCTCTTTCAGCAGCAGCGGGATTTTGTTGGTCACCGGCTGACGATGGCCGTTCTTGGTTACGTCCGGGATTGAAACAAACAGAGGCAATCGCAACTTGTTCTCAACATCGGTCGGGCGCTTTATGGATCGGTCCCAGATAAACTCGATAAAAAACGCCAGGGCCAGCCCTGCCAGGATGCCGCCCACACCCACGACCAGCACCTTCTTCTTGAACTGTTTTGACCACCCTTTGACCGGAGGCGACGGGTTCTGGATGATGCTGATGTTCGCCGCTTTGTCCTCCCCCAAGGCCTCGTCAATGCGAGACTCCTCCAGATTATTCATGAAATATTTTAGGTTGGTGCTTTCAACCTCCCTTTTTTGTTCCAGTTCGGAAATGGAAGATCTGATTTTATCAAAATTCGTGGCTTCGGCCCAAACCTGCCCAAATTGCGAGTTCAACGTCTGAATCTTCACCTTGAGCGCCGCCACCCGCTCAGATTCGGTGCTCAAGTCAATGGGCGTCTCGCCCGGCTGGGTGATGGCCGGACTCGGCAGGGGGATGTTGAGCGATACCAATGTTGGATACTTTGCCTGCAGGCTCCGCTTGACGATTTCGTTTTGTTCAATTTGTTGCTGGACCTGTTTGACCAAAACGTTCTCGGTGGTAAATCCCTGCACCGTCAAATAATTCTGCTCTTTTTGCTCCAGGGAAACAATCAGTTCACCAACATTCCGGTATTTGTCAATCTGGTCCAAAGGAACCGCCCCGCCCGATGGAACGTTGGTCGCAGCCTGCTCCGGCCCTGAAGATCCTGCCAGTTCTTGCAGCATGGCCTTATGTTCCGCCAATTCAACCTGGGCACTGAAGATATCGAGACGAATTTGGGAAATCTGGTCGGCGTAAGCCTTTTGGGTTGCGTCGGCGGAAACGACGCCATTGGCGTTTTTGAGCTTGCTGAGTTCGTCATCGGTTTGAGCCAGCTGGGCGTGCAGTCTTGCCACCTCATTGGTTAGAAACTCATTCGAGACCCCTGTACCCTCGTGCATCTGTACATGCCTCATCAGATACGCATCAATGATTTCACCCAGAACCGGTTGCACCAGGGCTGGATCCGGATTTTGATATGTCAGCCGAATATCGCTGCTTTCAGGCAGTGACTCCACACTGAAACCATTCCTTACCAGAAAGGCAGCCCGATCCGCCTGATTTGAATCCGATCCGCCTTTGGCCCCCGTGTTTAGCAAAATCCTCTCCGGCGTTATGACTTGAACCACTTGTTTGGCCAAATCCAAGCTGTTCAGGGCGTCGATTTCGTTGGCAATGATGCTGCTTCTTTGTTGATTCAATGGCGTGGTGTTGGATTCGTCCCCTGGCGGATTTAACGTTTTTCCTTCCACCACATAGCGAATGGAAATCAAGGCTTCTGATTGATATTGCGGGGGCTTGATAACGGTAAGCAACAGAACAGCTCCCAGTACGCCCGCCAGGGACAAGGTGAGAATTTTCCATTTCTGCCGGAACAGAACAAAATAGATGTCTCCGACAGACATTCCTCCGACCGGCGAATCCTGTCGCTTTTCGTTCATCTCAAAATAAATTGTCCGACATCAGGATCACTTTTCCAATGAAATCGATCGCATGATTCTGGCCGGGTTGCCGGCCACCGTGGCCCCGGCCGGAACATCCTTCGTAACCACGCTACCCGCTCCAATCATTGCGTTTTCACCAATCGTAATGCCGCAAAGCAGCGTGGCGCCCGAACCGATGGAAGCTCCCCTTTTGACCAACGTCCGAACGCATTTCCAGTCGGCTTCCGTTTGCAGTTCACCCGTACCGTTGGTGGCACGCGGATAACGGTCATTGGTGAACGTAACGCTGTGGCCGATGAAAACCCCCTCTTCCAGGGTTACGCCCTCACAAATAAAGCTGTGACTGGAGATTTTGCAGCGGTTTCCAATCGTAGCCCCCTTTTGGATCTCCACGAACGTTCCAATCTTTACATCATCCCCGATCTCGCAACCGTAAAGATTGACGAAATCGTGAAGCCGGACATTCCTGCCCAATTTCACGTTCGGAGCCACCCGCTGAAACGAATGCTGCGAAGTGCTCACCTAATTAACCTGTCGCCCACGCGTCCGGAGTTTTACCTGGGATTTCCGACCCGCCCGGCGGGGAAGGTTTTTGGCGGCCTTTTCGTATGTCACCAGTGACAAGCGAAGCGAAGATTCGGGAGCCGACGCGGCGCCGTTGTGCCCATTTTGTTCAGTCGATAATTTGACGGGCGCACCACCATTTTTGAGGGATTCAGTCGACGCCTCCAAAATGCGAACCAGTTCCAGGCCATCCTCACCACTCGTCAAAGAGTGCGTTCCGTACCGGATACAATCCAGAAAATGCTGGCATTCGTTTTTTAACGGCTCTTCCTGTTTGATATAGGGAACGTAAACGTCGCCATAGTGATAAGCATAGTGAAACTCGGCAAAGGTGTCGTAGTGGGGCGGCCGCTCAACCCGCGTGTCGAAAATCCGGATTTTCTCCAGCGGCGAAACGTCGTCATAAACAATCATTCGCTTGCTGCCCACAATGGTCATTTCCCTGATTTTTCTGGGGTCCAGCCAGCTGCTATGAACGATGGCAGACCGTTCCCTGGGAAAACCCAGCCACATGGTGGTCACATCCTCCACGCCGGGGGTTATATGAGCGCTACCCTGGCAATTCACCACCGTGGGACGTTCTCCCATGATGTGCAAAATAATGGAAATATCGTGAGGCGCCAGATCCCAGGCCACATTGATGTCTTTTTGGAAAAGCCCCAGATTCAACCGGCGCGCGCAAATATAGCGGATTTCCCCAATGTCGCCGCATTGAACAATTTGCTTGATCTTCCGAACCGCCGGCGAATACAGGAAGGTATGCCCGGTCATTAATACCAGTCCCTTTTTTCGCGCAATTTCGATCAGTTCCTGGCACTGCTCAGACGAGGCGGCCATCGGCTTTTCGATAAAGGTGTGTTTGCCAGACAAGAGGCTGGCCTTGGCCATCGCGTAATGCGATTTGACCGCCGTGGCAATGATAACGGCGTCAAGCCCAATGCCATTCAGCATGTGCGCGTAGTCCGTTTCCCCCTCCACCTCCGGATACAAAGATTTGAGATGTGTCAGGCGTTGTTCGCTGATGTCGCACATCACCTTTAGATTGCAATCGGGGAGCGATCTGAAATTACGCACCAGATTAGGACCCCAATACCCGCATCCTACCACTCCAACTTTTATTTGTTTTGTCATATTACAGCTTTGGTTTGTTTCCCTCCAGATTCAAATGCCCCTGCCGTTCCGCTCGCACCACATCCGCAAAAGCTGGTTTGCGGAAGGAATACGGCGATACCGGATGATTCTTGGAAGGAATCGTTTCTGAGCGGACTGAACCTGAAAGCATTTTTTGGGGACGGCGCGCCTCCCACACTTGAGTCACCAGGGCCGGAATGGTTTGCAGAAATATTTTCAAATCAAACCACAGACTCTTTTCGCGCGCATACGTTATGTCCAATTGAACCATCTCAACGAACGTCGTCCGGTTCTTGCCGCTGACCTGCCACAGTCCGGTCAGTCCGGGCACCGAGGCAAACCGTTCTTTCTGCCAGGGAAGGTATCGATCGTATTCGTACGGCAGACAGGGACGGGGTCCCACGAGACTCATTTCGCCCCGCAGGACGTTGATGAGTTGCGGCAACTCATCCAAACCGGATGAGCGGAGGAGCAAGCCAAGCGGAATGATGCGTGGATCACCTTGGGAATCCATTTTGGTCATCGGGGTGTTTGAATTCATCAAATTGCTCAAATGTCCTTGATGAAGGGACGCATCCACGCCCACAAACATCGTCCTAAATTTGAAACACATGAACCGCCGCCCCAAATAACCAATTCGTTCCTGTTTGAACAGCACCGGACCGGCAGAGACGACCCGTATCAATACAGCGACCACTGTCATCAACGGCAGAAGCAGCGGCAAAGCCAGGAGAATAACTGCAATGTCCAGAATTCGTTTCCAGCGTAAAACCGGGCCTGTTACAGCCGAGAAAGCCTCCCGCGGCAGCGAATTGTCCTTTGGAGGATTCATGAGTACAAACCAGCGAATTGAGGAGTATTTAGAAGACAATGGTGAATAACAGAGGAAATGGTCGAGCAACTTAAATTTCGATTCAAAATTTGTATTTCTAACGGCACAATAATCATTTTATCCCGCTTTGATGCACAGCTCCGCACTTGTTGGCGAAACATATTTTTTGCCAACTCAAATTTCCCTGCTCCGAACAGCATAACCGGAGTACCCCTTAATATTTGTTCCGACTTCAACCTGAAACCGCAAAATCTCCCACCCGGGTTGCGGCCAAAATTGGCACCAAATCCGCCACGGCATTGCGCTCCAAAACCACCGAGTTTTCGTCAATCTCGGCGGGAGTCGGCCGGCCTAAAACGTCCAGCAATACTTGAATGCGCCTTCTGGCCGGCATGACACGCAAGACAAACGCGCGCATTCCTGCGAAGGCACCCTCAGCCAGCAACACCTCGTCTCCGGGCGAAATACGGTCCTCCACCGTGATCGTCTCTTCCCCGGCAAAACATTCCTTCAACTCCTCAATGACCGAATCGGCTATCGTCGGAATCCGGCGGGCAAAATGCACCACCGTGCCGATACCGTTGGTGTGCTGAATTTCATTCAGTCTTTGCTCAATGACACAACGGATGAAAATGTAACACGGAAACAAAGGCTCACTCACCCGGATGACGCCTCGCCGGGTCGCCCGTTCCATGCGCAAACGCGGATGGAAAACTTCCAGCTTGAGATTCTTGCGCAAATTTGCCGCAGCAATGTGCTCATGCTTCGGCTTGGTTCGCGCGCAATACCAGGCCAGAGACTCGTCTTGAAATGTGGGGTTTAACAACATTAATTGGATTTTCTCGCGTTGTTGTCTTTTTCAGGATTTCGCTGTGGAAAACTAAAGTGACCAAAACCAACGCCACCTGACAAGCCACCCGCCCCGCCATCGTTCAAATCAGGCCACAATATTGATTTACCGTTCCAGCAAATGCTGGCGATTTGAGCTCGATCAATCTTGTACAGCCCCTCCATCTGATAACGTATTTGTCAGTATCTCAACCAACACTAGTTAATCACATTCGGGAGGGTTTATCCACAGCGTGTAGCACTATTATATTGTAGTGATATATACAGTTATATTGTAGCGGATTTACCCACACACCTTTCTTCCTTTATTTTGAGGGTTCCGCGCCAATCGGTCGGTGCGAACCGTTGCTCTCTATAGGCCCTTGTTTTTAGGTAGCATCTGAAAACGAATGGCGTATTGAAGCAATTCCGGGGAACTTTTTAAATTCAGCTTCTCCTTGATCCGGGCCCGGTAGGTTTCCACCGTGCTGGTGTCAATGTGCAGCATCGATGCAATCTGCCGGGTGCTCAACCCGCCGCCCATTAATTCGAAAACCTGCAATTCCCGATCCGTCAGGAGATCTACAGAGAAATTGGCGGACGGACGGGGACGGGAGGCAATTTGAGACGCAACCCAACTGGCGGCTTTTTCGCTCCAATAAATCTCCCCGCCCAATACCTTGCGAATGGCGTATAAAATTTTGGCCGGCGGTTCTTCCTTGGCCACGTATCCGCGCGCTCCTGCCCGTATCGCCCGCTCGGCATGCAAAATCTCCTCGTGCATCGAAAACACCAGGCTCAGAACTTTGGGGTAACTGTCATTGAGATTTTTAATGAGCTCCAATCCATGGGAATCTTTCAAGGTAAGATCCAGAATCACCAGATGCGGTCTGGTTTCGGCCACCAACTCCAAGGCCTGACTGCCGTTGTCGGTTTCGCCGCATACGTCCAGGTCCGGCTGATGCTGAATGATCCGCTTCAGCGACTCCCGCACCAGGGGATGATCTTCAACCAGGAGAATACGGATGTTTTTTTTCTGCCGGGCCGGGCTGGAATCTTTCATGTTCCTTCAAGAAATAGGTTTTCGCCAACCATACCGCAACCGTCTTTCATGTTTAAACGTAAAGCCCCACTACTTGCATTGCGCACGCTTGGCAGTGCCCATCGCCTGGCAGCGCCAGGGATCGTGTGAAAAAACTCGGACTTGCCCATAGACGGACCGTTGACCGTTAAACCATAACCAATCCGGTGACCGCTCTGATTACCCGGCTGCGCCTCTCAAACCCGACCCTCGGACGTCACCGTGTTATGCTTATAAAATACCCCTTAAGGTTACAAGGACAATCTGCCCGGGGCCAGACACGGTTTTCCTAGTGGCGGAATTGGAATTTACAGGTAATGCCCGAAGAATTTAGCTCCCAAATTGTCGGCGGCGTTGGCGCCCAATCGCGCTACAAATTTCTGGTTCCGGTAACCCCGCGGACAAGTTGATGGTCAGCGATCTTCGTGAGACTGTTGAACGCCAAAATGAAAACCTGATTCATCCTGATATCCCAGCGGGATATGGGTCTTCATTGCGGCGTGCAATTTGGCAACAATACCCACGAGCAGCAAGTTCTCTACAATAAAGTGCAGCCACGTCTTATTCATGCCGTTTTGGCAGCATCAGCAGTGCCATCGAAAATCGAGCTTTTCCCTTAAAACTGCTGTTTTTGCCATTACTCGGAAAGGTCGGATTCATCTCGCGCGGTTTCAACCTTTCTTCCAGCTGCATTGGAGGCGCCGGAATGATCCCGATTGTCAGGCAAAAATGAAGGCGGAAAAGAAACAAACGCAAACCACGCGGACGTTATGACTGCCACTGTCTCAAAGAAAGAAGAAGTGTCTTAAAGGGAAAAACAGAGTTCGCTTTTAGGGCACTCCAACGACTTTACCCTTCGTTCGGCAACGGTTTAAAGAGCAAAACAGCGTTGGCAATCATTATGCTAAATGGAGGCTGGATTGGTTTTTAAACAAAGTCGTAACATGTGTTTGGGGAAAGAAAGTCGTAAAAGTTGTACTTCTACAGGAGGTGGGAGGTGGGTAATACTTTTGCTCGCTCTGGTTTTCCATTTTAACAACGCGCACGGTACGCAGGACGTGCGTCTCGCATGGAATCCTTCAAAAAGTCTGGCGGCCGCCGGCTATTTCCTTTACTACGGCCCTGAACAAGGCGCTTACACCAATAAGATTGATATGGGATACAGCACCACCGCTTCGGTTTCGGGTCTGCAGGAGGGGCAGACTTATCACTTCGCGGTTACGGCTTACAACTCCTCCGGAGTTGAGAGTGCCCTCTCCAGTGATGTTTCGTATCTCACGCCGGGATTTCTCAGATTCCTCGGGACAATGAACATCGGTTCCATGGGGATGGAATTTCCAGTGGCCCCCGGCCATTGGTATGAAGTTCAAGCCTCGGTGAACATGCAGGCCTGGACAACCATCGGGCACACCGACCTGGCGACTTCAAACGCCTGGACGCAATTCTCTGATCCGCAGGCGGGACAATTCTCAACGCGGTATTACCGGTTGGTTCTTCACTGACAATAACCCGAAAAAAAATGAGCCGAAATGGCGGGATTCGCGCCCGGCAGAGTTCATTTCCTAGAACCGCGTCAGCTTGACGCCCAATTCCAACAGTTTCCGGACCTCGGCATCCGATTTGGCTTCGGCGTAAATTCGCAGAATCGGTTCCGTGCCGGAACCCCGCAACATGAGCCACGAGGAATCCTCGGCGACAAACTTGACGCCGTCGAACGTTTTCATCCCAGCCAATGGCGAATGCAGCAATTTCTTCGGCGGGTTCTCTTTTAAAAATTGCATCAACGATCCGCGCTTCTCCAGGGGAAAATGAGTGTCAATTCGTCCGTAACGATGCGGGCCAAATCGCCTCTCCAACTTCGCCAAAATCCGGTCGACGGATGTACGCTCGGTCGCAAGCAACTCCAGCAACATCAAACCGGCAGCCAGGCCGTCGCGTTCGGGAATGTGTCCCGGAAAACCGATGCCGCCGCTTTCCTCCGCGCCCAGAAGCAAGTCGCCCTTGAGCATTTCGGCGCAAATATATTTGAAGCCGACACCGGTTTCGAGCAGCGGCAGACCGTAAGCCGCACACATCTTGTCCACCATTGAAGTCGTGGTGAGTGCCTTGACCACCCTTCCCCGGCCCTTCCGATTAACGACCAAATGATGCAGCAGCAGGCAGATGATTTGGTGGGTCGTGAGCACCTTGCCACGGCCGTTCATGCCGCCAACACGGTCGGCATCGCCATCGGTCACCAGACAAATATCATGAGGATGCTGGCGAAGAAACCTCCGGCTGCGCGCGTAATTTTTGTCAATTGGTTCCGGATTGATGCCGCCAAACAACACGTCGTGTTCTGCGTTCAGAGTGGTCACCTGGCAGGTCGTGCCTGCGAGCAGTTGCTCGAAACACCCGGCGCCGACGCCGAACAATGCATCGTGGGCGAAACGTAGTTTTGATGTCGCGATCAGCTTGAAATCCACGAGCTTTTTTAGCGCGGCGAAATGCGCGGGGCGGACATCCTGGATGGAAATTTGTCCGGCGCGCAGCGCCTCGTCGAATTCCAGGGAGCGAACCGGATTGTGATCCACAAAACCTTCAACGGCTTGACACGTGGCCGGGTCACTCGAGCCGCCGTAGAATGACTTGAGCTTGAAACCATTGAAAATCGGCGGGTTGTGACTGGCGGTAATCATCACGCCGCCCACGGCGCGTTGCGCCTTGACGGCGAAGGAAAC